>CANJQI010000001.1 GCA_947476215.1 Betaproteobacteria bacterium
AGACTTCTTCTTCGGCGTGACTTCGGATAGGTAACGGTCTATCAGTTCGCCAACGGTAGTCTGTTCGCAATCGCTGCGGTCAACAAATACGCCTCGGTCAACTTCTGACTCCAGCAATCTTGCCCATCGTGCGGCTTCGGTTTTTGTCTTGAATGACTTAACCGCTGGACGCATCCCCCGATGCCGTACTTGCACCTGCCACTTACCACTTCCCAGTTCTCTGATATTCGCCACCTCACACCTCATTTGTGATGGGCGTGTGATGGAAAGGTTTAGCGGCGTTGTTGATTCAAAGCTAACCCATTGATTCAATGAGTGCCCCGGAGACGAATCGAACGTCCGACCTGCCCCTTAGGAGGGGGCCGCTCTATCCACTGAGCTACCGGGGCGTGAGGACGCTATTTTACTGTATCGGGCGCATTGACCTACGCGGCAATGTTATTCCCGGGTGCGATTCAATCTGATGTGCAATCACAATTATCTAAACTTCTCCGCCGCACAACTCCTTCCCCCTTTGCGGGGGAAGATCATAGGGTTTTTGTCAAGCGGTCTTAACATGTTTTTGAGCAGCGAAGACTCCCCCCGGACCTATAGAGCGCAAAAGCAATACGGGCCAGTTTGCGAGCCAGGATGACAATCGCCTCGGTGGTCTGCAAACCGCGTGCGCGCAGTTGCGTGTACACCGGCTTAAATATTTTGCTGTTAGCCGCGGCCATGCCCGCGTTGTAGAGCAGGCAACGCAGCAGAGGCGGTCCGTGTTTGGACAGACGCCGCCGGCCGCCACTATTTCCCGAGTCGTCTGGGCGAGGATCGAGGCCGGTGCAGGCGATGAACGCGCTAGCGCGCACAAAACTCAGTGTGCTAAACACCGCCACCAGTTGTGCCGCCACCACCGGGCATACGCCTGCACGTCGCATCGCGCAATCACCAGTTTCGCCTTCGATACATCCACTCCGTACACCACATTATTGTCATCCATGATAGACCTCGCTAAACCAAAAGATGCTGGGGCGGTGAACTTCCGCGCACGTTACCTTGCAGTTCAACGCCGGTCGAAATTCGCCGTACGATCCCTTATCGACGTTGGCGCAGACCGGGGAAACTCTTCCCCGGTCTGTCCAAAAACTTCTGGCAGAAAGGACGGTCATGGTTCCTCCGCCCTAGCACCCAACACGTTACTACTCAAATGAAAAAGCATACAAGGCGGGGATGGGGGGGGAATTGCGCGCCACATAGATCGTCTTCCACAGTGCCTAGATGTGTAGATACGTATGCTCATCGGGAGAGGATGGATTGACCGTTCAGGATCGTAGGGCGGCATACCCATGCCGCCGCGGTCGCTTACTCGGCTCGTATGCCTGCATCCTTGATGACCTTACCCATGCTGACGATTTCGGATTTCATCTTCGCCGCGAACTGTTCCGGTGTGCTCGCCACGACTTCGACACCGATATTGGCAAATTTTTCCTTTAAATCCGGACTGGTTAACGCCCGCACCATTTCCTGATGCAGACGCCTGATGACAGCGTCCGGCGTTTTGGCGGGGGCCAGCGCCCCGGAGTTCAACGCCGACTCATAGCCCGGCAGTCCCGCCGAGGCTATCGTCGGTAATTCCGGATAGGCAGGCGAAGGCTGCGTAGTGCTGATCGCCAGTGCCCGCAGGCGCCCCGATTGGATGTGCGGCGCGCCCGCGGTCGCGGTGGCGAACAACAACTGCACGTGACCTCCCAGCAAGTCGTTCAGCGCGGCGCCTATGCCCTTGTAGACGATGCGCTCGATCTTGACGCCAGCCATGGATTTGAAGAGTTCCGCCGCCATGTGGTTGGAGGTGCCGGCCGCGGCCGACGCATAGTTGAGCTCGCCGGGCCGCGTTTGGGCCAGAGCAATCAGCTCTTTGACAGATTTCACTGGCAGCGATGGGTGCACGACCAGTATGTTGGGCAACGTCACCGCAAGCGAAATCGGCGCGAAATCCCTGACCGTGTCGTACGGCACGCGCTCGCGCATCAGCGGCAACAGCCATAGAGTGTTGCCATAGTAAATCAGCGTATGACCATCGGGTATTGACTTGGCTACAAAGTCCCCGGCTATGGTGCCCCCGGCGCGATTGTCGACGATGACTGGTTGTCCCAGCACACTGGACATCGCCGGCGCGATGGCACGTGCGACGATATCACCGCCGCCGCCGGCGTCCGAGGTCACTATGCGTATGGGTTTGCTGGGAAATGTCTGACTGAGTGCCGGGAGCGCATTCATGAGCAAGGATAGGCAGCACAAACAGACACGAATACGGGAATTCAACATTGGGTCTCCAAATCAAGCCGCTTGATGGTTCGGTATAAGACACGGCGTGAGCGTGCGCACCTCAAGTGACGTAAGTGCTGCAATAATAGCGCGATTCCACATGAGACCGTCGGCGGCTTTGCTTGATTCTCCATCGTGCCGAGCCTACAATTTGCTTCCGAAAACAACAAGGTGGAACAGGGGCGCACGATCATGATGGACTTGGGACTGGACGGGAAAACTGCGCTCGTAACCGGGGCCAGCGCGGGCATAGGGCGTGCGATTGCGAAGGCGCTGGCGGCGCAGGGTGTCAAAGTATGCGTGGCCGCGCGCAGGCGCGAATTGCTGGACACCCTGGCGGCGGAAATCGTCGCGGCCGGCGGGCCGAAACCGCAGATCGCGGTGGTCGATCTTCTAAAGGACGACGGGCCGAAGAACCTGGCCGCGGAAGCGCTCAACGGATTGGGGCAGGTCAACATACTGGTGAATTCCGCAGGCGGTGGCGATGGCGGGAAATGGCTGGATGCGCCGGACGATCAGTGGCTAGAAGCGATGACGTTCAATTTCACGCAGGTGCGGCGGTTGACGCTAGCAATCGTGCCGGACATGATCAAGCATCAGTGGGGCCGCATCATTAACATCAGTGGCAAGGCGGAACCCGATCACATGAATGGCACAACGCCCGCCAAAGTTGCCGTGCACGGTTTTGCCAAGGGTTTATCACGCGAAGTTGCCAAGCATGGCATTACTGTCAACAGCATTCCGCCAGGGCAGATCATGAGCGAGCAGATCCGGCGCAAACACACCGAGGAAAGCATAAAAAAATTTGCCGAACGTGAAATTCCCATGGGGCGCTTTGGAGAGCCGGAAGAACTCGCGTATCTGGCGATTTGCCTGGCTTCTCCGCTCGCGCGTTACATCACCGGCAACGTGATACACGTGGATGGCGGGCAGCACCGCTTCGCGTTTTAGGCTGTTTAAGCTCGCGTGGCCCATGCATATCCATTGTAAATCATATGTTAAATCAGCAGGATACGAGAATGCCGGCAGGGGATAAACGCAAGTGGTTCCGCCTTCCGTCGGCGAGAGTGTTTTGTTGCGCGACATGCTGATTGCATGGTGGTCGGCGATACTGGTTGTTGCCGTGGGTTTTGCGGTCGCCCTGCATTTTGTAAAGCCTGCACCCCCTGACTACGTCGTGATCAGCGCGGGCGCCGAAGACGGCGCATATTTTGCCTATGCCAAGCGCTATCGCGAAATCCTGGCGCGCCACAATGTCGTTCTGGAAGTTAAGCCGTCATCAGGGGCTGTAGAAAATTACGAGCGACTCAGGAAGGAAGGCTCCGGCATCGATATCGGTTTCGTGCAAGGGGGTATAGGGGTAGCCGATGACGCACCGGATTTGCGCTCGCTGGGCAGCATGTACTTTGAGCCCGTATGGATTTTCCATCGTGTGTCTGGAACCATCGACCGACTCACCCAACTAGAAGGGCGCCGCCTTGCGATCGGACCGGAAGGCAGCGGCACGCGCAGGCTTGCAACCGCGCTGCTCACCGCAAATGGCATTTCCGTTCCTCAGGGTAAGCTCTCCGAGTTGACGGGCAGTGCGGCTGCAAAAGCTTTGCAGCAGGGTGAAATCGACGCTGTACTGCTCGTTGCGGGCCATCAGTCTGCCGCGGTTGCGACGCTGTTGCGCGAGCCCAAAGTACGTCTCATGAGCTTTGTACAGGCGGAAGGTTATGCACGAAACTTCCCGTTCCTGTCGGCGATAGTCCTGCCCATGGGCGGTATCGATTTGCGCCAGAACATTCCGGGGCAGGACGTGCACTTGCTGGCGACGACCGCGAATCTGGTGGTACGCGAAGAGTTACATCCGGCAATTGTAGGATTGCTTGCGGCGGCAGGCATGGAAGTGCACGGTGCGCCCGGTCTTTTCCAGGATAAAGGGCAGTTTCCGTTCGTTAAGGGCGGCGATTTCCCGGTCAGTCCCGAGGCGGAGCGCTATTACAAGTCGGGCCCTTCGTTCCTGCAGCGCTTTCTGCCTTTTTGGGCTGCCATATTCGTCGATCGCATGATCGTGCTGCTGGTGCCCTTTTTTGCACTCCTGATCCCCTTGGCCCGCATCTTGCCTGCCCTTTATGACTGGCGCATCAGCTCGCGCATCAACCGAAACTACGGGCAACTGCGGGTAATCGAAGGCGAACTGGATAACAGTGCCGCGGACGAAACGTCGGCAAAATTCAGTGCGAGGCTGGATCAGATCGAGGATAGAGTGAATCGGCTGTCGGTACCGATTTCGTACAATAGCCAGCTGTACACGCTGCGACAGCATATCGACATGGTGCGTTCACGTGTCAAGCCGCAGGCTACTGCGGATCGTGACGGCCGCCCCGTGTGAGTGACTCAGAGCGCATGCATGGGGATCATTCGCCTCGTATACCGGCATCTTTGATCAGTTTGCCCAGCCTGCTCATTTCGGACTTGATCGTGGCGGCGAATTCCTCTGGGGAGCTGCCGACGGTTTCAGTGCCGGCGGCGAGAAATTTTTCTTTGGTTTCCGCCTGACCGAGCACGCGCACTATTTCGCGGTTGAGCAGACTGATAACCGCAGGCGGCGTTCTTGCCGGTGCGAATATTCCATAGACTGTTCCGGATTCGTAGCCGGGCAGGCCGGATGCCGATGCCGTAGGCAGCCCGGGCGCTAGGGCCGAAGGCCTTGCACTGGTAACCGCAACCGCTCTCAATCGTCCTGATTTTATGTGTGGAGTGACCGAAGTGGCATTCGGGAACATGAGTTGCATATGTCCGCCGATCAGATCGTTGATGGCCAGACCCGCGCCTTTATAGGGGATGCGCAGGATATTGACGCCCGCCATGGTTTTGAACAGCTCGCCCGCGAGATGTGTTGAAGTGCCGCTCGATCCCGAGGCATAGTTGATGGCGCCGGGGCGTGCCTTGGCGAGTTCGATGAGGTCGCGCACGGACTTGACGGGCAGGGACGGGTGTACTACCAGGATATTTGGTGCGCTGACGGCCAATGTGATAGCTGAAAAATCCCGCGCCGGATCGTAAGGCACGTTGTCCTGCATGAATGGCGCGAGCCACAAGCTGGCGCCGTTCAGCAATAGTGTGTAGCCGTCCGGCGCTGATTTGGCCAGAATTTCGCCCTGTATGATGCCACCTGGCCGGTTGTCGACGATCACCTGCCAGCCCAGATTGATCGCGAGCCCCTGGGCGATCACGCGCGACGCAAAATCAGTTCCGCCGCCGGGCGCATAGGTAACGATACGCACGGCCTTGGAAGGAAACTCCTGCGCCGATACGAAAGCGCATCCGAATATCAGGAGTCCGGGGATGGTCCACCGTGCTGCAAGAAGCACTTTTGGCATCATTCTTCCGCGGTACTGCCGGTGATCGCGAATGTTCACGTGGCGACGGATACTTTTCATGCACAGACCTTCCTGTTATGGCATATCACGTGGGTTCTTCTGTCGAGCCGTGTAAAATGCGGCAATAAACTTGGGATTTCGCAATGGCAATTCTTGTCTACATATTCTCCACGATATTCATCTTTCTTGCGATGGTAATGCTGTTCGCGTTTCATCGGACACGCCATCCCGGGTTGTTTCTCATCGCGTTTACGTACGGTGCGTCAGCGGTGCTTGCCATCATGCTGATGCAGGCGTGGCCTTTGCTGGTGGGATTCGTTTTTGCGTGGATACTGCGGCTGATGGGCATGGAGCCGGGACCGGATCGTCCTGAGGACAAACCGCCGGCGGAGTAGCGGGCGATCCGGGGGGCGGATTACGTCCGATTCCCTGTAAAGTAAAGAAGTGGGTCGGCAATCCCTTGCCAACACAGCGTCTGAGAAAACTTTGTGGATTCCGGTTGTCACCGGAATGACGAGTGCATGTCATGAGTTTGGACAGGTCCCCTGGGACAGGAGGTGACCATGCCCGCTGCCGCCCGGCGTTTCGATGACAAACGTATCCCCGGCATGAACCGCAACCGAGTCACAGCCTTCAAGGTTTATTACGGATTCATCGCCGCGTATGACGTAATTGCGGCCCGTCATTCCGGCTTCGCCGCCGGCCATGCCATACGGACGAACGGTGCGATGTCCGGACATGAGTGCGGCGGTCATGGGTTCGAGAAAGCGCAGACGGCGCATCGCGCCGTTGCCGCCCCGCCAACGTCCGCGGCCACCGCTGCCCCTGCGAATTGAGAATTCCTCGAGCAATACGGGATACCGCGATTCCAGCACTTCGGGGTCCGTGAGCCGGGAGTTTGTCATACGGGTCTGCACGACGTCGGTTCCGTCAAAGCCGTCACCGGCGCCGGATCCGCCGGCGATGGTTTCATAGTATTGATGGCGGTCCCGCCGTAGAGTGCGTCCGTCACGCACTGGGATGTTTCGACGTTGCCGGCGGCGACGGCGGCCGGAAAGCGCGGATTCAGCATGGAGCCTGCCGGAATTATGACCTCCAGGGGCCGCATGCATCCCGCGTTGAGCGGAATATCTTCATTCACGAGCGACCGGAGTACGTGAAGTACCGCCGCCAGGCACACCGCGGTAGGCGCATTGAAGTTGTTGTCGAGTTGCGCACTGGTGCCGGTAAAGTCTATAACGGCGCTGCGTTTGATTTTATCAACGCGGACGGCTACCCTGATGACGGCACCGTGATCCATCGCGTATTCGAACTCGCCGTCGTGTAGCCGCTCGATGACACGCCGTACGCACGCTTCGGCATAGTCCTGTACGTGTTGCATATAGGCGTGCACGACCTTCAGTCCATAGTGCTGCACCATGCGGCGCAGTTCCTGCGATCCCTTTTCATTGGCTGCGATCATGGCGCGCAGATCAGCCATGTTTTGCGCGATATTGCGGCACGGATAGGCGCCGGATGACAGCAGGGTAACAGTCTCGGTTTCACGCAACCGGCCTGCTTCAACCAGCAGAAAGTTGTCGATCAGTACGCCTTCTTCGTGGATCATTCGGCTCGCGGGCGGCATAGAGTCGGGTGTCATGCCGCCGATATCGGCATGATGGCCGCGTGAACCGACGTAGAAGATAATGGACGCGCCGTCATCCGCGAAGACCGGTGTAATGACCGTGATGTCCGGCAGGTGCGTGCCGGCATCAGGAAGCTGTAGCGCATCCGGTACGCGGATTCAAACGCGTTTTTCATTTCCATAATATCGCCCACCGCAACAGGCAAGGCTGTGTCCGTGCCTTCATATCGAATGTGGACGCTCGCGGCGAGCTTGATGTGCTGTGGTAACACGCCCTGTAGCTGCAGTTCGCGATCAGCGGCATCGCTCAGTTTCTGGATTTCCTCCTGCAATAGGTGGAGATTGCCATCCGCGAGCACAACTTCCACCGACTGCACGCGCAACTCCGTGAGATCGGCAAGTCCAATGCCGTACGCCGAAAGCACGCCCGCCAGCGGATGTATCAGTATGCGTTTCATGCCCAGCGCATCGGCAACCTGGCACGCATGTTGTCCCGCGGCGCCGCCGAAGCAGCACAGCGTGTAATCGGATACGTCGTGACCGCGCTGCACGGAGATACGTTTGATGGCATTGGCCAGGTTACTGATGGCAATCTCGATATGTTCGGCGGCGATGTGCTCGGGCGCATGGTCATGACCGGTTGCATCCGTCATGTGGCGCGCCAGTTGCCTGAATTCACGCGCTACCGACTCCGTGTCGAGTGACTGTTTGCCGTCGGCACCGAAAACGGCGGGAAAGTATTCCGGCAGTAACCTGCCGAGCATCACATTGCAATCGGCCAACGTGAGCGGGCCGCCGCGCCGGTAGCAGGCAGGGCCAGGATGGGCGCCGGCGGATTCAGGGCCGACACGCGATCGCGCGCCGTCAAAATGCAGTATGGATCCGCCACCGGCGGCTACCGTATGTATGTTCATCATAGGCACGCGCATGCGCACGCCCGCAACGCGGGTTTCAAAAGAACGTTCCATGTCGCTTAATGCGCATCCGGAAAAATGCCATACGTCCGTCGAGCTGCCGCCCATGTCAAAACCGATGAGCTTGTTGTGTACCTCGGCGAGCGCCGTGCGCACCGCGCCGACCACGCCCCCCGCGGGACCCGACAATATCGCGTCCTTGCCGCGGAAGTGTTGCGCCTCGGCGAGGCCGCCGTTCGACTGCATGAAGCACAGCGGCATATTCTTCAGGGCGGTCGAGATCTGTTCCACGTATCGTCGCAGCAGAGGAGATAGATACGCATCCACCGTTGTGGTGTCGCCGCGGCTCACCAGTTTGATCATCGGGCTGACTTCGTGAGACGCCGATATGTTGCCATATCCGATCGCACGCGCCATGTTGGCGATCTCGAGTTCGTGTTGCGGATGGCGGTAGCCATGCATGAGGACAATAGCAATGGAGCGATAGCCCTCGTCGTAGGCGCGTTTCAAGGCTGTACAGGTACTATCCTTGTCGAGGCCGGTCAGGATCTCACCGTGGGCGCCCAAGCGTTCGACGATTTCGATGACGTGCGAGTAGAGCAGTTCAGGCAACTGGATGTGGCAGTTGAAAATGCGCGGCCGGTCCTGGTACGCGATTCTCAGGGCTTCCCGGAATCCGCGTGTTACCGCAAGGACCGTTTTTTGTCCTTTGCGCTCCAGTAATGCGTTGGTCGCGACCGTAGTGCCCATGCGCACCTCGGCAACGCGGTCGACGGGCATGGGCTCACCGTCAGGCACCTGTAGCAGGTGACGGATTCCCGCCACTGCGGCGTCACGGTATTGTTCGGGGTTGCTCGGCAGCAGCTTGTGCGTGACCAGCGTGCCAACGGGCTTGCGTGCGACGATGTCGGTGAAGGTGCCGCCGCGATCTACCCAGAAGCGCCAAGGTGCATGTAACATGCGTTCAACATAGCAGCCTGCCCAAGGTGCCGCAAGGCGCGGGCCGAATCAAACATTCGGCAAGGTGTCGAATCGCTCGAAACTGCCGTGCCCTTCGGATATTCTTAATCCGGATACCATGGCATGCGGCGGGCCGTGACGCGCCCGCTCAATGAGTGTATGCACTGCTTCGGACGTGCCGGAAATCATCGCTTCGACGCTGCCATCATGCCGGTTTCGTACCCAGCCTGTGACGTGCAATTCGTGTGCCGTACGACTCACGAAATGGCGGAAGCCGACGCCCTGGACGCGCCCGGAAACGATCAGATGCTTGACGATGGACATGGATGGGACGAGTGCCGATGGTTTGATGCGGCGAGCAGGTTAGAATGCCGACACATGTATTTTAGCTTCAACATTTGGAAGATTTCCATGAGCCGTGTTTTTACTGTGTTGGCCTGTACCTTGCTGCTTTTCTTCGTGAATCTGCTGCCCGTGTCGGCGGCGCATGCTCAGACTCGTGGCGATGCCAGGCACCGTGTCATTTTCCAGGTCAGCGACAACGATCCCGCGAAATGGAATCTTGCGCTGAATAATGTCAGAAACGTGCAACAGGATCTGGGCAAAGATAATGTTGAGATCGAACTGGTTGCGTATGGCCCGGGCCTGCCCATGCTGAAGCTGGATTCCGCCCTGTCGGCGCGCATAAGCGACGCGCTTGCGCAGGGTGTCAAGATCATGGCGTGCGAAAACACCATGACCAATACCAAAGTGGTGCGCGAGGACATGTTGCCGAACATCGGCTACGTGAAAGCTGGTGTCGTGGAACTGATGCTGAAACAACAGCAAGGCTGGGCGTACATACGTCCGTAGCATTCATCTCGCCGGACAATAACCATCAAAGGCTCAGGGTTTTTGCGCTAGAATATTCGTTGCAAGTTTTTCGAGTCGCTTCTGGGTTTAATGGCGGAGAGCGCCCGTCGGTGTCCCTGTCTTCCGCCTGATCTCACAAAATGATGATGGACGTGTCACTTCCGCAGCCGGTCGAAACCGTGGTCACGCTGGCGGTGGTGTGGATCGGGCTGGGTGTGGCCGGATTGGCGTTTGTGCGGGCGCCGCGATTTATCACACACTTTATATTTCCGTGCGGCGCACTGGTGGCGCTGCTGTTGGCGATCACGGGCTTAGGCGCGATAGGGGCGCCGCCCAGTGTAGCAATCCTGCCCGCAGGTCTGCCAGATCTGCCGTTTCATGTGCGGGTCGATGCGTTGTCAGGCTTTTTTCTCATGCTGCTGGGTGGCGTTGCGTTTGGTACGTCGCTCTTCTCAACGGGTTATTTCCGCGGCATGGCGCCTGCGGCACTGGCGCTGTTGAGCCTGCAATACCATGTGTTTCTTGCCAGCATGACGGTTGTGCTGATTGCCGACGACGCTTATCTGTTCATGGTTGCATGGGAGGCAATGGCGCTGGCGTCGTATTTTCTGGTCACCACCGAGCACCATGAAGAGCAGAACCGCAAGGCGGGTTTCATCTATCTGGTTGTTGCGCATATCGGGGCGCTTGGCATTTTGCTGTGCTTTGGGGTATTACAGGGAGGCCGCGGCGACTATACGTTTGACGCTTTGCGTCAGGCCGGGCTCGGTGACAACTGGGCCAGCTTGGCGTTTCTGCTGGCATTTTTGGGCTTCGGCGCCAAGGCGGGCATGTTGCCGCTGCACGTGTGGCTGCCGGAAGCACATCCGGCGGCGCCTTCTCCCGTTTCGGCGCTGATGAGCGGCGTCATGCTCAAGACGGCGATCTACGGGCTGGTACGCGTTGTTTACGATCTCATCGGCAATATACGCTGGGAGTGGGGACTGTTGGTACTGCTGGTCGGCAGCGCCACGGCGCTGTTCGGCATATTGTTTGCGCTTGCCGAGAACGATCTCAAGCGCCTGCTGGCCTATTCATCGGTGGAGAACATAGGCATCGTCTTGACGGGCATCGGATTGTCGATGGTTTTCATAGGCAGCGGACAACCAGTGGCGGGCGCGCTGGGCCTGATTGCAGCGCTCTACCACGCGCTCAATCACGCGGTATACAAGGGACTGTTGTTTCTCGGTGCGGGCGCCATCCTCAAGTCCACCACTTTGTGGAATCTGAATCAGATGGGCGGACTCATACGTTACATGCCCAAGACGGCGGTGGTGTTTCTGGTTGGTGTACTGGCGATCTCGGCGTTGCCGCCACTGAACGGGTTTGTGTCCGAGTGGCTGACATTTCAGGTGTCGTTGCAGGCCTCTCAGCTGAGCAGCAGCGTGGTGCGCAGTCTGGTGCCCATAGCCGCGGCGTTGCTGGCGCTGACGGGCGCGTTGACCGGCATGTGTTTTGTCAAGGTGTACGGAATTGCGTTTCTCGGTCAGCCCCGACTGTCCTTGGCCGAGGCGCCGCGCGAAGCCGGCGGATGGGAGCTTGCGGGCATGGTATGGCTGACCATCGGATGTGTCCTGCTTGGTATCTTTCCGGTCTTCGTGATCGGCGAGCTCAATGCGGTTTGCCTGTCGCTGATCGGATCCGGATTGAGCGCTGAAGCTTTGGCGTCGGGCTGGCTATGGCTGGTGCCGACCGCAGGTACGCAGGCCAGCTACAGTCCGTTGATATTTCTGCTGGCTATCATGGTGGTGTTTGGTGTGACATTTCTGGGTGTACGCCGGCTCTATCGCGGCCGGTTGCGCCGCGCTGCGCCGTGGGACTGCGGTTTTCCCGAGCAAACATTACGTATGCAGGACAGCGCCGATGCCTTTGGTCAGCCGATACGCCAGATCTTTGCGCCGCTGTATCGAATCCGGCGTCAGGTTCCGCGCCCTGATGATGCCGCCCCGGTATTCAGGCAGACCGTTGAGGACTGGCACTGGTACGTGCTGTACAGGCCGATAGCACGTTTGACCACTTACTTGTCCGACCAGGTCGGCAAGCTGCAGCAGGGGCGTATCTCTGTTTACCTGCTTTACAGCTTTGTGACGTTGATTGCGTTGCTGGTGTTCGTCAAATGAACGTTGCGAGCGGCATAGTCTTCCAGATACTTCAGTCGGTGCTGGTGCTGCTGATTGCACCACTGATGGTGGGTTGGGTCAACCAGTGCCGGGCGTGGCTGCAGAACAAGAGCGGCCCCGGCATCTGGCAGCCCTATAAAGTGTTGAACAAGCTGTTCCACAAGGACGCAGTGCTCGCCCACAACGCATCGCCGCTATTCTGGGCGACGCCCTACATTTTGTTCGGCAGCATGTGGCTGGCGGGCGGGATCGTGCCGGTGCTGGCAACGTCGTTGCCGTTTGCGCCCGCCGCGGACGTGATCGCTCTGGTGGGCTTGTTCGCATTTGCCCGCGTGTTCATAGCACTCGCCGGCATGGATGTGGGGACGTCCTTCGGGACGCTGGGCGCGCGGCGCGAAATGATGATAGGGTTTCTGGCCGAACCGGCGATGCTGATGACGTTGTTCACTGCGTCGCTGATCAGCCAGTCGACTTCATTGGTAACCATAGTCGAGACGCTGGGCCACGGTGATCTCGTGATTTATCCCAGCATGGCATTTGCGGCAGCGGGGTTTGTGATGGTGCTGCTGGCCGAAAACGGCCGTATACCCATAGACAATCCGTCCACGCACCTTGAACTGACCATGATCCATGAGGCGATGATACTTGAGTATTCGGCACGCCATCTGGCGCTGGTCGAATGGGCGGCCAGCCTCAAACTTACTGCCTACGTCACGATAGGCATAGCCATATTCGTGCCTTGGGGTATCGCGCAGGCAGGTGATTGGGCCGGGATTCCGGTCGCGCTGGCAGCCCTCGCGCTGAAGCTGACCATTGCCGGCGCAGGGCTTGCGTTGCTGGAGGCTTTGTCGGCGAAGATGCGCATATTTCGTGCCCCCGAGTTTCTTGGCACGGCATTCATGCTTGCCACATTGGGCATGCTGGTTCATTTTCTGCTTGAAACATGAATCTGCCCTTACACGCCCAGATCATCAACCTGTGTGCGGCATTGCTGTTGTTGCTTGCATTCGCGATGCTCACGCAACGCCGCATACGGTCTCTGATCAACCTGTTTTCGGCCCAGGGGCTGGTTTTGGTCATATCGACGCTGACGGTGGCGTATGCGACGCACCAGACGCACCTGTACTATTCAGCGCTGTTGACCTTGGTGCTCAAGGTGATGCTGTTGCCGTGGATCATGCATCGTCTGATACGCAAACTCAACGTGCGCTGGGACGTCGAGAGCGTGCTCAATATTCCGGCAACGCTGCTGATAGGCATCGTTCTGGTCATTTTTGCATTCAATCTCGCCGCGCCTATATCGCAGTTCTCCGACACGATAGCCAAGAGCACACTGGGTATTGCCACCGCCTGCATATTTCTCGCCTTTCTGATGATGATCACCAGGCGCAAGGCCATCTCGCAGGTGATTGGATTTCTCGCCATGGAGAACGGTTTGTTTTTTGCTGCCACATCAGCGACCTATGGCATGCCCATGGTAGTCGAACTCGGCATCGCGCTTGATGTACTGGTGGGTACCCTGATCTTCGGCGTGTTTTTCTTCCACATCCGGGAGAAATTCGAATCCCTGGACATTCATCATCTTGAGAAGCTGAAGGAGCGCTGATGGAACTTTTGGTTCTTTTGCTTGTTCCATTCGCCGGCGGCCTCGTGCTTGCGCTTTGGGGCCACCGTTCGCTCGCGCCCGAACTCAACTCGGGCATCAGTCTGCTCACCTTTCTGGCATCGGCGGCGCTTACCGCACGCATCATCGCAGACGGACCGCTACTGGTATGGGACCAGATGTTTTTCGTCGATTCCTTCAATGTATTTCTGGTCGCGTTGACGGCATTTGTGTCGTTTACGACGACATTGTTCAGCCGTCCCTACATGCGCATCGAGTTGCAGAAGGGCAAGCTGACGCCGGGCCGGCTACGGCTCTATCACAGCATGTATCAGATGTTCACCTTTGCGATGCTGGTGGTGTTGTTGACGAACAGCGTGGGCATACTTTGGGTGGCGATGGAAGCGGCAACGCTGACGACTGTATTGCTGATTAGCTTATATCGCACACCGGCAAGTCTGGAAGCTGCATGGAAATACTTCATATTATGCGGCGTGGGGCTGGCGCAGGCTTTGTTCGGCACGATCCTGTTGTACTTCGCCGCCGAGAAAGTGCTGGGCGCTGGCGGAACCGCATTGCTTTGGACGCACCTTTACGAGGTCAAGGGTCAACTGGAGCCGACCGTGCTGGCGCTGTCGTTTGTTTTTCTGCTGGTCGGTTATGGCACGAAAGTCGGATTGGTTCCGCTGCACAACTGGCTGCCCGATGCACATGCGGAAGGCCCGACGCCGATATCCGCGGTGTTGTCGGGATTGCTGCTCAATGTTGCGCTATATTCAATCATCCGAGCCAAAGTGCTGGTTGACGGTGCGCTGGGTAGTCATTTCGCGGGGAATCTGATGATGGGCTTCGGCTTGCTCTCCGTAGTGGTGGCGGCATTTCTGCTGCCCCGGCAAAAGGATATCAAACGCCTGTTTGCGTATTCGTCCATAGAACATATGGGATTGATGACCTTTGCATTCGGCATGGGCGGTCCGGTTGCTTCGTTTGCCGGGATGTTGCACATGACGGTGCACTCGCTGACCAAGTCTGCGATTTTCTTCGCGGTCGGTCATGCCGCGCAGAAATCGGGCACACAGATCATGGCGGACATCCGTGGCTTGATAGACAGTAATCCGACCATAGGCTGGGGGCTGATGCTGGGCAGCCTGGCGATACTGGGCATGCCGCCGTTCGGCGTTTTTACGAGTGAATTCATGCTGCTTACCGCAACCATGCACGAGCAACCGTGGGCGACGCCGTTCCTGCTGGTGGCACTGGGCGTTTCTTTCGCGGCGATTTTCGGCAAGGTGCAACCCATGGTATTCGGGGTGGCCACCCTGCAGCGATTGCCGCATCGGCCCGCGCTCCTTCCGGTATTCGTGCATCTGGGCATAGTGTTGCTGCTGGGACTTTACATACCGCCGTATCTTGCTGTCTGGTATCGGCAGGCGGCACAGTTGGTGGGATAGGATTTTGGAATGAGGAATGAGAAATCAATGGTGCTACTTTAAGAAGCTCAACCGCTCAACGCGGTGGACGCAGAGGACGCAGCGATGCGCGGGGTAAGAGGTTGGTCCAATCGAAAATATGGGTTTTCCTCTGCGAACCTCTGCCTCCACCGCGTCCCCTGCGTTGGGAGTTTGAATTGAGCCAGTTGTCCAAAAGTTACAGCCTTTCTTTGCGCATAGCACCAGAGAACCTTAAGGTAGTGCCATTGACTCATTTATCCCCAATCCTGAAAACGACATATGAGATTTGAAGATCTTCAGATTCAAGTGACTCAATTGCCCGGCGCGATGCCGGTATGGCACGGTTGCGTAGACGCGGATCAATGGCGTGAGGCCTGCCTCCACGTCAGGGATGCTGGCGGCCGTCTGGTCGCGTTGTGGGGTACGGACGATACCGATCGCGGAGCGGCTTTATGCGTGCATGTGGCGCTCGCGTGGCAGTCGCGGCTGATGGTGCTTTCATTGCCGGCTGCCAAGGGGAGCTATCCGGATATCGCTGCGATATTTCCCTCGGCGAATCGCATGCAGCGCGCGGTGCACGATCTGCTTGGGTTGCGCGCGGATGGCGCGGTAGATCAGCGCAAGTGGCTGCGCCACGCGGCGTGGCCGGAAAATACATTCCCTCTGCGCCGCGACTTCGATGATGCCGCAACCTGCACGAATGGTGTCGACGCCTACCCGTTTGTCAAAGTCGAGGGCGAAGGCGTACACGAAATTCCGGTCGGACCGGTGCATGCTGGCACGATAGAGCCCGGACACTTTCGTTTTTCCGTCGTAGGCGAAGGGGTGCTGAAACTCGAAGAGCGGCTGGGCTACAAGCACAAGGGCATAGAGAAACGGTTTGAGTCCATGACTCTCGCTCAGGGCGCCAGGCTGGCCGGCCGTGTTTCCGGTGATTCCACTGTCGCCTATGCATGGGCATATGCGATGGCGGTGGAGGGCGTGACCGGGATTACACCGCCGCCACGGGCACTGTGGCTGCGCGCACTGTTTCTGGAGCGCGAACGCATCGGCCAACATCTGTGGGATTTGGGATACATGGGCAACGATGCGGGACTTGCATTCGGGCTCGCCCAGTTTTCCCGGCTCAGGGAAGACATGTTACGTACCAATGCCGCGCTGTTTGGTCATCGCTATCTGATGGACGTAATCTGCCCTGGCGGCGTTGCCCGCGATGTCGACGCCGATGGTATCGACAGGATACGGCACGAGCTTAAAGAGATCGTGAAAACGGTTGTAACGTTGCGCGCCATCTATATCGACCATGCAGGGTTGCAGGATCGCTTTGTGGACTGCGGCCGCATACGCCAGGATCACGCCGCGCGGCTGGGGTTGGGCGGGCTGGCCGGACGTGCCAGCGGTGTCGCGTGCGATTTGCGTGCCCAGATACCATCGTCGCCTTACGACGAGCTGGGCTTGAACATGGTGGTCCGCACCGGCGGCGATGTCGCGGCACGGGCCACGGTACGCGCGGACGAGATCGTAGAGTCGTTGCGACTGATAGAGCGAATATTGTCCAACCTACCTTCCAGCGATATCTTGATACAGACTCCGGATGCGCCCGAGTATGCTTTCGGTGTCGGCTGGGTAGAAGGATGGCGTGGCGAAGTGCTGATCGCGCTTGAAACCGGCGCCGCCAACCGCATCAGGCGCTGTCATCCGCACGATCCGTCGTGGCAGAACTGGCCGTTGTTGGAACGAGCCGTGCTGGGAAATATTGTTCCCGATTTTCCGCTGATCAACAAATCGTTCAATTTGTCGTACAGCGGGCAGGACCTTTAGGATGGTGAACGGTAAGCGGTAAGCGGTAAGCGGTGAGTGGTGAGTGGTGAGTGGTGAACGGTAAAGGGGACACGGCATGGTGCTTTACACAGCGTTAATGGAATCAACATGTATCAGATTTTGAAACAGATCGCGATTACGGGCATCAAGACCGAGGCGCCGCCGACTACGGATGAATCGTTGCGGGTCGTTGCGCAGCGTCTGAAGGCGGAAGTCCTGGCGCATTTTCACGGCGCGCTGGCGATACGTCATGTCGACGCCGGGTCATGTAACGGATGCGAACTCGAGATCAATGCGTTGAGCAATCCTTACTACAACATCGAAGGACTGGGCATCAAGTTCGTGGCCAGCCCGCGTCACGCAGACATGCTGCTGGTAACGGGGCCGGTTTCCCGTCACATGGAAACCGCGCTCAGGCGCACTTATGAAGCGACCCCGGATCCCAAGCTGGTGGTGGCGCTCGGCGACTGCGGATGCACCGGGGGAATTTTCGGCGAGAGCTACGCGAGCTGCGGACGGGTCTCCAACGTGATACCGGTTGATGTTGCGGTACCGGGTTGCCCGCCTGCGCCGTACGCGATCATGCAGGGCATCTTGACGGCTATCATTGTTGCGAAGACCTGAATCGCAGGTTCAAATTCGAATCAATTCACCGCAAAACAGTAAAGCAGGCCGGCGCCACCGGTTTTCACCAGTGCAGGGTCGCTGCATCCGGCCGATGGGTGCGAAGAGTTCCATGAACGCCCCGCTTCGTCATTGGTAATACCCATGCGGTCGTGGTGTCCTACCATGGCGCTGCCTTCACCGCTCTTGGTCCAGTTTCCGCATGTGCGGTCGTCACCTGGTGGGAAGGCGGTGCCGTCGGATTTTGAACCCGTCAGTATGTCGTGTTTGTTCGGATCGGGAGGGTTGTCCAGGCGTGCCAGGTTGCGTTCGCCCTTTTCCGTCAGCGCCGTTTCGCGGTTGATGTTGCTTCCCATGTGCAATTCTTCGACCGTCCGTGCAATGACCACGCCATTAATGTTCTGCCAGGGACCTTTGCCGATACGATCTCGCGCGTTTATCGCATTCGGACCCTGCGTGCTCAAATACGCGCGCCATGTCCTGCCGCCCGCGCCGGCCGCGGACGCCAGCGTTTGACAGTGCTTGTCAGCGCCTTCAAGTCCACCGAAGTCCGCCCCTTTGCCGGAGCCCACGCTGCTGACAAAAAACGACATGTTCGTCGGCTGTGTCATGGTCGCGCACCCAAACGCCAGCGCGCACGCTACGCCAGTCAACGCTATCTTTAGTCCGACAGTTTTCATGAGTATCCTCCATCGCCAGGGAAGTTGATCATTGATTGCCGAGAATTATTTTGCCACAATTGAATGAGGCGTGGAATGCAGTGCGCGCCGACTATTTGACTTTCATGCCGGGTTGCGCACCCGCGTCGGGCGACAACAAGAACAGGCCCGGCGCATCACCCGAAGCCGCGAGTACCATGCCTTCAGACAAGCCGAATTTCATCTTGCGCGGTGCAAGATTGGCGACCACCACCGTCAGCTTTCCGACCAACGTGGCCGGGTCGTAAGCCGATTTGATACCGGCGAATACCTGACGCGTGCCGAGATCACCCACGTCGAGCGTAAGTTTCAGCAGCTTGTCCGCGCCTTCGACGTGTTCGGCATTGGCGATTCTTGCAATGCGTAAATCTATTTTTGCAAAATCGTCAATCTTTATGATCGGTGCGCCAGCGCCGCTCGACTCACCCTCCCTTGCGCCAGCGGGGGAGGGCTGGGGTGGGGGCAGCGTTACGTCAGACTTCACGGGCGCAGCGGGATGCGGAGTGGAAGTCGTCACTTTGGCAGGTTCCTTGTCAATTTCAAATAGAGCGTCGAGTTGTTCGTTTTCGACGCGGGTCATCAGATGCCTGTATGGTTGTGTGACATGGCCAGCAGGTAGCAATTCCGAAGCATCTTTCCATTCGAGCGGGTGTATGCCGAGAAACTTCTCCGCATTTGTCGCCAGAGATGGCAATACCGGCTTTAGATAGAGAGTAAGCAGGCGAAAGAGGTTTATCCCAACGCTGCAAACCTCCTGAAGTTCGACAGCCTTGGTGGCATCTTTCGCAAGGATCCAAGGTTTCTTTTCGTCGATGTACTGATTTGCGATGTCGGCAAGACGCATGATCTCGCGCAAGGCTTTTCCAAAATCGCGACTGTCGTATTGCAATGCGATATCAACGTTGGCTGCTTGGAACTGGTGCAACAATGTCGAGTCCCGGTATAGGTTGCTTGTGACGCCGCCAAAGGTCTTTTTCAGAAGGTTTGCGCAACGACTCGCAATATTGACGTACTTCCCAATCAAATCACTATTAACCCGCGCCATGAAATCATCAGGATTGAAGTCAATATCCTCCACGCTAGCATTCAATTTTGCGGCAATGTAATACCGCAGCCATTCCGGGTTCATGCCGACGTCCAGATAGCGCAACGGGCTCAGTCCGGTGCCGCGACTCTTGGACATTTTTTCGCCGGAGGCGGTGTTGATGAAGCCGTGCACGAACACGTTATCGGGGACTTTGTAGCCCGAAAACTTGAGCATCGCCGGCCAGAACAGCGTGTGGAAATAGATAATGTCCTTGCCGATAAAATGAAGTTGCTCGGTGTCGGGGTCGGCCAGAAACTTCTCGAAGTCCATGCCTTTCTTCTGGCAATAGTTTTTGAAACTAGCCAGATAGCCGATAGGCGCGTCCAGCCAGACATAAAAATACTTGCCCGGCGCATCCGGGATCGGTATGCCGAAGTAGGGCGCGTCACGCGAAATGTCCCAGTCGCCGAGCGCTTTGTCACCGGTGCCGTCCAGCCACTCGCGTGCCTTGTTGGCAACTTGTGGCTGCAGGCGGCCTGGCGTGCCCAGCCAGTTCTTGATGAATTCCTTGCACTTCGCGTCCGAAAGCTTGAAAAAGTAGTGCTCGGATGACTTCATGACAGGCTGTGCGCCCGACAGCGTCGAATACGGGTCTTTCAGGTCAGTGGGGGCGTAGACAGAACTGCAGGCCTCGCAGGCGTCTCCGTACTGGTCTTTCGCGCCGCACTTCGGGCATACGCCCTTGATATAGCGGTCGGCGAGGAACATGCCCTTGACCGGATCGTAAAACTGCTCGATGGACTTGGTGTAGATCAAGTTCGCAGTCTTCAGCTTACGGTAGATATCCTGCGAAAGATCGGTATTTTCCGGCGAGTGGGTCGAATGCCAGTTGTCGAACTCGATATGAAAGCCGTCGAGATACTTCTGACGCTCGGCGGCTATGCGGGCGACAAGCTGTTCAGGTGTGATGCCCTCGGCCTCGGCCTTGAGCATGATGGGCGCGCCATGCGCGTCGTCGGCGCCGACGAAATGGACTTCGTTGCCCTGCATACGCTGGAAGCGCACCCAGATATCGGCCTGGATGTACTCCATGATATGGCCGATATGGAAGGATCCATTGGCATAGGGAAGGGCGGTGGTGACGAATATCTTGCGTGGCATGGCGGGCGGTCCTGTTTGACGCGCGATTGTAACAAAACCCCTTCTCTTTGAATGGTTTCCACGGGATATTGGTATCCGCAGGAGGGTTAATTGATTAAAATTTCGCTCTCACCGCAAACGACTCAAGGATCACAATGGCGATTAGCGAGCAACAGGTTCAGGACGCGCTCCGGGAACTGACGGACCCCAATACCGGCAAGGACTACGTAACCGGCAAGGAGGCGAGGAATATCAAGATCGATGGTGACAACGTAACGCTCGATATCCTGCTTGGTTATCCGTCCAAGACTCAAATCGAGCCCATACGCGAGCAGGTCGTAGCCAAACTAAAGACCATCCCTGGCATAGGCACGGTAACTGCCATTGTGACGATGAAAATCGTATCGCATGCTGTCCAACGTGGCGTCAAGCTGGTTCCCAACGTCAAGAACATCATTGCGGTCGCGTCGGGCAAGGGCGGCGTCGGCAAGAGTACGGTCGCAGTCAATTTGGCGCTGGCGCTGGCGGCCGAAGGCGCCAGCGTTGCGGTCCTGGATGCCGATATTTACGGACCTTCGCAGCCTATGATGCTGGGCATCACCGGCCGCCCGGTATCCAAGGACAACAAGCGCATAGAGCCTATGGAAGGGCACGGCGTGCAGGCGATGTCGATCGGTTTCCTGATTGACGTTGAGCAACCCATGGTATGGCGCGGGCCCATGGTTACGCAGGCGCTGGAACAGCTGCTGAACGAAACCAACTGGCGGGATATCGACTACATGGTGGTCGATATGCCGCCCGGCACCGGCGATATTCAGTTAACGCTCGCGCAGCGCGTGCCGGTCACAGGCGTGGTGATCGTGACCACGCCGCAGGATATCGCGCTGCTGGATGCGCGCCGTGGCCTTAAGATGTTCGAGAAGGTCAACATTCCGATACTCGGCATCGTCGAGAACATGAGCTTGCACATCTGCTCGAAATGCGGCCACGAGGAGCACGTTTTCGGTTCCGGCGGCGGAGAGCGCATGAGCAAGGATTATTCAGTCGATATGCTGGGCTCGCTGCCGCTCGACATCGGAATCCGTGAGCAGGCCGATTCGGGCAAACCTACGGTGGTCGCTGATCCCAACGGCCGGATCGCCGATATCTATCGCCAGATAGCGCGTCGCGTGGCGGTCAAAGTCGCGGAAAGGCAGCAGGATCACTCCGCGGCTTTTCCCAAGATAGTGATACAGAATACTTAGCTATTTCAGGGAGTTGGGCATGAAATTCAAGTTTCCGGTCATTGTCATCGACGAGGATTTCCGCTCGGAGAACGCCAGCGGTCTTGGTATCCGCGCGCTCGCCAAGGCCATAGAGGATGAAGGTGTCGAGGTGCTGGGTGTAACCACCTACAACGATCTTTCGCAATTCGCGCAGCAGCAATCGCGCGCCGCAGCCTTCATACTGTCCATAGACGACGAGGAATTCACGCCGGGACCTGAAATCGATCAAGCGGTGCTGAATCTGCGTGCTTTCATCAAGGAAATCCGCTTCAGAAACACCGAGATACCGATCTACATCTACGGTGAAACCAAGACCTCGCGCCACATACCCAACGATATCCTGCGTGAACTGCATGGCTTCATCCACATGTTCGAGGACACGCCGGAGTTTGTCGCACGCCACATCATCCGTGAGACCAAGTCCTATCTGGACGGACTCGCGCCGCCGTTCTTTCGCGCACTGACCGATTACGCGCAGGACGGCTCCTATTCGTGGCACTGCCCGGGGCATTCCGGCGGTGTTGCGTTCCTGAAAAGCCCGGTGGGGCAGATGTTTCACCAGTTCTTTGGCGAAAACATGCTGCGTGCCGACGTGTGCAATGCGGTGGATGAATTGGGCCAGTTACTCGACCACACTGGTCCGGTCGCCGCGTCCGAACGCAACGCAGCGCGCATATTCAATGCCGACCATTGCTTTTTCGTGACCAACGGCACGTCGACGTCGAACAAGATGGTGTGGCACTCGACGGTGGCGCCCGGTGACGTGGTCATTGTCGACCGCAACTGCCACAAGTCCATACTGCACGCCATCACGATGACAGGCGCGGTGCCGGTGTTCCTGATGCCGACGCGCAATCACTTCGGCATTATCGGCCCGATACCGCTGGAAGAGTTTCGCTGGGAAAACATAGAGAAGAAGATCAAGGCCAACCCGTTTGCGCGCGACATAGGTACAAAGCCGCGCGTACTGACACTCACACAGAGTACCTACGACGGTATCCTTTACAACGTCGACACCATCAAGGAGATGCTCGACGGCAGGGTCGACACGTTGCATTTCGACGAGGCATGGCTGCCCCACGCAACGTTTCACGACTTTTATCATGGCATGCATGCGATCGGTCACGATCGGCCGCGCTGCAAGGAGTCCATGCTGTTTTCGACGCAGTCCACGCACAAGTTGCTGGCGGGGATCTCGCAGGCGTCGCAGATTCTGGTGCAGGAAAGCGATCAACGCAAGCTCGACCGCCACAGTTTCAACGAAGCCTACCTGATGCATACATCAACCTCGCCGCAGTACGCAATCATCGCCTCGTGCGATGTGGCCGCGGCAATGATGGATCCGCCCGGCGGCAATGCGCTGGTTGAGGAGTCCATACTCGAGGCGCTGGATTTCCGGCGCGCGATGCGCAAAGTCGGTGCCGAGTTCGGAGATTCGTGGTGGTTCAAGGTGTGGGGGCCGGACGATCTCGTCGAAGAGGGCGTGGGCAGCCGTGACGACTGGGTGCTGAGGGCGAATGAGCGCTGGCATGGGTTTGGCGATCTGGCGCCCGGTTTCAATATGCTGGATCCGATAAAAGCCACGGTGATCACTCCGGGCCTTGACGTCTCAGGCGCATTTTCAGCGCCGGGCATGCCGGCTGCGGTGGTTACCAAGTATCTCGCCGAGCACGGCATCATCGTTGAAAAAACGGGCTTGTATTCGTTCTTCATCATGTTCACGATCGGCATCACCAAGGGTCGCTGGAATACGCTGGTGACCGAGTTGCAGCAGTTCAAGGACGACTACGACAACAACAGGCCGCTGTGGCGCATCCTTCCGGAATTCGTGGCCAAGCACCCGCAGTACGAGAAGGTGGGTTTGCGCGATTTATGCACGCAGATCCACGGCGTATACAAGGCCAACGACGTGGCGCGACTGACCACGGAAATGTATCTGTCCAACATGGAGCCTGCGATGAAGCCCGCCGACGCGTGGACGAAATTCGCGCACCGCGAGATCGACCGTGTTGAAATCGACCAGCTTGAAGGCCGGGTTACGAGCGTGATGCTGACACCTTATCCACCTGGTATTCCGCTGCTGATACCAGGAGAGCGCTTCAACGCTATTATTGTGCGTTACCTCAAGTTCGCAAAGACGTTCAACCAGAAGTTTCCGGGATTTGATACCGACATCCACGGTCTGGTCGCCGACGAGACCAACCGGCGTTCGCGCTACTATGTGGATTGCGTTGCACAGAAGTAGATTGTTCAGGTAGGTTTTTCTCATGGCTCTTTCCGAACACCTGCCGGATGGCCGTTCCGGTCCCATAACGGATGCGCAGGTACAAGTTCCTCCCTGGCATTTCGTCAGCGCGATACCGGGCGTTGCGTGGCCTGCCGTAACCGCACCCGGCGCGGCGACTACCCTTGCTCTTGAGTATCAGTTCGAACGCTCGCAATGGTTGTCCGCGGATCGTCTGCGCGAGCTTCAGTATCGCCAGCTCGCGGTTGTTCTTCAGCATTCCTATGCCACTGTGCCGTTTTATCGCGAACGCTGGCGTGGCGTTTACGATCCCGGGCGCGCGCTGACTCCGGAACGTTTTGCGGCGCTGCCGTTGTTGACCAAGCGCGATCTGCAGCAGCAATTCGACAATCTGAAAAGCCGCGATATTCCTTCGTCGCACGGCGCGACATCGGAGTCCCGCACGTCGGGGTCTACCGGCAAGCCGGTGCGTGTTCTTAAGACGGAACTTGATCAGCTTTACTGGTCGGCATTTACGCTGCGTGATCATCTCTGGCATCGGCGCAACCTGCAGGGCACGCTGGCGGCGATCCGCGGCGGTGCTTCCGCGGCCCAGTCCGATGGCTGGGGAACAGCGACTTTTCGGGTCGTCGAGACGGGTCGTTCCGCTGTCCTGCCCGCCAGCACCGATGTGCACGTGCAGCTTGCATGGCTGAAGCAGCAGCAGGCCGACTA
Source organism: Betaproteobacteria bacterium (assembly GCA_947476215.1). GTDB lineage: Bacteria > Pseudomonadota > Gammaproteobacteria > Burkholderiales > SG8-41 > PALSA-1004. The sequence continues at coordinate 24,770 of CANJQI010000001.1, forward strand.
TCTGCTCTCGCATCCATCCAATATCGTCGAACTGGCCAGATTGTCTATAGCCGGTGGAGTCGGGTTCCCAAACTTGAAGGAAGTGCGTACCAGTGGCGAAATTCTGACGCAGGAAGTCCGCGACCTGTGCCGGCAGGCGTGGAACGCGCCGGTTACGGATATGTATTCCGCCAATGAGGTTGGCTACATTGCGTTTCAGTGTCCACAGTATGAGCACTACCACGTACAGGCCGAGGATGTGGTGGTCGAGATCCTGGACGAGCACGGCATGCCATGCGCGCCCGGTGAGACGGGGCGTATCGTCGTAACACCGCTGCACAATTTTGCAATGCCCCTGGTGCGCTACGACATCGAGGATTTCGCGGAAGTGGGCGAACCTTGCGCGTGCGGGAGAGGACTGCCGGTGTTGCGCCGCATCGTGGGCAGGTCGCGCAATATGCTGGTAACCGCGGATGGGGATTGTTATTGGCCGTCTTTCAAGTTGCGCAGGCTCATGGACGAATTGCCCCTTCTTCAGTATCAGTTCGTGCAAAAGGAATTTGACCTGATCGAAGCGCGGCTGGTTACCGCCAGTCCCTTTACGGGCGGACAGGAAGAAAATCTGCGCCGGCACGTTCTGTCGCAACTGCCTGACGGTTTCCGCGTTAATCTGGAGTATTGCAAAGAGATTCCCCGCGGCGCCGGCGGGAAATTCGAAGACTATGTGTCCGAGGTCGCCTTACCCGCTGCACGATAGTGGTCACCGGCGGTGCGCGATGACAGTAAGGTAGCACGTGGCGTCACCCCGCATGGTCGGGCCGCTGACCTCTTGCGTGCCGCTTTCGGGCGCAGTTTCGACCGACAGATGGTTTACGTCAAAACCGCCACCTTCGAACAGCGCACGAACATCTTCGCCTGTATGCACGGTATGTGTGATGTATTTGACTGCATACTGTGCCGCACGCTCGGCGAGTTCATCGGGATCAACCCCGAGTAAGGTCCGCATTTCGCGTGAAACGCGGGCTACGGTAGCGCGTAACTTATTTACCTGTTCCGGGGAGAACCTGGCAACTTCTCCTTCATTCGCGGGCCGCAGGCGGGATGCAGTGATAACGGCGCCTCCAGGGCGCAACAGGCTTTGCCATTTTTCCAGCAGCGCGCCACGCCGGGCAGCGGGAAACTTCGAAAGAAAGTAATCAGTGCATACCGCATCGAACAGAGCGTCCGTGCCGAAATCCAGAATGTCGCAACGGACGGTGTTGATATTACAGGAAATCCGTTCGGAGTACCAGCGGTTGAGCGCCAGTGGTGTCTCGCAAAGATCAGTGACGGTGATGTCCGCAGCGAGTCCCTCCTGTTTGAACGCCGTAACCACCAAATCAAGCATGGAATAATCCGCGGCACCGGAGATCAGCACCCGCGGCGCACGTGCCGTGCCACGGACCGCGCGAAGCGCATTCAGGTAGAAATCCCTGCGGGGTTCTATGGTCGCATGCAGTCCCAAAAGTCTCAGGTATTGCCAGACGCCATGGACGTGCGAGCAGTCTTCGTTTGTCGTGGGATCTCGGCGGCAGAGTTGCGGTGCCCATTGCCACGCCAGCGGTGCGCTGAGCTTCAGGAGGTGTTCAATTGTTCCCATACAGGAATAGCCACGCGCCGCGAATTGCCAAGGTAGACCATCATAGCGGCGAGCGGCTACGCGTGTCGAGTGTAAGGCCATCGGGCGCGATGTTAATATGCCTGCTGCAGCCATGAATGACAGTCTCGATCTTATCCGTTCCGCCCTTGCCGACATGGCGTGGCCCGCGGTTCCCGACGACGCCGGCGCTCGTGCGCTCGCGATGCAGTTTCAGTTCGATCAGACGCAGTGGCGGTCGCCGGCGATGCTCGAACAGCGACAGATGCGGCAATTGCAATTGGTGCTGCATCATGCGCACGCTGCATTTCCGTTCTGGCGCGAGCGCCTGAATCGCGCGGGCTTAGTCCCGGACCGGGAAATCACGCCCGAGTGGTTTCGGTCTTTGCCGCGAATTGCGCGTTCCGATATCCAGGCATCAAAGTGATGCATTGCTTAACCGCAATATCCCGCGCGAACATGGTGCGACGCATGAGGGGCATACATCGGGCTCGTCCGGGATGCCTATCCGTTTCATGAGCACCGATCTTTCCTGCAGTCCCGCATAATCGCTGGTGATGACCAGGCAACCGGCACTCATGGCCTCCATCACGGCAATGCAAGAGGTTTCGGCAAAAGTGTTCGGATAGGCCAGCACATGAAACCGGCGCAGTTGCCCCGCAAGGCTCGGTTGCGCGATGGATCCCGAATATGCGATGCCGCGTGTATGCGGGCATTTTTGGTACAGCTTTTGCAGTTTAAGCGGGTCCTGCCGTTGATAGGCCGCCATGCTCGAGTAAATCTGCAATGCGACCTGATCGTCTCGTTTTATCAGCTCCGAATAGACGTCAAGCAGCAATGCCAGTCCCCTGAACGGGGCGCTCGTATAGGCGAGTGTCATATGTCCCGACTTGGCACTCTCCAGATCTTCGCGCGTGGCGAACAAGGTCTCGAAAACGGGGGCTATGGCATTGCGGATTACGGCAGTGCTTGCAGCGGGTATGCCGAACCGGCTTGTGAATACTGCACGGTGCCATTCGCTGACCAGCACCCACCGGTCACATGCCGCGCGGACGTCGGGGTCGCTGAGCGAGGCAAGCTCGCGCTGATTGATATTGTGCCCTGTCCAGAACACGATGCACTGACCGTCGGCTGACATGCGTCGCACGTTACGCAGGCAATCAGCCCGGTTAAGCACGACCAGTGCATCCCAATTCCCGGAGGCAATTACCTCCTGAAGTTGTGACAGTAGTATGCATTGGACGCCGCCAAATGTGCCCGGGTTGGTGGTGGCGCTTGCCAGCACAATCTTGTGACCGCGACGCGCAAGCGCCAGGCAGAGGTGGCAAATTCCCGATTGAGATCCGCCTAATGGCTGATCGGCGGGCGTCAGGACATTGAAGTCGTGATGGTCCGGATTGATGAAAATAAGATTCATGTGCGCACCCTAAGACCGCTCCTTGTCATTTCCAGGATCGTGGTTGCGCCCACCTGCATGCCACATGCCGAACGCACAGCGGCAGTCATCGTATCGTGTTGTGATCTTGTATGGGGCGCACCCAGCAATCCGCAAAGGTGGTTTTGCTCCCGGACATCGGCTCCCGAAAGTGTCAACGGGGCGCGCAAGCCGCGGCCATCACTTCCACGTCCGCTTCGCGTTCCTGATCCAGTCGGCGACCTGAGTCTCGGCTTCCGTGACTTGAACCGGATTCATTTCCTTGGCGATTTCCTTAAGATTGACCTGCGCGATATCATCCCCCTGTTGCGCGGCGAGTGCGGACCAATAGTATGCCTGCACGATATTCCTTTCGATACCTTTGCCCTGAAACAGCATCATGCCCAGATCGGCCTGCGCCGGTATGTGGCCGCGCATCGCTGCCTGTCGATACCATTTCGCGGCTTCCGGGTAGTTTTGTCCGATGTCCTTGCCTTCGAAGTGCAGCGTGCCGAGGCTGTACTGAGCGCCGGGATCATTTTGCGCGGCGGCGAACTGCCACCATTTCAGGGCTGTCTTAATGCTTTTCTCAACGCCGTAGCCACGCAGGTACATCAAGCCGACGCTGGTTTGTGCGCGCACATCGCCCAGCTTCGCCAGTTTTTCGTACCATTGCGCGGCCAGGCTGAAGTCCTGCTCCACGCCTTTGCCTGTGTAATACGCTTCGGCAAGTTGGCGCGTTGCCGTGCGCTCGCCAGCTTCGGCGCGGACGGTAAGATCGTTGATCGGAATTGGGTTTTGCGCGTGTGCAGCGCCTGCGGCTATCGCGAAAGCCAGGTAGACGCAAAGTATGATCAGATGGTGGCGCATGGGCCGTCGCTGGAGGCGCGGTCGTATACGGTCAGACGGTAATTATAGGGATTCCTGCTGTCGGCGCCGAAGCTCTGCGCTGAATGCTCGCGCCACTGTGTCAGGTCGAATTGCGGCATGTAAGTGTCGCCATCAAGGTCAGCATCTACCGTAGTCAGATAAATCCGCGTGGCCTGCGGCAGCGCAGCGGCGTATAACTGGCCGCCGCCGATGATGAATATTTCATCGTCTTCTCCACACGCGGCAACAGCGTCTTCGAGTGACCCGCGGACGATCGCGCCTGGCACCTGGAAGTCGCGCTGTCTGCTGACAATGACGGTAGTGCGGCCCGGCAGCAGGCGGCCTATTGATTCCCACGTATTGCGCCCCATGATGATGTGATGTCCCATGGTGATCGACTTGAATAGTCTCAAATCCCCGGGCAGGCGCCAGGGGATCTGATTGTGGGCGCCGATAACCCAATTTCTCGCCATGGCCACGATGATGGATAGTCGCGATGTGCGATGTTTGATGTCGACGCATTGACCCCGCGACGCGTTACTCTCATCACTCATCACTCATCACTCATCACTCATCACTCATCACTGATCAGACCGCCACCGGCGCCTTGATCGCCGGATGCGGATCGTAGTTCTCAAGCGTGAAGTCTTCATACTTGAAATCAAACAGGTTCTTCACCGCAGTGCTGAGCCGTATGGTCGGCAAGCTGCGAGGATTGCGTGTCAGTTGTTCACGCGCCTGTTCGAGGTGGTTTAGATACAGATGCGTATCGCCGAAGGTATGCACGAAGTCACCGAGTTTCAGGCCGCATGTCTGCGCCATCATCATCGTGAGCAGAGCGTAGGACGCAATGTTGAATGGCACGCCCAGAAACAGGTCGGCACTGCGTTGATACAGCTGGCAGGAGAGTTTGCCGTCGGCGACGTAGAACTGGAAGAACGCATGGCACGGCATCAGCGCCATGCGGTCGAGATCTGCCACATTCCATGCCGAGACGATCATGCGCCGGGAATCGGGATTGTTCCTGAGTTGTTCCATGACCTGGCTGATCTGATCGATATGCCGGCCGTCGGGTGCGGGCCAAGTGCGCCATTGAAAGCCGTAGACCGGGCCGAGTTCGCCTTTTGCATCCGCCCATTCGTCCCAGATTCTGACGCCATTTTCCTTAAGGTATTTGACGTTGGTCTCGCCTTTCAGAAACCATAGCAGCTCGTGAATGATTGACTTGAGGTGGACTTTTTTGGTCGTCAGCAGCGGAAAGCCGGCACTGAGATCAAAGCGCAGTTGCGCGCCGAAGATGCTTAGCGTGCCGGTTCCGGTGCGGTCGCACTTGCGTGCGCCGTGATTCAGAACTTGTTGCATCAATTCAAGGTACTGTTGCATTTTCCCGCGGGCCTGTGGAGCATTGAGTTTCGCACAACAACGCGATGACGCGCCCTCATTCCCACCCCTCTCCCCGCAGGAGAAGGGCTTGTCTTCCCTCTCCCACGGGGAGAGGGGCCGAGGGTGAGGGCGCTCAATAATCGATTTTATTCGATATTGACGGGATAGGGCTTTTTCAGCATCCAATTGACGATGGCGTCTACCGTTTCCGTCTCTCTGCCGAGATAGCCATGGGGCGTAAAGGCTTCGCATGGCACGGACGTCGGCGGATTGCCCCCGCTTACGCTGATCAGAGGGTAACGCTGCGATTCCGCAAGTTGCTTCGCATCACGGTACGGTGATTCTCTGCATCCGTCATTGACGTGATGCACGACCAGCACCGGCGTGCTGATTTTTGAGAAGTCAAATCCATCCAGTGCCGGACCGAAGCGGGCACCCCCGCGAAAAAGCGTCGAAGTGAGCGTGGCTCCCGCAATGCTGCTACCCAGTATTCGTCCAAGACTGGCGACTGAGATCGAGCCTCGGCTGGTCCCTGCCAGGAAAACGGGGATGTTTACGTAACGTTTCCGAAGTTCGGTGACGACGGCCGCAACGTCGGTCGCGTGATTGTCACCGAGCCGGAATCGGTCGTCCATTCCCTGTGCCTGGTCCGACGGAGCGTCCATGACGGCCGCCACGACGCCGCGTTCGACGAACAGTTGGCGCGAGCGCACCAGAAAATTGCCCTCGCCAAAGCGGATGCGTCCACCTTCATTGCGCAGCCGAATGAGGCCTGAACCACCTGGAAACAGGATTGCAACTGCCTCGGGAGCGCTCTTTTCGGGGCTCGCCAACAGGAACGACTGCGTAGTTCCAGCACGTGTCGATATTGTCACAATTTCCTCGGCACGAGGTTCGAACGCAACGAATAGCAAGGTCACCAGAGCAGCAGCAGCGAGATTCGATTGCATTCGCGGTTCCGAAGGAACGTGATGGAACCATTATAATCCCAGGATAATTTGTTTCCGCTCGCCACTAAAAGGATAAACATGCTCGCCAGGCTGCAGCAACATGCGGATGTTCCGCCGCTCGCAAATCTGCGAAAACACTCGCATATCCTGTTTGTTCTTCCGCAGGCCAGCCACATATCAAGTCAGTGCCCGGCGCGCGAGATCATCGAGTCCCTGCTCAAAAGACGCGGCATGATCGCGGCTGAACTCGGCAAGACACCTTTGGCGGGCACGCTCGCGCATGGCGCATTAGCGGCGTGGGCAATGCTTGATGCTGCGAAACCGACCTACGATTCGCACGCGACTCTGCGAAGTGCGTTGCAGTTGTTGCTGTCCGAAAAACCCTCATCGATTGCAATCGTCGTGCTCGGAACTGCCGCTGAACGCAAGCATGCCGCCGGGTTGGCGGCCTATTGCGCCTGGGTTAACGGCGCTGCACTGCCTGTTCGCAAAAAGAAAGATGACAGGAAGCCTTTGATTACAATAGATTTATTTGGCCATGTGGAGCAGGGTGGGCTGGATGCGCTGCGTGCGCGCTCCGAAGGCAACACCTTGTGTCGTGAGTTGACTGTATTGCCACCAAATGAATTGACCCCCGCCACGTACCGCGGACGCATCAAAGCCCTGGCAAAGCAGTGTCGGTGGCGCCATGAAGAATATGACTTGCGGAAACTCAGGCGCATGGGCGCGGGAGCGTTTTGCGCCGTCGCTCAGGGCAGCGCCACCAAGGATGCAGCGATCGTGCATCTGCGCTACTCGCCGTCAGGCGCGAAACGCAGGATCGCGCTGGTCGGCAAGGGCATATGTTTTGACACCGGCGGGCACAACCTCAAGCCGGCACGCTATATGCACGGCATGCACGAAGACATGAACGGCTCCGCGGTCGCGCTCGGAATATTACTGGCGGTGACACGCATGAAGCTGCCCGTCGCCATCGAGTGCTGGATGGCGCTGGCGCAGAATCACATCAGTCCCGCCGCGTACAAGCAGAATGAAGTCGTCACTGCGCTTAACGGCACTACGATAGAAATTGCCCACACCGACGCAGAGGGCCGCATGGTGCTGGCCGATACGCTGACTTTGGCGGCGCGCGGCAAACCCGATTTGATCGTGGACTTCGCCACGCTGACGGGCAGCATGCATGTTGCACTGGGCACGCGCTACAGCGGCGTGTTCGCAACGACCGATGAACTGGCGGCGCGGGCGGTCGCCGCAGGCAGGATTTCCGGCGAACGCATATGCGCGTTTCCAATGGACGACGACTACGACTCGGCACTCGACAGCAAGATTGCGGATGTCATGCAGTGTACCCTCGACGGCGATGCGGACCATATTCTGGCGGCGCGCTTTCTCAGGCGTTTTGTCGGCGACATTCCATGGATACACGTCGACTTGTCGGGCAGCAGTTGCAAGGGGGGATTGGGCGCGGTCAATTCGGATGTCACCGGATTCGGCGTAGGCTGGGGCACGGAGTTCGTCCGGACATTTATGAAGTGAGCATGTAGGGACGCCCGAATGTCCGAGTCCAGCCAGTTTGCGCTACTGCGCGAGCGCCGCTTCCTGCCGTTTTTCTGCGCCCAGTTTCTGGGCGCGTTCAACGACAACGTCTACAAGAATGCGCTGGTCACCTTGCTGGCGTTTCAAGTTACATCGGCGGCCGTCGCCGATTCCGGCACGTTGATAGTCCTGAGCGGAGCGTTGTTTATATTGCCGTTCTTTCTTTTCTCGGCGACTGCCGGTCAGCTTGCCGACAAATATGAAAAATCGCGGTTTATCCAGTATGTAAAACTGCTCGAGATCTTGATCATGATCATAGGGTCAGTCGGTTTTGTTACGCACCATCTTGCGTTGCTGCTCGTCGCTCTGTTCCTGATGGGATTGCATTCGACGCTGTTCGGGCCGCTCAAGTACGCGATTCTTCCCCAGCATCTGGCCAAACACGAACTGGTGGGCGGCAATGCGCTGGTCGACACCGGCACCTTTATTGCCATTCTGGTTGGAACCATAATCGGAATTGTGCTGATCAGTTCCGGCAACGCCGGTATTGCCCTGGTGTGCGCCGGAACCATCGGTATCGCAGTGCTGGGTTGGTTGGCGAGTCGCGCAATTCCGCATTCTCCGGCGCCCGTGCCGGACCTCCACATCAACTGGAATCCTTTTACCGAAACAATGCGCAATCTGGCATTTCTGAAGACCAATCGCACGGTCTTTCTGTCGGTGCTCGGGATTTCCTGGTTCTGGTTCTTCGGCGCCACATTCCTATCGCAGTTTCCGCTGTACGCGCGCGACTATCTGGGCGGCGATGAAAAGCTTTACATGCTGTTGCTGGGCATATTTTCGATTGGCATCGGCGCCGGCTCGCTGCTGTGCGAGAAACTGTCGGGGCACAAGATCGAAATAGGTCTGGTGCCGTTCGGATCCATAGGCTTGACGGTGTTCGCGTTTGACCTGTATTTTGCGACGCCTGCGGCAGGCGCCACCGCGCACGGCGTGGTCGCGTTTGCCACCGACCCCGCGCATTGGCGGCTGCTCGCCGACCTGCTGCTGATAGGCATATTCGGCGGTTTCTACATAGTCCCGCTTTATGCGCTGATACAAAGCCGCAGCGAGCCGACGCATCAATCGAGAATCATCGCCGGCAACAACATACTCAATGCGCTGTTCATGGTGGCTTCCGCCCTGCTCAGCATCGCGATGTTCAAGGCCGGCTTTACGATACCGGACTTGTTTCTGGCGACTGCGCTGCTCAATGCGCTGGTCGCAGTTTATATTTATACACTGGTGCCGGAATTTCTGATGCGGTTTCTGGTGTGGCTGCTGATCCACTCCATCTACCGGCTCGACAAGAGCGGGCTCGAAAAAATTCCGGAGCACGGGCCCGCGGTGCTGGTATGCAATCACGTGAGCTTTGTCGACGCGCTGATCATCGCCGCGGCGTGCCGCCGGCCCATCCGGTTCGTGATGGACCACAACATATTCCGCGTGCCCTTGCTCAACTTCATTTTTCGAACCAGCAAGACGATCCCGATTGCGTCGGCAAGGGAAAACCCGAAACTGCTGGAGCAAGCCTATGACGATATCGCGGCGGCACTGAGCAACGGCGATCTGGTTGGAATTTTTCCAGAAGGCCGCATCACGGATACCGGCGAGCTGTATCCGTTTCGCGCCGGCATCAGTCGCATCGTGGCGCGTACGCCGGTGCCGGTGATGCCGATGGCGCTGCGCGGATTGTGGGGCAGCTTTTTCAGCCGCAAGGACGGTCGCGCGATGTCGCGGCCTTTGCGGCTGGCGCCATTCAAGAATATAGGACTCACGGTCGGCGATCCGGTTACGCCGGCGCAGGTCACACCAGACTATCTGCAGTCTATCGTGCTGGCCATGCGTGGCGATCGGAGATAGCCTCGCCGCGGGTGCCCCATTGCACCGCATGGTGTTTGATAAATTTGCACCACAAAGTCATTCAAGCTCAAAAAGTGACCCGGAACAGTGTCAAAATGCGGGTCCGCTCCACTAAATGGCATCCGTACCATGTTTACAAACCCGTTCAGAAAAGACATGACCAACCAAACTGGGGCGATCAATGACGATAACCCGCAGCTAAAAGCAGCACCATCGGATCCAGGAGTTCAGGTTGATGATGCGCAAGTCTGGACCGATAAGATACGTGCTGCCGCATTCGACGATGTAGTGTTGCTACAGCTCGCTCATCAGGCGCCGACCGTCGAATTGAAACTGGCGGCACTCAATGCCCTGACGCATGAAAGCGCGCTCAAGCAGGCCATGCGCGAGTTTCGCGATCACGATAAGCGTTTGCATCGTCTGGCGCGTACGCGCTGGTTGGCAGCCAGCAATAAACGCATCGCCCTTGCCGAGGCCGGTGCATTGCTAGCAAATGCACGTGCGTTGCTCGAACAGGAATCCGTTTCCGCGAACCGTATCGTCGAACTCGACCGTGCATGGGCGGCGCTGGATTCCGAACTGCTGGATGCGGCATTACCCACTGAGTTCGTCGCGCTGCGCGAGCAATTGGCTGCGAAGGCACGCGCGCATGGCGAGGGCGAACAGGCCATTGTCCGGTGGCTCGCCACATCAGACGCTGCCATTGCGCAATTGCAGGCGAGCCTGCCGGGTGTCGCGCAGGGTGACGCGCTGCCAGCTACGGTTTCGGCGCTCGCTGCAAACTTGTTGGGATTGATAGGTGACGTACCTGATGCGCTGGACATGCGCTGCAATAGCAAATCTGACACCGCCAACCGGACGCTGGCGCTTGCGTCCAGTGTCGTGCAGCGTGCGGAATTCCTGCAGTTGTTGCCTGCTTCGGGAACGATCGACGAAACAGACGAAAAGCTCAAAATCGAGCAGTGGCGGGCGTTTCCGGAAGTATTTGACAAGGATTTGCAAGCAGTACTTGCGCGGCGCTTTGCGGATTGGCGCAACGCGGGAAGCGACGAACGGCAGCGCGAGCATGAAGTGCGTCGCGCCAAGGAACAGGAGACAGGCACGGAGGAGAGAAAGCTGCGGCTGGATGCATTGCGCGGAGACGTCGAATCGGCGGAGGCGGCGCAGGCGGCCGGAAGCACCGCCGATCTGACGCGCCTGATGGCGCAGATTGAACGCGTTCTTAAATCGGGGGCGGCAAACACGACACTGATGCGGCGTATTGATGCGCTGCGGCAGGAACAGAAGCGGCTGCGCGACTGGCAACGCTGGAGCGGCAAACAGGGGCGCGAGCAACTGGTCGCGGAAGCGCAGGCGCTGTCCGCCGCCGCAGCCGGCAAGGTGGCTGTCAAAACGCACGGCGAAGCCATCGATAAACTGCGGGATCGATGGAAGGAACTGGACAAGCTGGGCGGTGCCACCAACCAGACGCTGTGGCTTGCCTTTGATGGCGCATTGAAAGCGGCGTATGCGCCGGTTGCGGCGCATCTCGATAAACTCAAGGCGGCACGCAACGAGAATCTCGCGGCACGCGAGAAGATCGTTGAAGAATTGACGCAGGCGGCGGCCAGGCTGTTACCGGTTGCGATTGAATGCGCTGCTCCCGCGCCTGGCAGTCCGGACCTGCGCGCGCTCGCGCGCGCGATCGAAGACGCGCAGGTGGCGTGGCGGAAATTGGGGCCTGTTGAGCATACCGTTCCACGTAAGGCGCAAAAGGGCGAGAACGCGATTACGACACGCTATGCGCGAGCCATGCAGGTGCTGGAAACTCCGCTTGCGGACGCGTATCGGTCTGCCACGCTGGAGCGTGAACAGCTTATTGCCGCGGCGAAGGGGCTCGCCGGCGTCGACGCGATGGCGCGCGATGCTCTCGACAAGGTGCGGGCATTGCAATCGCGTTGGCAGGCCAATGCCAAATCCCTTGCACTGCCGCGTCGCGACGAGAACCGTTTGTGGGCGGAATTCAAAACGGCCACCGACGCAATATTTGTCGCGCGCGATGCGGCGCGCGCCGCCAGGGAAGCCGAATTCAGCGCAAAGTTCAAGGAGCGCGAGGATATTATCGGGCCGCTGGCTACACTGACGCCGGCATCAAAGGGACCCGATATCAAACGTGCGATGGCCGAAGCGGAGACGGCCTGGCGCGCCGCCGCCGAAGTTCCCAAGCCGCAGGCAGTAAAGCTGGAGGCGCGCTATCGCGCCGCGCGTGACAGCGCCGGCAAGCTGCTCGCCCAACTCGCCGCGAATGTGGCGCAGGCTCGTTATGACGCGCTGATCGCCAAGATGGAGCTTTGCCAGGAACGCGAGCTCGCTGCGGATGCAGGCGCCGGACTCGATGCGGAAAATGCAGCCGAGCTTGAGGCACGCTGGAGCGCGGTCGAAAATTTCCCGGACGTATGGAAGTCTGCATTGGACGGGAGGTTCCGCGGGCCAGCCTCTGTCCAGGCGGACATGAAACCGCTCTCAGGATCGGCTGACAGTTTGGCCGACTTGCTGCTGAAACTTGAGGTTGCGTGCGGCCTTGAGAGTCCGGGTGAATTTTCAGCGGCGCGTCAGGCTCTAAAACTGCGTGCTCTCAAGCAGGCGATGGAAGGACGCCAGGCGACGGTCACCACGCCCGCGGATATTGAACGCTGGCTGCTCTCGGCGGCGGCTGTTCCACGCCCTGATGATGGTTCGCGAGTCCGGCTGCTGAAGATTATATCGGCTGTGCGGGTGCGTCGATAGAACAGTGGGTCAGAACCTCGGTAGCATCACATCAATGGCGTAGTCAGAAGATCGAGCGCCAAACAAGTGCCAGTCGCGTGCGCCAGCCACCAGGCGGGACTGCCGGCGTGGTCTCGTCACCGGGAACTATCTGCGTGTGCTCGAGATTCGGTGTGATGTTGTTATTGTTACCATCGTCGTGTGGTACGTTCCCGGCTGGGGCGATCACGCGTTCAGTCTGTGTGTCGGGCGCCGTGCACAACGCAGTCATACCTTTGATCATCGTGGTCCTTGACGCGGAGAGTCTCGCGGCCGCAATGTAAGTACCGGCTGCTGCCACCGAGTGCGTCAAGAGTTTCCGGTTGTCTCCCAGACCCACTGCCGGTAGTCTGTTGAGCATCTGCGCCAATCTGGGATGGTCATTGGTTGCCAGCCAGACGCCCGGAATGTCGGCCCCCCAGTTCCAGCGGCAACTCGGATTGCCGCGTTACGAGACTGCTTTCCAGATTCTTCACAAACTGCGGGCCGGCATGGTGCGCCCCGACCAGGATCGGATTGGTGGTAACCACGGAGAGCACGTCGCGGCCGATGAAACCTACGGCGGCGGCCGCACTCGCGGCAAGGCCCGAGGCGGGCACGACATGGCGCTTGTCGCCGGTGCCGTCGAGCTTAAACAGCGCAAGCCCGGTGGCAGCCTCAACAAGCGGAGGACTGGACGCTACGCCGGACGTGTTCGGCTTGCGGTGGAGCCAGACCGAAGTGCCAAATCGTTGTGTGGCTTCATCGAGCGGACCGTTAAACCCGGCGCTGCCATCATCACCGATGACTGGAGCGGTTACGCGAAGCTGGGCATACGCGGTTATTGCCATACTGCCGTCGCGGAACGGGGTGACACGCCCAGTCATGACGACCGCCGGTGCCAGTTGCATGGGGCCGTCGGCCATCAACGTTTGCGCGAGGGTGGCGCCGTCCACATATTCGAACACACGACATAGGGACAGCCTTCGTGCATGCCGGCTTTAAACACGGGGACGATGTTGGGATGGCTCAAGGCGCTGGCGGTACTCGCGGTCTCGATCAGCTGTTCTGCCAGGTTCTTGTCGGATGCGTCGCCCAGTAACAGCGTTTTGATGGCTACGTCGCGGTCGAGTTTTGGGTCTCTGGCCAGGTAGACGATGCCTTCGCCGCCGCGACCCAGTTGTCTGACGACGCGAAATCTGCCGATAGACTCCGCATGGCTGGCGGATTGAGCGGTCGACTGCGCGTGGTCGGCGGGTTGATCGGATGGCATCGTGTGGGTGAGCCGACAATGGGCTACGCGATTGTTACGGCTGCGTTGGTGGGTAACTTGAGTCGGACGGCAAGCGGGTTCTCCTTCCGCGATGGCCGCCCACAACCGACTTTGTTCAACGCTCTATCATCAGTATTGCGCGGTGACGGCCTTGGCCGTTTTGGGATGCGTGCTGCGCCGACTATCGGGCATGCGAGGAGTTTCTAAAAAAAATATTTTACATCGACTTACGAATATTATTCGATACTGATCCAGCGCAGCGCGAGCATCGCGGCAATACCCACCAGGGGTGGAATCATGATGGAGCTGGCAAGGCGCAGCAGGATAAATCTGCCGCCCATCATGGGTAGTTCGAAGTTGAGCGTGCGATGTACCGCATAAACCGACCACGCGGTGAGCAGGGCCATCATTTGCGGCGCACCGACGCCGGCCTTGAATAGCGCTACCGCGATCGGGAATGACAGAAAAGGGCCACCGGGCAGCAATGCGCCGGCCACGGAAGCGATCATGATGCCCGCGATACCGGATTCCGCACCGATGGAATCTCGCATCAGCTCCGGCGGCAGAAGTTCCACCAGAAATGTCGTTGCCAGTACGGCGAGCGGTATGCGCAATAGCAGCATACGGCCCTGGTCCGCGCTGGCGCGGACGGCCAGCCCCAGCGTCGCTTTTGATCGGCGCAACGCAATTATCCCGAGAATCAGCACGAGACTCCAGATGATGATCAGGGATTCAATCATTTCACGATCGACTCCGTGGTGCTCCACCCCCACTGCTTTGCCCACCGCCGAGCCAGCCAACCGGCGAAAATGCCTGCGGGCAGGCAAATGACGAATCTGAGCAAAGAGAATTTGGCACCCAGAAACGGGATCTCCCACACGATCAGGCGCATCACGCCTATGGTGGTCCAGGCTGTCAGATAGGTAATCAGCACACCGATATCCGCCCCCGCTTTTCCCAGCGCATAGACGAGCGGAAAGGAACCGAAAGGACCACCCGGTGTCAGCGCTCCAGCGAACTGCGCGATCCATAGCCCGCGCATTCCGGATTTTTCACCGAGCCAGCGCGCGACGATTTCTCTAGGAACCAGCACCTGCACCAAACCCGCAACCAGCAGCCCACCGCTAATCTGTGGAACCACCTGCAGCATGAAGTCACCCGCATTGATCAGTGCCCGCTCGACGCCCGCCGTCCCTTTGAGCCATAGAGTCAGGCCGGCACCGAGCAATGCCGCGAGCACGAATGCGATGGTCGTGCGATCGAAGAGAGGCGCTTTTTCATTTTTCGCCATGGGGGGGAAGGGAATTGAGTTTTATCTGTGACGGAGTGAGCTCAGGCGTTTAACTCGTCGCGCGCGCCTGATGGCAAGGCCCGCTATGTTAAACTCTTGCCCTACAATTTGCGAATCGAACCGGGCACACCATGTCAGGCAATACTCTCGGCAAACTGTTTTGCGTGACGTCTTTCGGCGAAAGTCACGGCCCCGCGATAGGTTGCGTGGTCGACGGATGCCCGCCAGGAATGGCGCTGTCCGAGGCCGACATACAGACTGACCTCGATCTTCGCAAACCTGGCACTTCGCGTCACGTTACGCAGCGCCGCGAAGACGATATCGTGGAGATACTGTCCGGTGTTTTCGAAGGCAGAACCACTGGCACGCCGATCGGGCTACTGATACGCAATGTTGACGCGCGTAGCAAGGACTACTCCAAGATCATGGACAAGTTCCGCCCGGGCCACGCCGATTATACGTACTGGCAAAAGTACGGACTGCGCGATTATCGGGGCGGCGGGCGCCAGTCGGCGCGTGAAACCGCGGTGCGCGTGGCTGCCGGTGCGATAGCCAAAAAGTGGCTGCGCGAGAAATATGGCATCGTGGTGCGTGGTTATTTGTCCCAATTGGGTCCTATCGAAGTGCCATTTGTGAGCTGGGACGCGGTGCACGACAATCCTTTCTTTGTCGCCGACGCCGGCGTTGTGCCGCAACTAGAGGCTTTCATGGACAAGCTGCGAAAATCCGGTGATTCAGTGGGCGCCAAAATCACCGCCATCGCATCCGGCGTGCCGGTCGGCTGGGGAGAGCCGGTGTATGACAAGCTCGATGCCGATCTTGCCTACAACATGATGAACATCAACGCCGTCAAAGGCGTCGAGATAGGCGCCGGGTTCGCCGCGGTGGGGCAAAAAGGCACCGAGCATTCCGACGAAATGACGCCGCGGGGTTTCGCGACCAATAATGCGGGCGGCATACTCGGCGGCATTTCGACCGGTCAGGATGTTGTCGTTAATGTCGCGATCAAACCGACCTCGAGCATACGGCTGGCGCGCCATACGATCGATAAAGCGGGCAATCCAACCACCATAGAAACGCATGGGCGGCACGATCCGTGCGTAGGCATTCGTGCCACGCCGATCTGCGAGGCCATGCTCGCACTGACGCTGATGGACCACGCGTTGCGTCACCGTGCACAGAATGCCGATGTCGACTGCGCGACGCCCAGGATAGCCGCGCAGGCGCCGCCGGATGTCGTCGAACGCATGCGCCAGGGTTCAGGTAACGAAATTCGGGGGCAAGACCCTGAGTGACACGGCGCGCCGCGCGCCGTAGCGTCATGCGTGATATACCGTACTGGAGGCTCTCCGGAGTTTACTTTTTCTACTTTGCCTACCTCGGTGCATTCGCGCCGTACTTCAGTATTTATCTGAGCGAGCTGGGCATGAGCGCGGTGGGTATCGGTACCATCATGGCGCTGCCGCAGCTAGTGCGTATAGTCGCGCCGCACCTTTGGGGGTGGTTGGCGGATCGCGGCGGAGGCATCCTGCCGATTGCGCGCTTCGGGTTGCTGCTGGGCACTGTCGTCTACTGCGGTTTGTTCGCGGCGCGCGGATTCGAGGCGTTGTTCGCGGTGGTGCTGACCATGAGTTTTTTTCTGAGTGCGCCGCTGCCGCTGGTCGAGGTTGCCACGTTTACGCACCTCGGAGAACAGGCGGCCCGGTACGGACGTATCCGGGTGTGGGGTTCCGTCGGATTTATCGCCGCCGTGCTGATCATCGGCTACATTCTGGATGTTCTGCATGTCAGCGCCTTGTTATGGATCATGCTCGCGTTTCTGCTGGGAACGCTGGTACTGCTGATGCTCGTTCCGGACCCGCCGCGCACGCGCCACGCGCACAATCCGGTGCCGATATCCCGCATCATCCGCAGTCCGCAGGTCGTGGCATTGATCGTGGCGTGTGCGCTGATGGCGGTCGCGCATGGGCCGTATTACACGTTTTATTCCATCTATCTCGTAGACCACGGGTACAGCAAGGGTGCGGTCGGCTGGTTGTGGAGCATAGGCGTCATCTGCGAGATCGCGATATTTTTCTGGATGTCGCATCTATTCAACGCTTACACGCTGCGCCAGGTTTTGATCACGAGTTTCGGGCTCGCGACGATACGGTTTCTGATGATTGCGTGGTGCGCGGATAATCTCGTGGTCATTTTGCTCGCGCAGGCTCTGCATGCCGCCAGTTTTGGTTCGTTTCATGCCGCCGCGCTCGGTTACATCAATCACCACTTTCGCGACCGCTACCAGGCGCGCGGCCAGGCGATATATACCAGTCTCACGTTTGGTCTGGGCGGCGCAATAGGCGGTTTTTATGCGGGCTACGGCTGGGAACGACTGGGCCCCGACCTGACTTTCACGGGCGGTGCGGTGTGCGCGTTGGCGGGCATGCTGATTCTGTGGCGGCATCTGGAGGAGCCGCGCTGATCGGGCGTGCGCCGGTTTGACGCGAGTTGCAGGGGGGCGGGGGGTAGGCGACTCGTTGCCGGCGGGTGCTATGATTTCGTCCCGGGTCGGACGACCGTGTGACATCATAAGGTATCGTCGAAGTCGACCGACAGCAAGAGCTCCGAGGAACTATGCGTACAGCGCAGATGATGAGAAGAGCGATGACGGCCGTGTTGGCGATCGTGAGTTCGGACAGTGCGCTCAGCCAGGACTATCCCAGCAAGTCTGTCCGCATGCTGACCACGGAGGCCGGCGGTACTGCGGATTTTCTGGCGCGCCTGTTGGCGCAGGGACTGTCCGTCAGCCTGGGGCAGCAGGTTATCGTGGAAAATCAGGGCGGTGGCGGCGGTATCAGCGGCGGACTGACTGTCGCGAAAGCGCAACCCGACGGCCATACCTTGTTATTCTATGGCAGCAGTATCTGGCTGTTGCCGTTCCTGAGGAAGGAAGTGCCTTGGGATCCGGTCAAAGATTTCGCCCCCATAACCATGACTAACCGAACGCCCATGGTATTGTTGGTGCACGCTTCGGTGCCGGCCGATTCCGTCAGGTCGCTCGTTGCCTTGGCCAAGAGCAGGCCAGGCGCCCTCGACTACGCATCCGGATCGGTGGGGTCCATTCCACACTTGGCTGCGGAGTTGTTCAAGAACATGGCAGCGGTCAATATCCAGCAAATCAATTACCGTGGCGCGGGACCATCGATGATCGCGTTGATACGTGGCGAAGTGCAGGTCCTGGGTTTCCAACATGGGTTCTGTTGAGCCACACTTAAAGTCTAGGCGGTTGAAAGCCTTGAGTGTCAGCACGATGAAGCCTACGCCATTGGTCCCGGGGATCCCGACGATAGCGGCAGGAGGCTTGCCCGGATTCGAAGTTGAGTCGGCGCAGGCCTTGTTCGCTCCGGTACGAACGCCGGTGAGCATTATTGACCGATTGAATCAGGAAACGGTGCGCCTGCTCAACAGGCCCGAAGTTAAGGAGAAACTCCTGGGCGCGGGTGTCGAAGGCGTGGGCAGTACTCCTGAGCAATTTGCCGCAAAAATGAAATCCGACATGCTCAAATGGGGTAAGCTGATTCGGGAAGCTGGCATACGCGCCGAATAGTGCTGGAAGACGTCTGGTCAGGTCCTGACATGGTATGAGATAATCCCACGTTTCCAACGGCTTACGCAATTAATTTACTCTCCCGGATATACTCTCAATGGTCGCGCAAACCCTGTATGACAAGCTTTGGAGCAACCACCTCGTGCATGAGGAGGCGGATGGCACCGCGCTTATCTATATCGACCGCCATCTGGTTCATGAGGTAACCAGCCCGCAGGCCTATGAAGGATTGAAACTCGCGGGACGTAAGCCGTGGCGCGTCGGGTCCATCGTTGCAACGGTGGATCACAATAATCCGACCAAGGATTGGGATCTAGGCATACAGGACCCGATTTCGCGCATACAGGTTGAGACGCTGGATGCCAATATCAAGGAATATGGCGCGCTGACTTATTTTCCTTTCCGCGACGAGCGCATGGGTATAGTGCACGTGATCGGCCCGGAACAGGGTGCAACATTGCCGGGTATGACCGTGGTGTGTGGCGATTCTCACACCAGCACGCACGGCGCGTTTGGATGCCTGGCATTTGGCATAGGAACTTCCGAAGTCGAACACGTGATGGCCACGCAGTGCCTGGTCATGAAAAAAGCGCAGTCGATGCGGATTGCGGTTGACGGCAACGTAGGCGCGGGCGTTACAGGCAAGGATATTGCGCTGGTGATTATCGGCAAGATAGGAACCGCGGGTGGCACCGGCTGTGCGGTTGAATTCACCGGCTCGGCAATCCGCGCACTATCCATGGAAGGCCGCATGACCTTGTGCAACATGGCGATCGAAGCCGGTGCGCGAGCCGGCATGGTTGCGGTCGACGATGTCACCATTGCCTATGTCAAGGATAGGCCGCTCGCGCCCAAGGGACAGCAGTGGGATCAGGCAGTCGCGTACTGGCGCACGCTCAAAAGCGATGATGGCGCTACGTTCGACAAGATTATTACTCTGGATGCGGCGACGATCAAACCGCAGGTAACTTGGGGTACCTCGCCGCAGATGGTGACCACGATCGATGGTTATGTCCCCGATCCTGCCAAGGAGGCGGATCCGGTTAAACGCGAGGGCATAGAACGTGCGCTCAAGTACATGGGACTCGCTCCCAACACGCCTATCGCCGGTATCGCGGTAGACAAGGTATTCATAGGATCCTGTACCAATTCGCGTATTGAAGACCTGCGTGCCGCGGCGGTCGTTGCGCGCGGCAGAAAAGTGGCGGGCAACGTGAGGCTGGCCATGGTGGTTCCCGGTTCAGGGCCTGTCAAAAGGCAAGCGGAAGCGGAAGGTCTGGACAAGGTTTTTATGGCGGCCGGCTTCGAATGGCGCGAGCCGGGCTGTTCGATGTGTCTGGCGATGAATGACGACAAGCTGGATCCGGGCGAACGTTGCGCTTCGACTTCGAATCGCAATTTTGAAGGGCGCCAGGGAACTGGCGGACGTACGCATTTGGTGAGTCCCGCTATGGCTGCCGCTGCAGCGATAGCCGGACATTTTGTCGATGTGCGTAGTTTTACATGACGAGGAGACGGTGATGAATATGCTGAGACTGCTGGGGTTATTGGTCTGCGCACTGACGTTGTCGGCCTGCAACACGATGGAAGGTATCGGCAAGGACGTCAAGAAGGCCGGCGAGAAGATAGAGATAGCCGCGGACAAGGTCAAGTAATGGATAGATTTGTATCTCGCGAAGGGCTGGTGGCGCCGCTCGACCGTTCCAACGTCGACACCGACGCCATCATACCCAAGCAGTTTCTGAAATCGATCAAGCGTACGGGCTACGGCCCCAATCTGTTCGACGAGTGGCGTTATCTCAACCACGGCGAACCGGGGATGGATAATTCCAAGCGCCCGCTGAATCCGGATTTCGTGCTCAACCAGCCGCGCTATCGGGGTGCGCAGATTTTGCTTGCCCGCGAGAACTTTGGCTGTGGTTCTTCGCGCGAACATGCGCCATGGGCCTTGCTGCAGTTTGGTTTTCAGGCGGTCATCGCACCGAGTTTTGCGGACATCTTTTTCAACAACAGTTTTCAGAACGGCTTACTGCTGATTACGCTCGATGCCGCGACGGTTGACCGCTTGTTCAGGGACGCCCAGTCAGCACCTGGGTTCCGACTGGCGGTCGATCTGGAACAACAAAGCGTGAAGACCCCGAGTGGAGACATACTGAAATTCGACATCGACCCGTTTCGCAAGCATTGCCTGCTCAACGGCCTGGATGAGATCGGACTTACGCTGCAGCGTGCCGACAAGATCAGGGCTTACGAAGCCCAGCGACGCGAGCAGCAGCCGTGGCTGTTTTAAGGGCAGGATGTGGAGTCGAGGATTGAGGGTAGCCCGAAGTCACCATGCCGATTCTCCTCACTCCTGACTCTTCACTCCTGATTCCTAATTTCCGAGAAAAAACATGAAAATCGCAATATTAGCGGGCGACGGCATAGGCCCGGAGATCATCGCGCAGGCCGTCCAGGTGCTCGAACTGCTGAATGCCGACGGACTCAAGCTCGAACTCGAAGATGCGGCGTATGGTGGCGCAGGATACGACGCGCATGGAGATCCCCTGCCGGAGGCAACGCTTAGGCTCGCTCGCGCCGCCGATGCGGTGCTATGCGGCGCGGTAGGCGGACCACAATACGATGCGTTGCCACGCGAAAAACGCCCGGAACAGGGTTTGTTGCGGATACGTAAAGAACTTGGATTGTTTGCAAACCTGCGTCCGGCGCTGTTGTTCGAGGAACTCGCCAGCGCATCGTCTCTCAAACCGGAACTGGTGGCCGGACTCGATATTCTGATCTTGCGCGAACTGACCGGGGACATTTATTTCGGCGAACCGCGCGGGCGGCGGACCAATGCAAGGGGGGAGCGCGAGAGCTTCGATACCATGCTGTACTCGGAGTCCGAAATCCGTCGCATTGCCGAGGTCGCCTTTAAGGCAGCCGTGAAGCGCCGCAAGAAATTGTGTTCGGTCGACAAGGAGAACGTGCTCGAGACCAGCCGGCTATGGCGCGAGGTGGTCAAGGATGTCGCGAAAAACTATCCGCAGGTCGAGTTGTCGCACATGTATGTCGACAATGCCGCCATGCAGCTGGTGCGTATGCCGAAACAGTTTGATGTTATTGTTACCGGCAACATATTTGGTGATATTCTGTCTGACGAAGCATCGATGTTGACCGGCTCTATCGGCATGTTGCCGTCGGCTTCCCTGGATTCGAACAATAAGGGACTGTACGAACCGGCACACGGTTCCGCGCCAGATATCGCCGGTAAAGACATTGCGAATCCGCTGGCGACGATATTGTCCGTTGCCATGATGCTGCGCTATACGTTAAACCTTGAGCAAGCAGCAGTGCGCATCGAAACCGCTGTAAAGAAAGTCCTTGCGGAGGGCTATCGTACCGCCGACATCTATCAGCCGCACATGCGCCGGGTTGGTACGCGAGAAATGGGCGCGGCCGTGTTAAACGCACTAAAGCACGGATTATAAACAATAAGTTAAGATTGTTGAGAAATTGGAATGATGCACGTCGGTTTTGTCGGATGGCGGGGGATGGTTGGCTCGGTGCTGATGCAGCGCATGCAGGCCGAACGGGATTTTGATTTTATCGACCCCCATTTCTTTACCACCTCAAATGTCGGGGGTAAGGCACCCGCCATAGGCAAGGACGTTGCGCCGTTAAAGGATGCGCGCGACGTGGCTGCGCTCAAGACCATGGACATCATCGTCACCTGTCAAGGCAGCGACTATACGTCCGAGATTTATCCGAAACTGCGCTCGGCAGGTTGGAGCGGTTACTGGATAGACGCGGCCAAGACGCTGCGCATGCAGGACGATGCGGTAATCATACTCGACCCGGTCAATGCGCCGGTTATCAGAAACGCGCTGGCAAAAGGCATACGGAATTATATCGGCGGCAACTGCACAGTGAGTTGCATGTTGATGGGGATGCACGGGCTTTTTCAGCACGATCTTGTTGAATGGATGACCTGCATGACCTACCAGGCTGCATCGGGCGGAGGTGCGCAGCATATGCGCGAGTTGCTCATGCAGTTCGGGCAGCTAAACGCCGAAGTTGCTGCGCTGCTTGCGGATCCAGCGTCGGCGATTCTTGAAATCGACCGTAGAGTGCATGCAAAGCAGACTGATGGCAGCCTGCCGATGGAAAACTTTGGCGGCGTGCCACTGGCCGGCAACCTGATTCCGTGGATAGACAAGGATATGGGCAGCGGCATGTCACTCGAAGAATGGAAGGGCGGCGCGGAGACCAATAAAATACTGGGACGTGGAAAACTTTTCGATCGTCCTGAAACGCCGATAGACAGCCTTTGCGTGCGCGTTGGAGCGATGCGTTGTCATAGTCAGGCGTTGACCATCAAGCTCAAGAAGGATGTACCTCTGGACGAAGTTTTGAGCATCCTCGCCGCGGCTAACCAGTGGGTGCGGGTGATTCCAAACGAGCGAGAGCGGTCCATGCGAGAATTGACGCCGGCGGCGGTGACCGGGCGTCTGGAGATACCTGTCGGCCGCCTGCGCAAATTAGCGATGGGCGGGCAGTATTTGTCGGGTTTTACGGTCGGCGATCAACTGCTATGGGGGGCTGCTGAACCATTGCGCCGAATGCTACGTATGCTTGCCGACCAATAAATTTTGGCAATTCCGGCATTATTTTGGTTGATTTAGACCTGAAGTCGAGTGGTTTTCGGTGCCTGTCTGTTGCTGAACATGGGACTAAATGACAGGAAGATGTCGAAATCGTCTGGTTATAGTAAGGGTTAGCTTGCAACCCTAACTATTTGATGTTAATTTACAAATCCCCGAAAATAAAAAAAGGGTGAGCGGTGCGCACATTCCGATCTATGACAGGGCTGTTGGTGGGAATTATCCTGCTCATGCCGATGATAGCCCCCGCGGCCGGTTTGGGCAGACTCAACATTCTTTCAGCACTGGGTCAGCCGCTGATAGCGGAAATTGAACTGATATCAGTGCAGATGGACGAATTGTCCACGCTGTCGGCTCGTCTTGCGACTCCCGAGGCTTTTCACCAGGCAAATATTCAATTTAGTCCGGCATTGGTCGGTGTTCGCATGGTTGTGGAACGCCGTGCGGGCGGCCAGCCTTATATCAGGATTAGTTCTACGCGTCCGGTCAACGAGCCATTCATTGATTTATTGGTGGAGTTGAGTTGGGCGCAAGGCCGCTTGGTTCGTGAATATACGGCTTTGGTGGATCCGCCTGCGTTTGCGCCTACGGCAGCCGCGCCGGCGCCTGTCGTTGTTGCGCCTCCCGTCGTCGGTGACACTCGCGCAATTGCGCCGGCGCCGGCTGCGACAGCGAGCGCGTCCGCAGAATCACGCCCTGCTGCTCCCGCCGCCAAAGCGCCTGTCGTGGCGGCACGTCCTGCCGGCCCCGCAAGCGACAGCAAGGAGTATGGCCCAGTCAAACGCGGGGATACGCTTTCCAAGATTGCGTCTAGTGTCAAACACGAAGGCGTAACACTCGAACAAACGCTTGTTGGGCTTTTCCGCAGTAATCCGGACGCATTTGCCGGCAACATGAATCTTCTGAAGACCGGCAAGATCTTACGAGTGCCGGAAAAGGAACAGCTATCCGCGACCGGGCGGACCGAAGCGGCTAAGGAAGTGCGGGTGCAGGCAACGAACTGGAGTGCTTATCGTCAAAAACTGGCCGATAGTGCCGGTGCGGCTCCTGCCCGTGAGGCCAAGACTGCCGCCAGTGGCAAAATTACCACAGCGGTTGAAGACAAGGCGGCAGGTAAGCAATCACCTAAGGAAGTCCTGAAGTTATCCAAGGGTGAACCGGGTGCCGCGTCAGGCAAGGCGGCGTCGGCACAGGATAGGACACGTATACTCGAAGAAGAATCGACCGCGCGTCAAAAAGCGTTGATTGAAGCCAATGAGCGAATTGCACAGCTAGAAAGCACCATTAAGAAAATGGAGCGCCTGATCGAAGTCAAGGGGCAGACTCCAGCCGCGCCGCCACCGGTTAAAGGTGATACGGCTGCGAAGGCGCCAGCTGCGCCAGTGCCAGCGCCCAAGGCCGAACCGGTCAAAGAGGCTGCGAAAGCGGAACCGACAAAGGATGTAGTTAAAACTGATCCCGCGAAAGACGCGGGCAAGTCGACGGACATTGCCAAAGGTGAACAAAAAGTGCCTCCTTCTGCCGATGCGGCAAAGGCCGAACCGCCGAAGAGTGATGTGGTAGCGGAACAGCCCAAGCCAAAACCAAAAATAGCTCCGCCACCCCCGCCGGACCTGATAGACCAAATTACCGGCGAGCCCCTGTATCTGGCTGGCGGCGGCGGATTGCTGGCATTGGTGGGTGGACTGGGATATTGGTTTGTGCGCCGACGCAGTGCAGCCGGCGCAAGCACCGATGATATTGTTCCCAAGCAAGCGCCTAAGCTCGCGGTGAGCGCTCCCGCTGCGGTTGCGGCATCTGCCGCGGCTGCTGGCGCGGATGATGTGGACCCACTTGCGGAGGCGGATCTTTATCTGAATTTTGGGCGCGATGCACAGGCTGAGGAAGTGCTCAAGGAAGCGCTGGAGAAAAATCCCGAACATGCACAAGCCAAGCTCAAGCTGCTGCAAATCTATGCGGGACGCAAGGACAAGGCCGAGTTTGAAAAGTTGGCGCGGAATCTTCAAACGCAATGTCGTGCCGACAGCGAAGACTGGTTGAAAGCCGCGGCGATGGGGTATGCATTTGACCCTGAGAATGCTTTGTACGACGCCGGAAAATCAGCGCCCACGGTCGCGATGCCTGCGGCGGGCAACGCGACGACGAGTACCACCGACCTCGACTTCGATCTTGAATTGGCGCCGGCAGCCAATGTCACGGGAACTGATATTGAACTTGAAGCCGGCAAGACGGTGATTATGGAGCCGGGTGCATTTTCGGGCATGGCGGATCCGGGTGCGACTCAGGACATCACCGGGGATTCGGCCGTTCGCGCTGCGCTGGCAGATGCCGATTTCGTTACGGTCGTGCCGGATATTGCATTTGATGGCCCGGATACGAGTGCTCCGGTCGAACCCGACATCACGCTGGATGCGCCTACGGAAGGAGCCGCCACGCAGGTCGATTTTGCGGAGACTAGAGTTGAGGCCGATGCGCCGGCAGGCAACATGATCGATTTCAATTTCGATGTAGCTACACCATCCGCGCCTGCAGCGGCCGATGCAGGGCAGGCATTTACACACGATGGGACGGTCATCCTCAGTCCGGAAAAGGCAGTGGCATCGACGGTGGAAATGGATATGGACGCCACCGCCAAGCTCGATCTCGCTATGCCTGACAATCCTGTGACGGAAGCTCCCAATCCTAACGAGTTGGATGCGCAGGCATCCAGCACCGAATCGGCTCCGCCGATGTTGCCGGAGTTCAAGCTTGACGACATAAATCTGTCTTTGGATGACAATCCCAATACAGATCTGCTGGCGACCCCGGCGGGAAGCGTAAAAGACGACCATTGGTATGACGTTCAAACCAAATTCGATTTAGCGAAGGCATATCAGGAGATGGGGGACAAAGATGGTGCGCGAGAAATACTCAATGAGGTCATACAGGAAGGTGACGCTGCACAGCAGGCGGAGGCGAAACAATTGCTTAGCTCGCTTGGCTAACATTTTCTCCATCCTTTCCACTGCCGCCAGTTCGACGAACTGAGCGGCAGTTGTTTTTTGAACGCTCCGAATACAAATGCCGCGCATTGCGTTAGGTCTGGAATACAACGGAGCTACTTTTTGTGGATGGCAGACCCAGCCGTCGGGATGTGCGATACAGAACGCCCTGGAGCGTGCGCTCCGCGGCATCGCTGGCGGGACACTCGCGACAGTTTGCGCAGGACGTACGGATGCCGGCGTCCATGCTTTGGGCCAGGTGGTGCATTTTGATGTCGATGTCGAACGTCCGGAGTCCGCATGGACACGGGGCGTCAACGCATTGCTGCCGGGCGGCGTGGCGGTCATGTGGGCACGCACGGTCGCGGACAAGTTTCATGCTCGTTACTGCGCGCTTGAACGTTGCTACCGGTATGTCCTGCTAAACCACCGCCTGCGGCCGGTTATCAAGCACGGGCTGGTTGGATGGTGTCATCTCCCGCTGGACGTAGAGCGCATGCGCGAGGCGGCGCGGCATCTGGTCGGCATTCATGATTTCAGCGCATTTCGCTCATCCGAATGTCAGGCGAAGTCTCCCGTCCGCGAGTTGCGCAGGCTGGATATAAGGAAAAGCGGCGACTACATCATATTCGACCTGACTGCGAATGCATTTCTCCATCATATGGTGCGCAATATCGTCGGGTCGCTGGTCTATGTCGGTAATGGCAGGCACGGGCCGACGTGGATGCACGAGCTGCTGGGGACGCGCGATCGCAAGCTTGCGGCGCCGACATTCGATGCGGCCGGCCTGTACCTCGCGCAAGTCGGCTATGATGCGAAATGGGGCGTGCCGGATATCGTGCGTCCACCATGGTTCGATGAAAGTGCGCTGACATAATGACAATTCCAGTAAAAATATGCGGTATTACCCGGATTGAAGATGCTCTGGCGGCAGTGGATCTCGGCGTGCATGCGCTGGGATTCGTGTTTCATAAGAAAAGTCCCCGTTATGTTGCTCCTGCGCGCGCCGCGGACATTATCCTTCGGTTACCACCGTTTGTGAGCAGCGTGGCGCTGTTTGTCGATGCCGATGCCCGCGTGGTCGAGAACGTTCTCGAGCACGTACCTGTCAGTTTGTTGCAATTTCACGGCGACGAGCCGCCAGACTTTTGCAGTGCGTTTCATCGGCCCTATATCAAGGCGGTTCGAGTAAAACCCAATATGGATTTGTTACAATACGCCCAGATTTACCGCGCCGCGCGTGGTTTGCTGCTCGACGCATTTGTCGCCGGCACGCATGGTGGTACGGGTACTATGTTCGACTGGAGCCTGTTTCCAAACGCGTTTCCCCTGCCGCTGGTACTGGCGGGCGGGCTCAATCCTGTCAACGTCAGCGACGCAATACGCCGCGTCAGGCCGTCAGCAGTTGATGTCAGTTCCGGGGTGGAAGCGAGCCCAGGCATCAAGGATGCCCTAAAAATGGCCGCATTTGTTCAAGGTGTAGTCGATGCAGATGTATGATTTTCCGGACCGCAACGGGCATTTTGGGCCCTACGGAGGTGTTTTCGTCGCGGAGACGCTGATAGATGCGCTCGACGAGCTGCGTAGCGCTTACGAACAATGCCGCAACGATCTGAAATTCCGTACTGAGTTCGAGTATGAGCTCAAGCATTATGTGGGTCGCCCAAGTCCGATCTATCACGCGAAGCGCTGGTCCGAGCATTTCGGCGGCGCGCAGGTCTATCTCAAGCGCGAGGATCTGAATCACACCGGCGCTCACAAGATCAATAATACAGTCGGCCAGGCCTTGCTGGCCAGGCGCATGGGTAAGCCGCGCGTCATTGCTGAAACCGGAGCCGGTCAGCATGGCGTCGCGACGGCGACCGTGGCGGCGCGCTATGGCATGGAATGCGTCGTATACATGGGGTCGGAAGATGTAAAGCGCCAGGCACAGAATGTGTACCGCATGAAACTGCTGGGGGCGAGCGTGGTGCCGGTGGAAAGCGGTTCAAAAACCCTCAAAGACGCGTTGAATGAGGCGATGCGCGATTGGGTTACGCATGTCAGCGACACGTTCTACATTATAGGCACCGTGGCAGGCCCCCATCCTTATCCGATGATGGTGCGTGACTTTCAGTCGGTCATAGGCATTGAAGCCATCCAGCAGATGAAGGAGTTGGCGGGACGTCAGCCGGACGCCGTATTGGCATGCGTCGGCGGCGGATCCAATGCAATGGGATTGTTCTATCCTTATATTGAGGACACAAGCGTCCGCCTTATCGGCATCGAGGCCGCCGGGTTCGGGCTTGAAAGCGGTAAACATGCTGCCACGTTGTGCGCGGGAAAACCTGGTGTGCTGCACGGGAACCGCACCTATTTGATTCAGGATGACAACGGCCAGATCATAGAAACCCACTCCATTTCAGCGGGGCTTGACTATCCGGGCGTAGGCCCGGAGCATGCGTGGCTGAAGGACAGCGGTCGTGCCGAGTACGTCGCGGTGACCGACGACGAAGCGCTGGCGGCTTTCCACCACCTGTGCCGGATGGAAGGCATCATACCCGCGCTTGAATCCAGTCATGCGCTGGCTTACGCCGCCAAGCTGGCGCCACGCATGAAGAAAGAGCAGATACTGCTGGTGAATCTGTCCGGTAGGGGCGACAAGGACATGCACACCGTCGCTGAAAAATCTGGTATCAAATTTTAGTAAGAGGGAAACGGTGAGCAGTGAACTGAAAAAACGAGAATTCGAAGCCCGTCGCTACCGCTTTCCGCTTACGGTTCACCGTTCACGGATGTCCTGATGTCTAGAATAGCCGCTACTTTCGCTGCGCTCGCGGAACGGAAACGCAAGGGGCTGATACCGTTCATCACCGCCGGCGATCCTGATCCCGAATTGACCGTACCGCTCATGCATGCGTTGGCGGGTGCCGGTGCTGATTTGATTGAACTCGGCGTTCCCTTCTCGGACCCCATGGCGGACGGACCGACGATACAACGTTCCAGTGAGCGCGCCTTGAGTCATGGAACCAGTCTGGTGCACGTGCTCGGATTCGTGTCGGAATTTCGCAAGACCAACGGCAGAACGCCGGTCGTGTTGATGGGCTACGCGAACCCAATCGAGGCCATGGGTTATGAACGTTTTGCGGAAGCTGCACGCGTGTCCGGTGTAGATGGCGTGCTGGTGGTCGATTATCCGCCGGAAGAGTCCGCACAGTTGTCCGAGTTTCTCGAAAAAAGGGAAATCGATGCCATATTCCTGCTCGCGCCCACATCCTCGGCATCGCGAATTGAAAAGGTTGCACGATACGCGCGTGGCTATGTTTACTACGTCTCGTTGCGTGGCGTAACCGGCGCGGCACACCTCGATCTTGGCGAGATCGCGCACAAGATTCCCCTGATACGCACCCACATCCATTTACCTATCGGCGTCGGCTTCGGCATTCGAGACGGACAAACCGCACGGGACGTGGCTAAATTTTCCGACGCCGTGATCATAGGCAGCCGGCTGGTGCAGGAAATCGAGGAGAGTCCTCGATCGCGAGTGATAGACAATGTCTCGGCCCTGGTCAGGGACATTCGTGGCGCGATGGATAAATAGGATGACAAGATCGTGAGCTGGCTGCAGAAATTATTGCCGCCCAAGATCAAGCGTGATACGGGTAGCCCGAAAAAGGTTGTTCCGGAAGGACTGTGGAGCAAGTGCGACAAGTGCGAAGCGGTGCTCTATCGTACGGACCTGGAAAAGAATCTGTTTGTTTGCCCGAAGTGCAGTCACCACAACCGGATATCGGCCCGAGAACGCCTTGAGTGCCTGCTGGATGCCGAGGGACGCTTTGAAATCGGCTATGAAGTGGTGCCCGTCGACTGTCTGAAATTCAAGGACAGCCGGCGTTACACCGAGCGTTTGGAAGAAGCAAGGAAACAGACCGAGGAGGAAGATGCGCTGGTGGTTGTCCAGGGCAGCATAAAGACTATACCTGTGGTCGCGGCGGCCTTTGAGTTCAAGTTTCTTGGCGGATCCATGGGGTCGGTGGTCGGTGAACGGTTCGTGCGCGGCGTGCAGGTATGCCTGGAGCAGAAGACGCCTCTGGTGTGCTTTAGCGCGAGCGGCGGTGCACGGATGCAGGAAGGTCTGTTTTCACTGCTGCAGATGTCAAAAACCTGTGCTGCGTTGACGCAACTGGCTTCCGAGAAGCTTCCGTTCATCTCGGTGCTCACAGACCCGACCATGGGCGGCGTTTCGGCGAGTTTTGCCCTGATCGGTGATGTCGTGCTTGCCGAGCCTGGTGCGCTTATCGGCTTCGCGGGTCCGCGCGTAATCGAGCAGACGGTACGTGAGACACTGCCCGAAGGTTTTCAGCGCGCCGAGTTCCTGCTGCAGCGTGGGGCCATAGACTTTATCGTCGATCGTCGCGAAATGCGGGATAAGCTGGCCAACTTGCTGACCATGCTGCTCAAAGTACCCGCAGTGTCGTGATTGCCGGCGATCGTCCCTGTTGCCCGGGCCCCGATTGAATTCTCGTAACCTCGGTGCGACGCCGAATACTTTGGATGGGTGGCTGGCCTACCTTGATCGCCTGCACCCGCAGGCGATCGCGATGGGGTTGGAGCGCGTCGAGCGCGTCAGGCAGGCACTTGCACTTTCCCCCCGATTCCCCGTTATTACCGTCGGTGGGACCAACGGCAAGGGTTCGTGCTGTGCCATGCTCGAATCAATTTTGATGTGCGCGGGATATCGCGTCGGCACCTATACCTCGCCTCATCTTCTGCGTTACAACGAACGCGTCCGTGTCGCGGGTGTGGAAGCATCCGATGATGTTTTGTGTCGTGCATTTGAGCGCATTGAACGGGTGCGCGGAGATATCTCATTGACTTACTTCGAGTTTGGCACGCTCGCGGCCATGCTCGAATTTGTCTCGGCCGAAATCGACGTGGCAATCCTGGAAGTGGGGTTGGGCGGAAGACTGGATGCGGTTAATGTATTTGATGCGGATTGCGCGCTCGTTGCCAGCGTGGATCTTGATCATATGGAATATCTGGGGACTTCGCGCGAAGCAATCGGCCTGGAAAAGGCCGGAATCTTTCGCTCCGGAGTGCCCGCCATATGCGCGGATGCGGACGCGCCGGCAACACTGCAAGACAGGGCCCGCGAAGTCGGCGCAGAGTTGATGTTGATCAATCGTGAATATGGGGTGCGTGCCGACACTACTCAATGGCAATACTGGGGGCCGGCTGGCAAACGCCATGGACTGCCCTACCCGGCGTTGCGCGGTGCTTTTCAGTTGAGCAACGCCGCGACATGCATCACGGCACTCGATAGTTTGCGCGACAAGCTGCCGGTGACTGCGCAAGACGTTCGCAGCGGTTTGCTGCAGGTTGAACTCACCGGACGTTTCCATGTGTTGCCGGGCCGCCCCTCCGTGATACTGGACGTTGCGCACAACCCACACGCGGCACGTGCGTTGTGCGCAAATCTCGCCAGTCTGCCCAAGTCGGCCAAGACCATCGCCGTTTTTTCCATGCTGAACGATAAGGATATTGCCGGGGTGATTGCGGCAGTTAAGGACCGCGTTACGCATTGGCATGTGGCGCGCGTTGAAAGTCCGCGTGCGGCAAGTATCGCGCAGCTGTTATCGGCGATGGCGGAAGCGGGTGTCGAGTCGATGCCGACTCAGTTCGAGGATGTTGCCGGCGCTTGGCGGGCCGCCTGTGTTTTAGCGGCCGAAAATGATAAAATTATTGTTTTCGGATCATTTCTGACCGTCGCCGCAGTCATGCGCGAGCGTCAGGCGCAATCCCTGCAACGTAAGTAAGGCGTGGTTTCCCTGTCATGGTGAATGCAGTTAGCGAAGAGGAGTTGCAGCTTAGAAAACGCGCGCGCCGTCGCCTGATCGGTGCCATAGTATTGGTGAGCGCGGTCGCTGTCTTTCTTCCCATGGTGCTTGACCATGAGCCTAAGCCGCTCAGTCAGGACATCAGCATACAGATACCCGCGCCGAACAATGCCGGGACCTTCACCTCAAAAATTGTCCCAATTGCACCGGGCGATGCACCGACCGGCGGCCAACCCTCCACCGCAACACCTTCTGCAGTAGTGGAAAAGCCGACATCCCAGCCCGATTCGACTGCCAAGGAACCCCCCGCCCACGATACGGAGGCGGCACCGCCCCTACGTGCCGACGCGGAAAAATCGGCGACGGAACCGCCCAAACCGGTCGTCAAGCCGATAGAAAAACCCCGCGTCAAGAGTCCTGCAAATCCCAATGACACGAAAAAGGCGGCTGCCCGCGGATTTGTCGTTCAGGTGGTGGCGTTGAACGATGCGAAAAAGGCCAAGGAACTTCAGCAGAAGATATCGGGTAGCGGCGTAAAATCCTACGTTGAAGTGGTACCGACCACCAAGGGTAACGTGACGCGTGTGCGTGCGGGCCCCTATGCCACACGCGCCGAGGCGGAAAATATAAGTAATAAAATCAAAGAGTTAGGTTTTGGCAGCAATATAATCCCGAAATAGCGCGTAATGACCTGGTTTGATTATGCGGTCCTTGCTATTGTTGGTATTTCGGTGCTGTTCAGTATCATGCACGGCTTCGTTCGGGAACTGTTGGCGCTCGCGTCGTGGGTGGTTGCGTTCCTGGTCGCACAGTTATTTGCCACCGAAGTAGCACCGATATTGACGGGCATAACCAATCCGTCGTTGCGCTTGCTGGTCGCGTTCCTTGCGGTGTTCGTTGCAACATTCATTGCAATGACCGTGCTGGCTATCCTGCTATCCAGTATGATCAAGCGTGCGGGCCTGGGCGCGGTCGACCGGTTATTGGGCGCGCTGTTTGGGTTGGTGCGTGGATTGGGGGTCGTCATGGTGGCGGTCTTGTTGGCCGGCATGACCGCGTTACCCCAGCAGCCGGATTGGCGGCATGCGCTTCTAAGTCCTCCGTTGGAATCACTGGCCGGCATCGTGAAGGTGTGGCTTCCCGACGGTTTATCCAAGCATATACATTACGAAAAAGTGAGCGGCTAATAATATGTGCGGCATACTAGGGGTGGTGGCAAAAACCGCTGTCAACCAGCTACTGTATGATGGTTTGCTGGTCCTGCAACATCGCGGGCAGGACGCGGCGGGCATTGTGACGGCTGAGGGCGCCACGTTTCACATGCACAAAGCCAAGGGTTTCGTGCGAGATGTGTTTCGTACCCGCGACATGCGCACTCTGCTGGGCGCTTGTGGAATCGCGCATACGCGTTATCCCACGGCTGGTTCGGCATCATCGGCGGCCGAGTCTCAGCCTTTTTATGTGAATTCTCCGTTCGGGTTGGTGCTGGGCCACAATGGCAATCTGACCAATACCGCGCAGCTCAAGAGCGAGTTGTTTCGCCAGGATTTGCGGCACGTCAATACCAACTCCGATTCCGAGGTTTTGCTCAATGTGCTTGCGCATGAACTGCAGGAAGGCGCGGCGAATTACAAGCTTGATCCGGCCACGATATTCGCGGCGGTATCCGGTGTGCACCGCCGCTGCAGAGGTGCCTACGCGGTAGTTGCGATGGTCGCTGGCTACGGCTTGCTGGCATTCCGCGACCCGTATGGCATTCGGCCGCTGGTGTTCGGCAAGCAGGAAACCGATCATGGCACGGAATATCTGGTCGCTTCGGAGTCGGTCGCGCTGGATGCTCTAGGCTATGAACTGGTGCGGGACGTGGCGCCGGGAGAAGCGATCTTTATCGACGAAGACGGAAATTTTTATTCACAGCAATGTGCTGCCAGTCCGTCCCTGAACCCTTGCATCTTTGAATACGTGTATCTGGCGCGGCCGGACTCGGTTATCGACGGCATATCGGTATATGACACGCGGTTGCGCATGGGAGAGAGCCTGGGCGACAAGATCAAGCGCGAGCACGGTAATCTCGACATCGACGTGGTGATTCCGATTCCGGATTCGAGCCGTCCATCCGCGATGCAGCTCGCCAATCGGCTGAATCTGCCTTATCGCGAAGGATTCATCAAGAACCGCTACATCGGACGCACTTTTATCATGCCGGGTCAGGCAACACGCCGCAAGTCCGTGCGGCAGAAACTGAATGCCATCGGGATGGAATTCAAGGGGAAAAACGTGCTCCTGGTGGACGATTCCATAGTGCGCGGCACGACCAGCAGGGAAATCGTCCAGATGGCGCGCGAAGCCGGTGCACGCAAAGTGTTTTTTGCGTCGGGCGCCCCTCCCGTGAGATTTCCCAATGTCTACGGGATAGACATGCCAACCTGCGAAGAACTGATCGCAACCGGTCGCAGCGATGAGGAAATAGCACGCGAAATCGGCGCGGATCAGCTTGTTTATCAGGATCTGGACGCGTTGATAGAGGATGTGCATTCGGTGAACCCTGCGGTCACGAGTTTTGAGGCTTCCTGCTTCAGCGGTATCTATGTCACCGGAGATGTGACGCAGGAATACTTGAATGATGTCGAAGCCCAGCGCCGCGACGGTGGCAGAGGTGCCGGCCGGTCCGCGACACAGTTGGACCTGAATCTGGAAGTCGTCGACTGACGGAACTGTGATGACTGACAAATATCAATTAGACACGCTTGCCGTTCGGGCTGGCATAGAGCGCAGTCAGTTCGGCGAGCATTCGGAAGCGCTGTACCTGACGTCGAGTTTCGTTTTCAAGTCGGCCGCTCAGGCGGCGGAGCGCTTTGCGGAGCGCGAGCAAGGGCCTATTTACTCGCGCTTTACCAATCCTACCGTCAAAGTTTTTGAGGAACGTCTCGCTGCGCTGGAGGGGGCCGAGTGTTGCATCGCAACCGCGTCTGGGATGTCGGCGATACTGTCCACGGTGATGGGGCTGCTAAAAGCAGGCGATCACGTCGTAGTCTCACAAAGCGTGTTTGGTGCAACCATACAATTGTTTGTTGCCATACTCGGTCGCTTTGGTGTCGAGTCGACGTTTGTTTCCGCGACGGATGTCTCGGCTTGGCAGAGAGCCGTCAAGCCGAATACGCGGTTGTTCCTGCTCGAAACACCGTCTAACCCATTGACGGAGATTTCCGACATAGCGGCGCTTGCCGCTGTGGCGAAAAGGGCCGGTGTGCTGCTGGCGGTGGACAATTGCTTCTGCACGCCGGTATTGCAGAAGCCGCTCGATTTGGGCGCGGATATCGTGATTCATTCCGCCACCAAATATCTGGATGGTCAGGGCCGGGTGCTGGGTGGCGCTGTGCTGGGAAAACGCGACGTCATACGCCAGGGCGTGCTCGGATTCCTGCGCACTGCCGGTCCTACACTTTCCGCATTTAATGCGTGGGTGATACTGAAAGGTCTGGAAACGCTGAAATTGCGCGTTGAGGCCCAGTCAGCGGCCGCCCTGCAAC
The DNA here is from genome assembly GCA_947476215.1 of Betaproteobacteria bacterium. Classification (GTDB taxonomy): domain Bacteria; phylum Pseudomonadota; class Gammaproteobacteria; order Burkholderiales; family SG8-41; genus PALSA-1004. The sequence continues at coordinate 60,326 of CANJQI010000001.1, forward strand.
TCGCGCGCTGGCTGGAACAGCAGCCGCAGGTCGAACGGGTTTATTACCCCGGACTCCCTTCACATCCTCAGCATGAGCTTGCGATGCGGCAGCAGCGAAATGGCGGTGGTATCGTCTCGTTCGTGGTCAAGGGGGGGAAGAACGCAGCCTGGAACGTGGTGGATAACACGCGGTTGATATCGATTACGGCCAACCTTGGCGATACCAAGACCACGATTACGCATCCGGCAACGACGACTCACGGGCGAATTACGCAGGAGGCTCGCGATGCCGCGGGCGTCAGTGATGGACTGCTTAGAGTCGGCGTCGGACTGGAAGCGCTGGACGACTTACGGGCGGATTTGCTTCGCGGCATCAGCCGATCCGCATAGCCGCCCACATTTTCGTCCCTATGGCCGCTGGATACACCGGCGCGTCTGTGTTGTTTACTCGGCTGCTTTCTTGCTGGGATCCCAGCCGGCAGCGTGCAAAAGCTTTTCAAAACGGGCGGCATCCGCACGCAGAAAGGCCGTAAATGCCTCAGGTGACGAACCCACGGCTTCGGCCCCCACCGCGATCAGCCTTTCCTGGATGTCAGGACTCTTGAGCACGCTTAACACATCAGCGTTGATTCTGCGTACCAGATCTCTGGGCGTGCCTAACGGCAAAAACAAGCCATACCAACCGGGAAACTCAAAACCGCTTACGGCCTCTGCTATCGTCGGCACGCCCGGGACCAGTCGAGTGCGCGCGCGCGTGGTAACGCCGAGCATGCGCAACTTTCCACTTTGCGCAGCCCCCGTGTAAGCGGGTGCTGCTGCGCACGTGGCATGTACCTGTCCGCCCATCAGGTCGGTAAAAACTGGGCTGGTTCCTTTATAGGGAACATGTACCATGTCGATCCCTGTCATGGCGCGGAACTGCTCCATGCACAAGTGCGAGGAGCCCCACTGACCCGACGAGCCATACAACAACTTGCCACCGCGCGCCTTCGCGTGCGCGATGAATTCCGCGGTAGTCGTAACCGGAATTGAAGCGGAGACGGAAATCACAAATGGGGTCGACGCCAGATAACTTACGGGGATGAAATCCCTGGCCATATTAAAGCGTTGGTGCATGGACATGCTGAGCAGCTGGGTCAGTGTGGCGACCCACAACGTGTATCCGTCCGGCGCGGCCTTCGCCACATACTCGGCGGCGAGCAGGCCGGCGGCACCGGCGCGATTGTCGACAACAATCTGCTGCCCCCAGTTTTCCGTCAATTTGACGGTCAGCAGCCGTGCCACTGTGTCTGGCGCGGAACCTACGGTGTTGGATATGATCATCCGAACTGGTTTAACCGGGAATGACGGTGTGGCGGCCCACACGATCTGAGTAGTCATGGCCAGTATTGCAAGAAAGGCCACGCGCTTTGCGTCGCCTATTCGTTGCCTACGCGGCGCTATCATTGCCTGCTCGATGGTAGTCATTTGGTGTCCCGGTCATTGGATTCATAATGACAGCACCGTGACTTGGCAGCCCTGCGCGTCGCAACGCAGATAACTCCCCCCGGTATACCAGTCCGCCAGCACCCAGCGTTCGCACATTTGCCCATCGACCATGTGCCGGTGCATGTTGGGTCTGTGCGTATGGCCATGAATCAGGCGTGAGCATTGATGGGTGCGGAAAGCCGATTCAACCGCGGAGGCAGTGACGTCCATGATGGTATTGGACTTGCTCGCCTTGTCTTGATTGCTGTCACTGCGCAGGCCTTCGACGATTTTCCTGCGCGAGACCAGTGATTGGGCGAGAAAGCGTGTTTGCCACGACGCACCCCTGACTTCGGCGCGAAACGCCTGGTACCTGGTGTCGTCAGTGCACAGCGTGTCGCCATGCATCAACACTGTTGCTGTGCCATGCACCTCGATCACCGTGGGATCGGGTAACAACGTTGCACCGCTGGCGGCGGCAAAATGCCCGCCAAGCAGGAAATCGCGGTTTCCGTGCATGACATAAAGTTTGACTTGGTTATTCGCAAGCTGGCGCAGCGAGGCCAGTATAGCCGCGTTAAATGGATCGTCGTCATCGTCTCCGGGCCAGTATTCAAATAGGTCGCCGAGTATGTAGAGTGCTTCGGAGCAGGCGGCTGGCCCACGCAGAAATTCGTGGAATATCCGGTTGATCGCCGGGCGACTGGCGCACAGATGCAGATCGGAAACAAATATGCTGTGCGGCATGGGATGGAGGATAGTGGCGTGGTGGGTAGTGGTATTGCGCTATCCTCAATCCTGCACTCAAGCTATTTCCGCGGTCTCGATAATCACATCCTCTACTGGCACGTCCTGGTGCCCGCTGCGAGTTCCGGTTTTCACACCTTTGATTTTTTCGACGACATCGGTGCCATCCGTCACCTTGCCAAACACGCAATATCCCCAGCCTTGCGGGTTCGGGGCCGTGTGATTGAGGAAGTCGTTATTGGCTATATTGATGAAAAACTGCGCGGTCGCCGAATGCGGATCTCCGGTTCGTGCCATTGCGATCGTGTACTTGTCATTCTTGAGATTGTTGTCGGCTTCGTTCTTGATTTGCGCGCCGGTCGGCTTCTGTTTCATGCCGGGCTCGAATCCGCCGCACTGGATCATGAATCCGTCAATGACGCGATGAAATAGCGTGTTGTTGAAGTGCCCGCTCTTGACGTAGTCCAGGAAGTTCTCGACGGTGACGGGCGCTTTGGCGGCATCCAGTTCGAGAGTGATGATGCCAAAATTGGTATGTAATCTGACCATGTTTTTCCTTTATTTGGTGGTTGGTTTTTCCGCGGCAAGAATTCTTGCGTCTTCGATCACGACCGCTTTGCGCGGGACATTCTGGTGCGGAGCTGGACTGGATCCGGTTTCCACTGCCTCGATTTTTTTTACGACATCCATACCCTTGATGACCTTGCCGAATACCGCATAGCCGTGTCCATCCGGACTGGGTCGGTTGAGGCCATCATTGTTGGCGACATTGATAAAAAACTGCGCCGTCGCCGAATCGGGATCACCGCGACGTGCCATCGCGATAGTACCCGCATCATTGCGTAATCCGTTGCGCGCTTCATTGGGGATGGCGTCACGGGTTTTTTTCTCGACAAATCCCGCCGTAAAGCCACCCGCCTGTATCATGAACCCCGGGATCACCCTGTGGAATATGGTGCCCTTGTAATGCCCATCCTTGACATACTGCAGGAAATTTTCGACGCTCTTCGGCGCCTTGTCGGCGTAAAGTTCAAGTGTAACGGTACCCATGGTGGTCTTGATTTCGACTTGTGGGTCGGCCGAAAACGCCTGGTTGGCGTACAGCATGGCTGAAAGTGCGACAATTAAAGTCAGTTTCATGTCAATTTCTCAGTGAGTTAAAGAAAAGCTGCATCGGAAGGATGGGCAACGTTGTGTGCGCTTAACACCTATTACGCCGCGCCTTCGTAAAGTATGCGCCATGTACCACGTTCGTTGATCCAGTATTGGCGTTTTTTCATTCTATTCGAAAGATTGTTGCTCGAATAATCCTGCTCGAACGTCGCTACCGCCAGATTGTCGCGTCCGGGATAAAGAAAAATGCTGACGCGTTCCAGTTTGACTTTGATCCAGGATTTGGACGCATTGACCTCGCGTTTTTGCTTCGACCAGGCCGCCAGATTCTGGCCGCCGGATGAAAATCCAGGGGCGTAATGACTGAGGTAGTTTGCCGTATTGAGGCTTTCCCAGTTTTCGCGCCACGTTTCAATATTTTTCAGCAGATCCTTGCGCAGGCTGGCCAGCGTGTCCGATTTCACCCAATCTATACCGTCTGCAATGATCACCGGTGTGATTCCGACCTGCATGCTGGTGCTGATAGCTTCAAGATCGTTATTTGTCAGCACTACGCATCCGTCGCTGGCGCGCGGCGGCCTGCTGTAAGTGTCGGAGGGGGTTCCGTGCAGCCAGATGCCATTTCCGTCACGGCCCTCGCGCCGGTCCCACTCGTTGGGATAGCTGATGGGGAATGCGCCGGCGCCATAAAAATCACTCAGCTTGGTGCGTGACAGGCTTGCTGTTACGTGATAGACCCCCAGAGGCGTCTTCTTGTCGCCTTCCTTGCGCTTCGCACTGCCGTTCTTGCCGCTGGTAATGTAGTAGTCGGCAACATAACGCGGCGTACCATTGTTGTTCTCGAATACGAACAGTGTTGAACTTCGGATGTCGACGATAAGTGCATGCTTTTGCTGAGGATTCAGTTGCAGCAGGTACTTGGGCACGCGATCCGTAGGGCGTTTGAGCTGATACCGGGCAAGGCGTACTCGCGCTTCGTCGCGCAGGTCCTCGACCCTGTCCAAGGGCGCATTCGGTGCGTCACCTAGACCGCGCAATGGTCGCGCGCGGGCCGCCAGCAGATCGCCCTTGATCAAGTGAGCGAGGCGAAAATTCGGGAAACGCTGTATGACCTTGTCGACTTCCAGAAGGGCCGCGTCCAGGCGATTGCTGCCCATCTCAATCAAGGTTTTCGCCAGCATGGCGCCGGGCTCAGACGATTGCCCGTCAGCGGCCCTAGAAGGGGGGGGGGGCGATACTGCCGCAATTGCAGCGTGGGAAGTGGCGGCGGCAGTGACTGCCAGCAGTGCCAGCACGGCGTAAAGTCTAGTAAAGAGAGTTCCTGAGCGGCGCATCAACTGCCAACACGTTCCTGCTGTATCATCCAACGATCGCCGTTCTTGACCATCATCAGCGTCTTGGTGCTCGCGACTTTGAACCCGGGCGAGCGATAATCCTGTCTGAAGGTGACCGAGACGCGATTGCTGTCCGTGATTTTCACTTTCGGCGTTTCAACACGCACTTCGATTTTCTTTTTTCCTATACGCAGCCGGCGTGCGGCTTCCCAATCGCTGCGCGGCTCGCCCTTGGGCGTCTGAAAATTGGGCGCGTAAAAGCCGAGATAACCTTTGATGTCATTGTCCGACCACGCTTTTGCCCAGCTGTTTACTGTTTTGATGACTTCGCTCGATGGATCAGCGGCAGGCGGTTTTGCGGTTTCGGCTGGCTTGGTAGCGGCAGCTGGCTGCGCGGCGGGTTGGGTAACTGCTGCGGCCTGAACAGGCGCGGCGGGCGGTGGGGGGGCTGGTTTGCTAGCGACAACAGGAGAGACCGTGGCCCTGGTCGACGTGTCGGTCTTGCTGGCCGGCGGTTTGTTGCCGCGTGTATTGCTTGAGAACAGTTCCTTGATAAGTCCCAGCTTTGTTTCCGCGGCCGCATTGCCTTTGTCCAACTGCAACGCTTTGTCATAGGCCTGCGACGCCATCTTCGCGTAAATGTCGCCGAGGTTTTCATGGGCGGTTGCGTAGCTGGGGTGCGTGCGTATCGCCATTTCGAGCGCACCGCGCGCTCTGTCGTACTGCCCTTGCGATGCGTAGAGCACGGCGAGATTATTATAGGGCTCGGGCAGTTCTGGAAAATCTTCGGTCAGACTGGTGAATATCTTGATCGCATCCGCAGGTTTGCTCTGCTCGGTGAGTATCAGGCCCTTGAGAAATCGTGCTCGAGCGTCCTTGGGCGTGCTCTTAAGTATGTTGTCCACGCGTTCTAAGGCCTGCGCGTGCTGACCGGCGCGAAATAATTTCGACGCCTCCTGGTACTCATCGCTTTGCCCATGGACGAAGGTTGAAAGAATTACACTCGCGAGCAGAAGGAGAATTCGGGTTACGCCGGGCATATTTACCATTGTGCTATACTTTTCGATATTTCAGGGGGTTATATACACCAACTGCAGGCATTTTACCAAGATCCACGGCCAAATTAAATACGTCTCGACGTGTTTCTGGTGCCGCGGACAAATCCAGGAACCAAAGCGTCCAGCAGGTTCTCGTGGGCTTTGAATATCACTCAATATCGTCCGGCATTCCGGACATTCCTCATACTCTGCCATGCTCAAGCTCTACAACACCCTTGCCCGCGAGAAGCAGGCGTTCCGCCCCATAGTGCCCGGGCAGGCGCGCATCTATGTGTGCGGGATCACCGTTTACGATTTCCTACACTTGGGCCATGCACGCATGATGGTGGTGTTCGACATGATAACGCGCTGGCTTCGGGCCTCGGGGTTGGACGTCACCTACGTGCGTAATATCACCGACATCGACGACAAGATCATTAAACGGGCCGCGGAAAACAAGGAGCCGATCGCCTCGTTGACAGCGCGGTTTATTGCTGCCATGGACGAAGATGCGGCGGCACTGGGGATTGTGAAACCGGATTTCGAGCCGCGTGCGACCGAGTACATCACCCAAATGCAGGAAATCATACGGTTACTCGAAGCGAAAGGCCTCGCGTATCTGGCGCTGGATGGCGATGTCAACTACTCGGTGCGTGATTTTCCGGGGTATGGCAAGCTGTCCGGAAAATCGCTTGAAGACCTGCGCGCCGGTGATCGTGTTGAGATTACGCAGGCCAAGCGCGATCCACTCGATTTTGTGTTATGGAAGCATGCCAAGGAGGGCGAGCCGGCATGGTCCAGTCCCTGGGGTTCCGGACGTCCGGGCTGGCATATCGAGTGCTCGGCGATGTCCAGCGCGTTGTTGGGCGAGCATTTCGATATTCATGGGGGCGGCCAGGATCTGCAGTTTCCGCATCACGAAAATGAGATTGCCCAGTCCGAAGGCGCGCATGACCATACGTTCGTCAACTACTGGATGCACAACGGATTCGTGCGTGTCGACAATGAAAAAATGTCCAAGTCGCTGGGCAATTTTTTTACGGTACGCGAAATCCTCACCCGCTATGACGCCGAAGTCGTTCGGTTTTTCATACTGCGCGCCCATTATCGCAGTCCGCTCAACTATTCGGACCATCACCTAGATGATGCGCGTCAGAGCCTGCAAAGGCTGTATACCGCATTAAATGCGCACGACGTCAGCGCGGGACCTGTCGACTGGAAATCTCCGCACGCCGCACGGTTTCGCGAGGCGATGGACGACGACTTCAACACGCCGGAAGCGGTTGCGGTCTTGTTTGAGCTTGCAAACGACGCCAATCGCAACAAATCGCAGGAAGCCGCGTCGCTGCTGAAATCGCTGGCGATGCTGCTGGGGTTGCTGCAACGCAAACCCTCCGATTTCCTGCACGGCGCGCCGGACGACAACGCATGGTCGCCGGATCGTATCGAGAACATGATTTCGGCGCGAGCCGCGGCCAAGAAATCGAAGAATTTCCCGGAGGCTGATCGTATCCGCCAAGAATTGCTGTCGGCCGGTATTGTGCTCGAAGACACGCCCAAGGGAACCGTCTGGCGCCGCGGCCAGCCTGCGGCGCCCTAACGAGGCAGGATAGTGCTTTCAGTCGCGCAGAGCGCATTCGGTTTTCTCGCGATACTTGTGTTCGCTTGGTTGGTTAGCGAAAACAAGCGCATAGTGGCATGGCGTACTGTCGTGGCGGGCGTGATTTTGCAACTGGGACTTGCCGCGGCTCTGCTCAAGGTCGCATTGTTCAAGCAGTTTTTTCTGGCGCTTAACGACCTCCTGCTTGCGCTTGAAAAAGCGACCTTGGCCGGCACCTCATTCGTCTTTGGTTTTCTTGGCGGCGCACCAGCCCCATTTGCAGAGTCGGGCGCGGGTTCAAGTTTTACGCTCGCATTTCGAGCCTTGCCGTTCCTGCTAGTCGTGAGTGCGTTGACCTCTCTGCTATTCTATTGGCGGGTCTTGCCGTGGATAGTACGCATGCTCTCGCGGGTGCTGGAAAAGACCATGGCCGTGGGCGGCGCTGTGGGATTGTCGACCGCGGCGAACATCTTCGTCGGCATGGTCGAGGCCCCCATGTTTATTCGACCTTATCTGGCGCACTTGTCCCGTGGAGAGTTGTTTATCGTGATGACGTGCGGCATGGCCGGCGTTGCCGGCACGGTAATGGTCATTTACGCGAGCATGCTGAGCGCGGTCATGCCCGACGCGCTCGGCCATATCCTCACTGCATCCATCATCAGCGCGCCTGCCGCCATCATTATTTCGGTGCTCATGGTTCCGCTTGAAGGCAAACCCACGTCAGGAGAACTGGATGGCGTGGAGCATGCGTCCAGCAGCATGGATGCCGTTACCAGGGGCACGCTCGATGGCCTGAACCTGCTGCTTAACATAGTCGCATTGCTGGTGGTGCTGGTGGCATTGGTGACGCTGGTCAATATCATGTTCGAAGCATTGCCGCCCGTGTGGGGCAAACCGGTAACGCTGCAGCGCATGCTGGGTGCCGCGCTGGCGCCGCTGGCCTGGTCCATAGGCGTACCGTGGAGCGAGGCGCCGGCGGCAGGTGCGCTGCTGGGCACCAAGACAGTACTCAACGAATTTATCGCCTACCTCGATCTGGCGCACCTGCCTGAAGGCGAGCTGTCATTGCGCAGCCGCATGATCATGACCTATGCACTGTGCGGGTTCGCGAACTTCGGCAGCCTGGGCATATTGATAGGCGGCATGGCGACCATGGCGCCGCAGCGCCGTGATGAAATCGTCGCGCTAGGCTTGAAATCCATAGTCGCGGGCACGCTCGCGACGTGCATGACCGGCGCAGTCGTCGGCATGATGTGGATGGAATAGGTTGCACTACCGCACTCGAAAACACGCGGCAATCAGTAGGTTCACTGGGCGTGTTTGTCGCACCATGCTACCCACATGTCGCGAAACGCGGATTCAAGATTGCGCGCGCACGTCCGGCCGTCCGTCGTGGGCGAGGATGTCATCATTCCGCGCAGACGGGCGCGCAGTTGCGCAAGACGCGCAAGGTCGCCTGTAAGCCGCGTCGCGATATCGATGTATTCATCGCCGCTGCTTGCCACGAGTTGCGGCAAGCCCACATTGTTCAGCATCGAGACGTCCGCGCGCGTAGCGTGCGTAGTTCCCGCCAGCACCACCACGGGTAGTCCCATCCAGAGCGAAAAGCAGGTGGTCGTCGCGCCGTGATATGGAAACGTATCCAGCGCGATGTCGACGCGGTTGAATGCCGCAAGATAGTCGTCGAAGGGCAGCCGCGGCAGGACATGCACGCGGTCGGACGCGATCCCGCACTCGGCAAACAATGCACGCACATGTTTTTTCGCATTTTCGCCGCTGATCGCCATGACTTGCAGGCGTGCGTTCGGCACTTGCAGCAGTATGCGTGCCCACAGCTTCACGATGGTTCCTGTAATCTTGAATACGCTGTGAAACGTGCCGAAGGTCACGTGGCCATTCGCGAGCGCAGGCAACGGCGTAACCTCGGGGACGGTGTCCGGCGGCTTCCACGCCATATAGATGCGAGGCAGGCGTATCAACGTTTCGGAATTCAGATGCTCGCTCATGCCCGGCGGGTCGCAATGCACGTCGGTGATGCGGTAATCCATGCTGTCCATGCCGGTGGTGCACGGAAATCCCAGCCAGTTGACCTGTACCGGCGCCGGCTTGCGCGCGAAGGCAAGCAAACGGTTGCCGGCCGTGTGCCCGCTTAGGTCGACAAGGATGTCTATTACGTCATCGTGTACGAGCCGGGCGAGCTCCGCATCGTCCAATTTTGCGGTCGAACGCCAGCACGCGCCGTGCGCCTTGAGGCGTTCCGAATAAGCATCGGGACGCGCCACGTCGGCATAGAGGAATATTTCGAAATTGTCAGGGTCGTGGTACTCAAGGACCGACTCAAGAAAAAAGGCCACCGCATGTTTGCGCAAGTACGGTGATACGAATCCGACGCGTAGCCGGCGCGACGGATCAGGGCGGTTATTGTAAAAAAATTGTTTAAATTCAAATTGTTGTGCGTGTATTTTGGCCCACGTCCGGTGTTCGTTGTAGATTGCGACCGGATCCTGCCGGTCCGAGTAGTTCAATGCGCGCAGCAGTTCGCTGTGTGCTCTGGCATCTTTGGGATCCAGCTTGACCGCATCGCGTAGCGACGCAATCGCGGCATCGACTCGTCCCTGTTCGAACAATATCGTGCCGAGCAGGTGGTGGAGGGCGGCATGGTGCGGGTGATCCCGCAGTCCATCTCGACAGCAGCGTTCCGCGTCGTCGTAGCGGGCGAGTATTTTCTGCAGCATGCCCAGCTTTTCCCATGCCTCAACGTGTTTGCTGTCCAGTCCGACGGCGGCACGATAACTTTCAGTGGCGCCATCGAAGTCACCGGTCATTGTAAGAACTTCACCCAGCAGGATGTGGCTCTGGGCTGTAGCCGCCAGTGAGCTCGACCTGCGCAGTTGCGCAATTCCCTCCTTGGTTTGACCAAGGGCGAGCAATTCCGTAGCCAGCAGACTGAGAACATCAGCGTTATCGGGATCCTGTATCAATGCAATCCGGCATTGCGCTATAACCTCCTGATGATGGCCCTGTTGCCGCAGGCGCAGCGTATTTTCGAGCCAGCGCAGGTCGATTTTTTTCCGACCAGCGGGATTTCTAGGGCGGAGCAGCGTTCTGATCAGGCTGGCTAGCATGTTGCTGCGCCGGGCGCGTTGTTCAGGAGCGCGCCATCGCGGTGCCGCCGCCGGTCGGCTGTTTGATCAGCACGGATTCGCGGTTTCCGAGCACGACAAATGGCAGCTTGCGTTGATCGCAGAAATCGTCACACGCTTTTTTGGCGCCGGGACAGAATATAGAGCCATCGCACACAATGATGCCACCCGGATTGAGGCGTGGATAAAAGTAATCCAGCGCGCGCAGCGTGGGTTCGTATAGCGTAACGTCGATGTGGACAAATGACCAGTCGCGCTCGGGCAGCGTGGCAAATACCTGTGGTATCCAGCCCGCGCACAGGGTTGTATCCGGAAACTCGCCGAAATATCCGCGCACCAGTTCCGGTGAGATGTCGGCCTTAGCGACCGGAAAGAACGCCTCGCGTCGCGGCATGCCGTCATCGCCGCGTACCGGGATCAGATCGTGTTTCCCAGAAACGCTGGTGCCGACAAAGCTGTCTATCAGGTAAAAGTCTTTCCCCCTGAAATCGGCCTGTGCACTGCGCCATGCATGCGCCAACAGCAGCGCGGACGCGCCGCGATAGACACCGCATTCAGCACGCGCACCGGGCACGGCTAACGTTGCAAGAAAGTAACGCACGAGGTCGCGGCGGCTCTGGAAGCGGTGGAACAGGTTGAATGGCGTAACGGGCGTTTTCGTCTCATGCAGGCAGCGCCAGTACAGATCCACGTAGTTTTCGCCGCCGATCACGTCGTTGTGGAAGAGCACCCGCAGGTGCTGGTCGACCGGCGCGCGGCCATGCAGCTCGTTGAGCCTGCGCTCGGTCTCGAGCGGATATTCGGTGATAGGGGGAGTGTTGCCGCGCATCAGCCGCCGGGCTGCGCGCAGAAGATGAACTAAGGGCATGTGCGCATGCCTTGCACAGGTATCAGCTCTTGGCGTCGGTCAGATGCTTGTTGAAATTGTTGAAAAATGTCTCCGCCATTTTTTTTGCCACGCCATCGATCAGGCGTGCCCCGATCTGTGCGATCTTGCCGCCAACGTTGGCCTTGGCTGCATAGTTCAGCCGCGTGGCATGGTCCTCGGTGGTCAGTGTAACGTCGGCCTCGCCCTTGGCAAACCCCGCGACGCCGCCCTGTCCCTCGAATATCAGCTTGTAGGAACTGGGCGGGTTCACCTCGGTGAGCGTGATCCGCGCCTTGAACTTCGCGCTGACCGGGCCGACTCGTGCACTCATGGTCATCTGAAATTCCAAGTCGGAGATTTTTTCCATGGAATCGCAGCCGGGTATGCATATTTGCAGTACCGCGGGATCGCAGATCGCGTTCCACGTCTGCTGCTGCGCCTTGGGTATGAGCTGGTTGCCGGTGATTTCCATAAGGGTCAATATGTTACCGCGAGTTTACTCATCGCGCGACTGTTATCGGCATACGGAGTGCGATGGACTCACTTTGCCGATGCGCGCGACAAACCGCAACCGCGTGCGAGCTTGGTGATTTGATGGGATGCGGCCACCCGGTGCTCGGCGACGAAAGCCTGATGATTGCGCTCGACGTCGTCCAGGTGATAGACATAGTTGACCATGATGCCGGCAGAGTTCCGCAAGCCGCGCTTCGAGGTGTCGGCGAGCCAGTTAAGCCGCTCCATGCGTGCACCGTTTCCGAGGTGGAACCGCGCCACCGCGTCGCGCGGTTCGTCGTTCTTTCTCGCTTTGGTAAGGTACCAGGCGCAAAGAGACATGAGGACGGGTTTGAGGCGCGCGGCCAGGTCCGCTTTATCCCGCCAGTCCGGGTCGTGCAGGGATTTAAGTAATGTGGTGGCATCTAATCCTTGCGGCAAGGTGTCGAACTGAGGTTGTGTTTCAACAAGCCAGGACATGAAACCGGGAACAGGCGACAGTGTGGCGAACGTTCTGAGGCGCGGGAATTCGCGATTGAGTTCGAATACCACCTGTTTGATTAACAGATTGCCGAATGAAATGCCACGCAGTCCTTCCTGGCAATTGGTGATTGAATAAAAAATAGCGCAGTCGGCGCGCGTCGGGCTCAATTCGACCAAATTCGGATCGAGCAGCGGTTGCACTGCGTCGCTGACGCGATTGGTCAGTGCCACCTCGATGAAGATCAACGGATCTTCCGGCAGCGCGGGGTGGAAAAATGCAAAGCAGCGGCGGTCCGCGGCCAGGCGCCGGCGTAAATCCGTCCAGCCCGCGATCTCGTGCACTGCTTCGTAGTGGATGAGTTTTTCGAGGATGATGGCAGGCGTGTTCCAGTCGATTCTCTTGAGGTGCAGAAATCCGCGGTTGAACCATGCGGTCAGCAAATGCTCGAAATCAGCGTCGACCGCGAGCCAGTGCGGATTCGATTTCAGATTGCGCAGCAGGCGTCGCCGTATGTCAACCAGCACCGGTGTGCCGCCCGGCGCCATATTGAGCCGGCGGATCAGTTCTTGGCGCGGCGATTCCACGGCTTGCTGCAACGCGATCAGATTTGCCGCTGAGTGATCCAGTTCATAGTTTGCGGCTGCGGTCGCAATCTCCGCCGGGGCCGGTGAGAATTCGTCGGCGAGCAGATTGAGGAAGGGCGCCAGCGCATTCTCCGGTAGCGCCGCGTAGGCCGCGAGTGCTTCGCTCGCCAGCGCGGCACCCGAAACTTCTCCGCGCTCCGACAATAGGGCATGAAAAAGGGTAATGACGTTACGTGCTTGACGTGCTGCCGAACGCTGCTTGTCGACGGGTTGAACGACGCGTCGCAACAGTGTTTTCAGAAACGATGGCTCGCTCAAATTCAACCTTTCCGGCTGGTTCGCGGACTTTCATTTTTCCCGCAAGCCGTGTTGATTTTCATTGCGACAGATATCGTTGGTATCGCGCCGATGCTAGCGGATGCGTGGGCCGTCTGCAACCGGGTTGTTGTAGCCGTGACCTGCGTTGGTCGCGGCTTGACCCTTTCGCATGCGATGCATTACCCTAGCGTCGAATTGAACCAACAGGGCGAAAGTCCGTCTATGGTGCATCATGGATAGTGTAGATACCGAAGTTCTCAAGTGCGCTGTTACATGGCTGGCGGACGGACACAGGGCGACGCTCGCGACGGTTGTAAGAACCTGGGGATCGGCGCCGCGCCCGATCGGAGCCATGCTTGCGATACGCGACGACGGGCATGTCGTGGGGTCGGTATCCGGCGGTTGTGTCGAGGACGATCTGATAGCGCGCGTCAAGGACTTTCAGACGAAAAATCAGATCGCGGATGGGAAGCCGGAAGTGGTCAGCTATGGTGTCACCACGGAGCAGGCGGCGCGCTTTGGACTGCCGTGCGGCGGGACCCTGCAGCTGGTGCTGGAACCCGTCAGCGTCGGCGCCAAGCTCGGCGAATTGCTGGCGACGATAGAACGCCATGAATTGGTCGCGCGATTCCTGGATATGGATACGGGCGGCGTGCGGCTGGAGGCCGGCCGCTGGTCGGATGCCCTTGAATTCGATGGCAAAACGCTCAAGTCCATACATGGTCCGCGCTGGAGATTGCTCATCATAGGCGCGGGGCAGACCTCGCGTTTCCTGGCGCAAATGGCGCAGGCGCTCGACTATCAGGTCACGGTGTGCGATCCGCGCGAGGAATACGCGGACGAGTGGAATGTTGCCGGAGCGACATTGGTGCGCGGTTACCCGGACGACGTGGTCCTGGAAATGAATCCCGATGCGCATCTGGCGGTGGTCGCTGTCACACACGATCCCAAGCTGGACGATGCGGCGCTCCTGGAGGCGCTCAAGTCGCCGGCTTTTTATGTCGGCGCGCTGGGATCTAGGGCCAACAATGAAAAACGCCGCAAGCGGCTTGCAGACTTCGATCTTTCGGCCGCCGAAATTGCGCGTCTCTTCGGTCCCGTTGGACTCAAGATCGGCAGCAAGACGCCACCGGAGATTGCGGTTTCCATACTCGCGGAAATGACGGCGGTGCGGCGTGGCGTGAAACTCGAATTGATCGGAGTGGCCGCCGTATCAACGCCTGTCACAAACAACGATCCGTTTGCCTGCAACAGTTAGCCAGGTTCTTGTAAAGCTCGATTTTTCTGCTATTCCGCAAAAAATTCCTTGACCTTGCCCATCCAGGACTTGGCGCGCGGGTCGTGGCGGCCGGCGTTCTTGACGTTGATATCTTCCAGTTCGGCCAGTAGTTCACGCTGCCGCGTGGTGAGGTTCACCGGAGTCTCTATAACGACGTGACACATCAAGTCACCGAAGGTGGTGGAGCGCACCCCTTTGATGCCCTTGCCGCGCAGGCGGAAAACTTTTCCGGTCTGGGTTTCGGCGGGAACTTTGATCTTGGCATAGCCGTCTAGCGTCGGAATCTCTATATCTCCGCCGACCGCCGCAGTCGAGAAACTGATCGGCATTTCGCAGTGCAGGTCATTGTGGTCGCGCTGAAAGACCGCGTGCGCTTTCAGATGTATGACGACGTAGAGGTCGCCGGTAGGGCCACCGTTGACGCCGGCCTCGCCTTCGCCGGAGAGACGGATACGGTCACCTTCATCGACGCCTGCCGGGATCTTCACGGACAGCGTCTTGTGCTGTTTGATGCGGCCTGCGCCGTGGCACTGCAGGCATGGCGACTTCACGACCTTGCCGCTGCCGTGACATTTCGGGCAGGTCTGCTGGATCGAAAAGAAGCCTTGTTGCATGCGCACCTGGCCGTGACCGCCGCAGGTTGCGCACGAGGTTGGTTGGGTGCCGGGTTTGGTGCCGCTGCCGTGACAGGTTTCGCAGGCCTGCATGGTTGGTATGCGTATCTTGGTTTCGGTGCCGCGCGCGGCTTCCTCAAGCGTAACCTCAAGGTTGTAGCGCAAGTCGGCGCCGCGATAGACGCTGGAGCGGCTGCGTCCGCCGCCGAAGATATCTCCGAAGATATCACCGAATGCTTCGCCGAAACCCGCAGCTCCGGCACCGCCGCCGGCTGACGGATCCACGCCGGCATGGCCGTACTGGTCATAGGCGGCGCGCTTGTTGGCATCGGTCAGGATTTCGTAGGCTTCCTTGGCTTCCTTGAACTGCTCTTCGGCTTTAGGATTGTCCGGATTCCTGTCCGGATGAAATTTCATCGCCAGCCTGCGATATGCAGTCTTGATCTCGGGTTCCGCCGCGTCCCGGTTGACGCCAAGAACCTCGTAATAGTCGCGTTTTGCCATTTTTGATTGCAGTAATAGGGTTGGTTATCAGGCCGGTACAAAGGGAAAAGGGGTGAAGAATTTTTCCTCACCCCTTAAACCCCTGGGCATATCGGACGACTATTTCTTGTCTTTTACTTCCTCATACTCGGCATCCACAACGTTGCCGTCATCTTTCTTGGCGCCGGGCTCACCGCGGTTTTCGCCGCCGCCTTCCGGTGCCTGCGCCGCTTGCTCTTTCGCGTACATCTGTTCCGCGAGCTTGTGTGACGCGGTACCGAGGGCCTGCGCTTTTGCTTCGATGTTGGCCTTGTCATCGCTTTTGAGCGCTTCTTCGGCTTCCTTGAGCGCGGCTTCAATTTTTGTTTTATCGTCGGCGCCGATCTTGTCACCGTGCTCGGTCAGCGATTTCCTCACCGAATGCACGAGCGCATCACACTGATTGCGTGCCGCCACAAGTTCCATTACTTTTTTGTCATCTTCGGCATGTGCTTCGGCGTCCTTCACCATGCGCTGGATTTCGTCCTCCGAAAGGCCCGAGCTGGCCTGTATCTTGATCTTGTTTTCCTTGCCGGTAGCCTTGTCCTTCGCGGACACGTGCAGTATGCCGTTGGCGTCTATGTCGAAAGTCACTTCGATTTGCGGCAAGCCGCGCGGTGCCGATGGAATATCGGTCAGATTGAATTGCCCCAAACTCTTGTTGCCGACGGCCACTTCGCGCTCGCCCTGAAGCACATGTATGGTTACAGCCGACTGACTGTCTTCCGCCGTCGAGAATACCTGCGACGCCTTGGTCGGTATCGTGGTATTTTTCGGGATCAATTTTGTCATGACGCTGCCGAGTGTTTCTATGCCCAGCGACAGTGGGGTGACGTCGAGCAGCAGCACGTCCTTGACATCGCCCTGAAGCACGCCGCCCTGAATCGCCGCACCGACGGCCACCGCTTCGTCGGGGTTGACGTCCTTGCGCGGTTCCTTGCCGAAGAACTCCTTGACCTTGTCCTGCACCTTGGGCATGCGCGTCTGGCCGCCCACCAGTATCACGTCGGAGATATCCGACAGCTTGACGCCGGCGTCCTTGACCGCCATTTCGCAGGGCTTGATCGTCATTGCGATCAGATCCTCGACCAGGCTTTCAAACTTGGCGCGCGTGATCTTGATCGCCATGTGTTTCGGCCCCGAGGCATCGGCAGTGATGTACGGCAGATTAATTTCCGTCTGCTGCGAGGACGACAGTTCGATCTTGGCTTTTTCGGCGGCGTCCTTCAGGCGCTGCAAGGCGAGCATGTCCTTTTTTAGGTCTATGCCTTGCTCCTTTTTGAATTCATCGCACAGGAAGTCCATCAGGCGCTGGTCGAAGTCCTCGCCGCCGAGGAAGGTGTCGCCATTCGTCGACAGCACTTCGAATTGGTGCTCGCCGTCAACGGCCGCGATTTCAATGATGGAGATATCGAAGGTGCCGCCCCCCAGATCATAAACCGCGATCGTGCGGTCGCCTTCCTTCTTGTCCATACCGAACGCGAGCGCCGCCGCGGTAGGTTCGTTGATAATGCGCTTGACTTCGAGTCCCGCGATACGGCCGGCATCCTTGGTGGCCTGGCGTTGCGAGTCGTTGAAGTAGGCCGGCACCGTGATTACCGCTTCGGTCACCGGTTCGCCGAGATAGTCCTCGGCGGTTTTCTTCATTTTCACCAGGACTTGCGCGGACACCTCCGGCGGTGCAATTTTCTTGCCGCGGACTTCGACCCACGCGTCGTTGTTGCCGGCCTTGACGATCTTGTAGGGCATCAAATCGATGTCCTTCTGGACTTCTTTCTCATCAAAGCGGCGTCCGATGAGCCGCTTCACGGCATAGAGCGTATTATTGGGATTGGTTACCGCCTGGCGTTTCGCGGATGCGCCGACCAGCACCTCGCCGTCTTCGGCGTAGGCGACGATGGACGGCGTGGTGCGCGCGCCCTCCGAGTTTTCGATGACCTTGGGTTGGCCATTTTCCATGATGGAAACGCATGAGTTGGTCGTTCCCAGATCGATTCCGATGATTTTTGCCATTTGCTTGCCCCTATTCCTTAAGAAATTGTATTTCGGCCGGTGTGGATTGTTATTGACGAAATGGGCATTAATTATGCCTTTTCAACCGCTTTTGCCACCGAGACCATGGCGGGGCGCAGCACGCGCTCATTGAGCAGATAGCCTTTTTGAAACACCTGTACAACGCTGTTCGGTTCGGCGTCTGATTCCACGGTGGTGATGGCCTGGTGGCGGTGCGGATCGAATTTCTGTCCGACCGGATTGATATCGACGATATTGAATTTCTCGAATACCGAACTCAATTGCTTGTGGGTCAGTTCGACGCCGCTCTTGAGGCTCTCGGCGGTGACGTTTTCGGTGGCGAGCGCGGCTTCGAGGCTGTCCTTCACGGCGACCAGTGCTGTCGAAAAGTTCTCGATTGCGTACTTGTGGGCGCTCGCGACGTCGGTCTGGGCTCGCTTGCGGATATTTTCGGTCTCGGCCTTGGCACGCAGCCATGCGTCGTGGTGTTCCTGCGCCTTGAGTTCGGCCTGCTTGAGCAATTCCTCAATGCTGGGCATGACCTCCGGTGTGGCGGTGGTGTCAGCGGTGTTCGCTGGTTCATTGGGCTGCTGCGGTTCTTGCATCGAAAATCCTCCTTAAGTTCTAATTAATTGGGGCACATTCCGAGAATTCAAGTCTGTAAATAGACCGTTGATTTAAAAGGAATTTTTATTTCTGGCGTGGAAAAGAACAAGCCCCACCGAAGCGGGGCCCCTAATGCACAATCTCTTCATCGTCTGGCCAGACTTACTGCCAAGCAGGACTTGGTCGCCGACTCTAACACTAAGCGCGCGGACTCTGTGGTCCGCGCCGTTCACTTATCGGGCCGGGCCCGGAGCAGCGCGCTCAGCGCCCAACTGATCACGCTGTAAACGATCGCGCCCCATACCGCTGACCAGAATCCGGTGACGAAAAAACCTTGCACGAAAGAGGCGACGAACCAGAACAGCAGACCGTTGATGACGAATGTAAACATGCCCAGCGTCAGAATATTGATGGGCAGCGTCAATAGTATGAGTATCGGTCTGATGAGCGTGTTGATCAGTCCGAGTGCGAGCGCGGTGATCAGTGCAGTGTAAATACCGTCTACCCTGATGGAGTCGAAGATGTAGGGCAGGACCAGCAGTGCCAGCGCGTTGATGATCCACACCACGATGAGCTGCATGGTTTTTTCTCAGCCCCTTGCACCCATCGCGCGTGCACGCAGTTTCGATTGTTCCAGCACGTCCGGAGCGGGTGGCGTTTTCGTCCACCCGAGCAGGTGACGTGCCGCGATATCGGTGAGGGCGTGCAACCAGTCGTCGCGTTCGTTCAGGCACGGAATATAGTGATACGCCTTGCCTCCCGCACTGAGGAAGACAGCCTTGCCCTCGATGGCGATTTCCTCGAGCGTTTCAAGGCAGTCGCTCACAAACCCCGGACAAATCACGTCGACCCGTTCCAGTCCCTGCTCACCGAGCGTGTTCAGGGTCTCGGCGGTGTAAGGTTTGAGCCATTCGGTGCGCCCGAAACGCGACTGGAATGTCACCTGATATTTGTCTGGCGCAAGTTTCAGGGCTTCGGCCAGCAGTCGTCCCGTGACTTGACACTCGCAGTGGTACGGGTCGCCCTTGTCGAGGGTGTAGCGCGGCACGCCATGAAAGCTCATGATCAGCTTGTCGGGACGACCGCATTTCATCCAGTACTCGTTGACACCGGCGGCCAGTGCATTGATGTAACCCGGGTCATCGTGAAAATTGCGCACGCTGCGCAGCGCCGGCTGATTTCGCATCCGTGCAAAGGCGGCACCGACGGCATCGAACGCAGTGGCGCTCGTACTTGCGGCATATTGCGGATACAACGGCAGCAGCAAGATACGGTCGCAACCCTGTGCCTTAAGGCTGTTGAGTGTCGTACTGATGGAAGGCTGGCCGTAGCGCATCGCATAGTCGACCACCAACGGCGTGCGAATACGTTCGCCCAGGTAACCCTTGAGCATGCGTGCCTGGCGCTCGGTATGCACCTTGAGTGGCGAGCCATCGCCTGTCCAGACCTGTGCATAGCGCTTTGCGGATTGCTTGGGGCGCAACGGCAGAATAAACAGGTTAAGTATTAACCACCACAGTGGGCGAGGGATCTCCACCACACGTGGATCGGACAGAAATTCGCGCAGATAGCGGCGCACGGCCGGCACGGTAGGCGCATCCGGTGTGCCAAGATTTACCAGCAGGATGCCGGTTTTGGGTGGTGTGCCGTGCGCGTAGGGCGGTTCAGGGTCGTGGCGGGTCATGGGCTACGTCTTGGACTTCAGTGAGGAGCGATAAGTGACGAGTGATGAGCGGGCGCCAGCAAGCCATGCGGCTTCGGCTTGGTTGCCCAGCCTCGAGACCCGCTCGCCACCCCTAGTTCTGTGAAAGCGCACTCGACAGCAACTTTGCAGTGATGTCGACGATGGGGATCACGCGCTCGTAAGCCATGCGTGTCGGTCCGATCACGCCCAGCGTCCCCACAACCTTGCCGTCGACTTCGTACGGGGCGGTGACTATGCTGCACTCGTCGAGTGGCACCAGCCCGGACTCGCCGCCTATGAATATCTGCACGCCCTGCGCGCGATTGCTGACGTTCAGCAGTTGCAAAAGGCTCGCTTTCTTGTCGAACAGGTCGAACAGCTTGCGCAGGCTGTCCATGTTGCCGGACAGATCGTGTACCTGCAGCAAATTGCGCTCTCCGGAAATGACCACTTCGTCAGACGCTTCCTGGAGTGCCTGACCGCCGACTTCGACCGCGGCAGTCATCAGGCGCGACATGCTTTCGCGCAGTTGTTTGAGTTCGTCATGAATGCGCAGGCGAATTTCATCGAACGAACAGCCGGCGAAGTTCTGATTCAGGATATTGGCCGCCTCGACCAGCTCGGACTGGGTATGGCCGCGATCGGTGGTGAGGATGCGATTCTGCACGTCGCCCTCGGGCGAGACGATGATCAGCAGGATGCGTTTGTCCGTCAGGCTTACGAATTCGATGTGTTTGAACATCGCGGCGCGACGCGGCGTCATGACCAGACCCGCGAAGTGCGTCAGTTCCGACAGCAGGAGAGAGGCCGATGAAACGAGTTTTTGGCGGTTTTCGGTGTGCAACTGCCCTTCGAGCTGATGTATCTCAACGTTGTCTAGCGGTTTGATGGTCAGCAGGGTGTCGACGAAAAAGCGGTAGCCACGCGGCGTCGGTATGCGTCCGGCGGACGTATGCGGACTGGCGATAAATCCCATCTCCTCGAGGTCCGCCATCACGTTGCGGATGCTGGCCGGCGACAGATCGAGGCCGGATACCTTGGACAGCGCGCGTGAACCCACCGGTTGCCCGTCGGTAATATAGCGCTCGACCAGAGCCTTGAGCAGTGTCTGGGCGCGATCGTTGAGGTACGGTATTTCCTGACTCATGAATTTATTCTACACAAATAGATGGTCAACCGGGTAAACAGTGAACGTTGAGCCGTAAACGGCGAGCGCGATGTCACGATAGACGCGTGTTTCCCGGCACTTTCCGCCTGCGACTTGCGGTTCACCGTTCGCCGTAATCTATGGTTTAATGCGGTCATGAATACATCATTCAAGACCGTGGGCCTGATCGGTAAATACAAGAGCCCGGAGATCGCGGGTCCGTTGCTCAAGCTGGGTGAGTTTCTCGCCCGACGCGGCGTCACCGTATTGGTCGACACACTGACCGCCGCGAACATAGGCGAGAGCGGATACCCGGTTTTGGCGCTAGAGGAAATCGGGCAACAGGCGGATCTGGCCATCGTCATTGGGGGCGATGGAACCATGCTCAACATCGCGCGCACGCTTGCGCCATTTGATGTTGCCCTGGTGGGTGTCAACCAGGGCAGGCTGGGATTCCTGACCGATATCTCGATAGATACCATGTTCGAAACCATAGGCAGCATACTCGATGGTTCCTACGTGACCGAGGAACGCATGCTGCTCAAAGCCGAAGTCATCAGCAGCGAGCGCACGGTTTTTGACGTGCTGGCTTTCAATGATGCCGTTGTTACCAAGGGTATCAAGGGCAGCATGATAGAGTTCGAAGTCAAGATAGATGGGAAACACCTGTATACACTGCGCTCCGACGGTTTCATCGTCGCCACACCCACCGGGTCCACGGCGTACGCCTTGTCCGCCGGCGGCCCTGTCGTACACCCGTCGTTGTCCGTGATGTCGCTGGTGCCGATATGCCCGCACACATTTTCAAGCCGGCCTGTGGTGATCAGCAGCGACAGCGTGGTGGAAATCGCAATCAGCAGCGCCGCCAACGCGCGCGCTCACTTTGACAGCCACTCACGCTTCGATCTGCGTGATAGGGATCGCGTCATCGTAAGACGCTATGAACATACAATACGCCTGCTACATCCGGTGGGCCACGATTACTACAATATGCTGCGCGGCAAGCTGCACTGGACAGAGTCGTACTGAGGGCGGCATGACGGCGGGGGGCGAAAATACGAAGAGGTTGGCTGGCGTCAGCGTGGGCGCGGTCTTTTTTCATCCCTCATCCCTCATCCCTCAACCTTAGTTCTAAAGTGCTCCGTTCCCTTTGCATTCGTGATTTCGTGATCGTCGACCGTGTCGATCTCGAATTTGAAGAAGGTTTCACGGTTCTGACCGGAGAAACCGGCGCCGGCAAGTCCATCCTGATAGACGCGCTGGCGATGGTGCTCGGACAGCGCGCCGATGCCGACGTAGTTCGGCAGGGGGCGGAGAAAGCCGAAATCAGCGCCGAGTTCGACGCGGGCGCCTTGCACGCATGGCTAAACGACAACGATCTGACCGGTGATGACGATAGTTGCCTAGTGCGGCGTGTGATCGATGGCGGTGGACGTTCGCGTGCGTTTATCAACGGCCGCGGCGTAACGCTCGCGCAGTTGCGGGAGGCGGGAGAGTTCCTGATCGATATTCATGGGCAGCACGAACATCAGTCGCTGTTGCGTCCGGCCGCGCAGCGCAGCCTGCTTGACGCCTATGGCGGCCTGGGCGACATGGCGCAGGCCGTCGCGGCGGCGTGGCGCCGTAGCCAGGAAATTCGTCAAAACCTGACTCTGCTTGAAACCAATGCAGCGGCATTTGCCGCCGAGCGCGAACAACTTGAATGGCAGGTGCGCGAACTCGACGCGTTGCGGTTCAGTCCGGCGGAGTGGCAGGAACTTCAGGCAGAGCATGCACGTCTCGCGCATGCGCAGAGCCTGATTGAGGGAACTCAGATTGCGGCCGAGTTGTTGTCCGAGGGTGATCATGCGGGTCTCGCGCAGCTTGCGGCGGTGTCGTCCGGACTTGACCGCCTGCTTGAATATGATGCGCGTCTCAAGGAAATCGTCGACGTCATTGCCTCGGCCCAGGCGCAGGCCCAGGAGGCTGCTTATATGCTGCGCGACTATCAGCAGCGTCTCGATATCGATCCGCGACGCATCCGGGAAGTGGAGCAGCGCCTGGATGCGGTACACGCAAGCGCGCGTAAGTATCGCGCTACGCCTGAAACTATCCCGGATGCGCTCGATCGCGCCCGAGCGCGTCTGGACCAGTTGGGCGGTAACGACGACTTGGAGGCGCTGCGTGTGCGGGTTGCCGAGGCTCATGCCGCCTTTTTGGCCGAGGCCGGCAAGTTGAGCGCGGGTCGCGGCAAGGCCGCAAAGGCGCTGTCAGCGAAAGTTACCGCGGCGATGCAGACACTGGCCCTGGCCGGCGGCAGTTTCGAGGTTGCATTGACCCGATTGCCCGAAGGCAAAAGCAGTGGCCTTGAGCAAGTCGAATTTCTCGTGTCGGCGCACAAGGGCATTGCGGCGAGGCCGTTGGCGAAGGTTGCATCGGGAGGCGAATTGTCGCGCATCAGTCTCGCGATACAGGCCGCGACGAGCGAGATCGCGCTGGTGCCGACGCTGATATTCGATGAAGTCGACGCCGGCATAGGCGGGCGCGTGGCGGAGATCGTCGGCCAGATGCTGAAGAAGCTTGGCAGTAAGCATCAGGTCATGTGCATTACTCATTTGCCGCAGGTCGCCGCTTCCGCCGACAGTCAGTGGCAGGTTACGAAAAGCACGAGTGGCGGCAAAGTCGTGAGCCGTGTTGTGGCGCTCGACGATAAACAGCGCGTTGAGGAAATTGCACGCATGCTCGGTGGAGTTAAAATCACCGAGACGACGCGCAGACACGCAGCAGAGATGCTGGGCGTCAAGTTCTGATTTTCAGGGCACCGGATCTGAAAGGAGTGCAATAAAATGGATAAAGTGACACTGGTAATTCCGGAAGCCCCTATTCCGGTCGTTGCCGCGGCCGTCGCTCAGCGCAAGATTGGAAAAGACGGCGTGCGGCTTGGGGTATTGGACAACAGCAAGGGCAATGCGGATCACTTGCTCAGATTCCTCGTCGAGGGCTTGCGCGCCTTGGTGCCGGTGGCATCGGTGGTTTCGCTGTACAAGGACAAGGCCAGTCAGCCGGCGCCCAAGCAGGTGCTGGACCAACTTGCGGCGGAGGCCGACTTTGTCGTCTCCGCGATGGCGGATTGAGGGTCGTGCACGTCGTGGAGTGTCCACGACATGGCTGAACTCAGAAAACGCGGACTCTCCACGGCGGTGATTTCCACCGAATCCTTCGTCAAGCTGGGAAAAACGCAGGCGCGCGTATTCGGTGTGCCGGATCTGCCGCTGGTGCTGATACCGCATCCTCTCGGCGGTATTTCGCTGGAACAGGTGGAAGGCCGGGCTCATGTCGCCATCCCACAGATCGCGGCACTGATCAAGGAGCAGTTGAAATGACTGATCTTGCCGAACTGCTCAGAGCCGAGGACGCCAGCCTCGAAGCGGACAACGATTTCGATCGGATTAACGAGCTATGCCTGGCGCGCGGATGGAGCGACGGATTGCCCATCGTGCCGCCGACCGCGCAGCGCGTTGAAAAAATGCTCGCGTACTGCGATCGTCCGTGGGACCGGCCGATTGCGAGAATCGCGCCGCGCTATGGCGAGGCGACTCCATTGCGGCTGGCTGCCAATGCGGTCATGGCCGGGTGCCGGCCGGTATACTTTCCGCTGTTTATGCTCGCGATTGAAGCCATGTGCGAGGAACCGTTTAACTTATACGGCATACAGGCGACGACACATCCAGTTGCGGTACTGACTATCGTGAACGGGCCGATCGCCAGCGAACTTGGTATCAATGCCGGGCACAACGCATTCGGGCCGGGTACGCATAGCAATGCCACCATAGGTAGGGCCATCCGGCTTGCACAGTTGAACATCGGGGGGGCGATCCCGACGCTCGGTGACATGGCGACGCAGGGTTCACCCGCAAAATATGGATATTTCGCCGCCGAGAACGAAGCCGCGAGTCCGTGGTCGCCGCTGCATGTGGAGCGTGGCTACCCGGCGCAAGCCAGCACCGTGACGCTCATAGGCGCAGAAGGTCCACACAATGTCAATGACCATGAAAGCCTGAGCGCCGAGGGGGTGCTGATTACGATCGCCGGTACCATGGCGACCACCGGCTGCAATGATCTGTACTACGACTCTCAGCCGCTGATCGCATTCGGTCCGGAGCATGCGAAGACCGTGGCTGACGGCGGATTCAGCAAGGCGGATGTTAAAAAGTTTTTGTATGAGCATGCACGACAGCCGTTGGGCAAATTCTCCAAGGATAATATCGAACGCCGCTTCCGAATGAAACTCAAGGACGCTTATGCCAGCGCCGGGCTGGATACCTTGGTGCCTATCGCGCCCAGCGCGGACAGCCTCATCATTGCCGTGATCGGCGGTGCGGGCAAGCATTCGGCGGTGATACCGACGTTTGGTTCGACCAAGTCGGTGACGCGTGCGTTGAAACTGAAAGATGGGCGACTGGCGAGTTCGGTGGAGGAGTTTCGGGCTGGTTAACCTAGCTTTTAGCCTTATAAGGACAATTCGTCTTAATGCAATCCACGTATAAATGTAACGAATGTTCGTGTATGGTGAAGCCGCGTTCTTGGGCGATTTCGGTTTGCCGTTTTTCGATCGCTTCGTCGTAGAACTCCTCGACGTGGTCGCATTGCAGGCATACTAGGTGATCGTGGTGCCCGCCCTGATTCAGCTCATATACCGCTTTGCCGCTTTCAAAATGATGGCGTACCAGTAGTCCGGCGCGCTCGAATTGCGTTAAAACCCGGTAAACAGTGGCTAGTCCGGTATCGGTGCCATCCTTGAGCATGAGCTTGTAGATGTCTTCGGCGGAAAGATGCCGGACGTTGCTGCTTTGGAACAGCTCTAGTATGCGCAGACGCGGCAAGGTGGCCTTGAGGCCTATGGTTTTGAGGTCGGTCGGGGAACTCATTTGCGGTGCGGGCGTCGTAGTAAGGGCGGTGGCGTGTGGGCTGCGTTATCATACTAGGTTTTAACTAGGCAAAGTGTCACGGTCATACGCCGTGCATCGTAGCGTTATATGTTTATGAAGATACTCACTATCCTGTTGTCGTTGCTGGCTTTCGCCGGCTGCAAGCAGTTGCCTGACGTGCCGACGGCGATCAGCCCATATCGCATCGATATACAGCAGGGCAATGTTGTGACCCAGGAGATGATATCCAAACTCAAGCTGGGCATGACACGCTCGCAGGTGCGGTTCGCGTTGGGTTCGCCGCTGGTTGTCGATCCGTTTCGCACGGATCGCTGGGACTACGTCTACATGTTTCAAAAGCAGGGCAAGGAACTGGAGCGGCGCAATATAACGGTCATATTCGAGGACGAGAAACTTGCGCGCATCGATGGAGACGTGGTCGCATTGCCGCAGGCGATCAAGGCCCTGGAGCCGCCGGCCGCCAAGCCTCCCGCCACCTCAAAACCGGAAGTCAAACCTGCAGCCCAACCGGCGGATAAACCGGCTGCCACTACGGGGAATAACTCAGAGGCCGCGAAGGCTGATGCAGCGAAAGACAATCCCAAGGACGAAAAGGGATTCTTCGGACGCATGCGGGACAGGATTTTCTAAAATTCGGATATGAACACCATGGTTGAACTCAAAATTGCAGTGGCAGGCAGCTCCGGGCGCATGGGGCGCGAACTGCTGGCTGCAGTGTTGCACGGCAATGACCTTGCTTTGGGCGCTGCGCTTGAACAGCCCGGCAACGTGTGCCTGAACAAGGATGCGGGAGATTTGGTCGGCTTGCCGTGCGGAATTGCGATCAGCGCCGATGCGGATAAAAGTCTTGCGGGTTGCG
Organism: Betaproteobacteria bacterium; assembly: GCA_947476215.1. Lineage (GTDB taxonomy): Bacteria > Pseudomonadota > Gammaproteobacteria > Burkholderiales > SG8-41 > PALSA-1004. Next base: position 87,146 of record CANJQI010000001.1, read on the forward strand.
ACACATTGATCGACTTCACCCGTCCCGAAGGGACATTGGCTTATCTTGCCGTTTGCCGGAGACTGGGCGTGAAGATGGTGATAGGCACGACGGGTTTCACCGAAGACCAGAAGAAAATCATAGCCGAGGGCGCGCGTGATATCGCGATTGTGATGGCGCCAAATATGAGCGTGGGCACCAATCTGGTTTTCAAACTCGCCGATGTTGCCGCGCGCGTTTTAAACGAAGGTTATGACGTGGAGATCATCGAGGCCCACCATAAGCACAAGATCGATGCACCTTCCGGCACCGCTCTGCACATCGGCGAGATTATCGCGACGGCGCAAGACAAAAAACTTGCTGATTGCGCGGTTTACGGTCGTGAAGGCGTGACCGGCGAACGTAAATCCTCGACCATAGGTTTCTCGGCGGTGCGCGGCGGTGACATCGTCGGCGAGCACACCGTCATGTTCGCGGGAACCGGCGAGCGCGTCGAGATTGTCGTTAGGTCCGGCAGTCGTGCGACCTATGCTCAGGGCGCTGTTCGCGCGGCGCGTTTCCTGGCCGGTAAGAAAAACGGCCTGTATGACATGCAGGACGTGCTGGCCCTGCGTTAGCGTTTGCCGCATTGATGCGAAAATTTCAAATGGAATCAGACGCCTGAGCAAACATTGCACGCGGATAATCGCGATCCATGCATTGATGGTTGGGCGTGATTCGCGTATAATCACGCCAATTAGCGGGACTGGTCACTGACCTGTCCCGCTTTCCATATCTGCCCCCGGGAGTTCGACGTGTCACAACGTAAACCAGCCATCCTAGTTCTACAAGATGGCACGGTTTTTCGGGGCACGTCGATAGGCGCGGACGGTTTGTCGACCGGAGAAGTCGTGTTTAACACGGCGATGACCGGCTATCAGGAAATCCTGACCGATCCATCCTATTGCCGCCAGATCGTTACGCTGACCTATCCGCATATCGGCAACACCGGCACCAACGACGAGGATGTGGAGTCGGATAAAGTGCATGCGGCTGGCCTGGTGATACGCGACCTGCCGTTGCTGGCGAGCAACTGGCGCAATACGCAGGATCTGGGTGCGTACCTGCGACAGCAAAATGTTGTTGCCATCGCCGATATCGATACCCGCAAACTGACGCGTATCCTGCGCGAAAAAGGCGCGCAGAGCGGATGCTTGATGGGCGGCGACGTCGATGAACTGGCAGCGCTGAAGTCCGCGCGCGGGTTCCCGGGACTGACCGGTATGGATCTCGCCAAGGTGGTGAGCTGCACAAAACCCTACGGCTGGAACGAAACGACGTGGGAGCTGGGGCGTGGATATGGCAGGCAGGTGTCGCCAAGATTCCGTGTCGTGGCCTATGATTTTGGAATCAAACGCAATATTTCGCGCATGTTGGCAGCACGTGGTTGCGGCCTGGACGTTGTTCCCGCGCAAACGCCAGCGCGCGACGTGCTGGCGCGTAAGCCTGACGGCGTATTCCTGTCCAACGGGCCAGGCGATCCGGAGCCGTGCGACTATGCGATTCAGGCGATCCGTGAAATTGTCGAATCCGGTGTTCCGGTTTTCGGCATATGTCTTGGGCACCAGCTGCTGGCACTGGCGAGTGGCGCCCGGACCATGAAAATGAAATTCGGCCATCATGGCGCGAATCATCCGGTGCAGGATCTTGAGTCGGGCCGCGTCATGATAACGAGCCAGAATCACGGATTCGCGGTTGATGCGGCGACGCTGCCGGCCAATGTGCGCGTCACGCATAAATCCTTGTTCGACGGCACTCTGCAGGGGTTTGCGCGCACCGATCGGCCTGCGTTCTGTTTTCAGGGGCATCCCGAGGCCAGCCCCGGGCCGCATGACGTGGATTATTTATTCGATCGTTTTGTGGTGACGATGGAAAAACACAAGGCCGCGGCCGGACATGCCTAAAAGAACCGACATCAAGAGCATACTGATCATAGGCGCCGGCCCCATCGTGATCGGCCAGGCCTGCGAGTTCGACTATTCCGGTGCGCAGGCGTGCAAGGCGCTGCGTGAGGAAGGCTATCGCGTGATACTGGTGAATTCGAATCCCGCGACCATCATGACCGATCCCAACATGGCGGATGCAACCTACATCGAGCCCGTGACCTGGCGCATGGTCGAGAAAGTGATCGCGATTGAGCGTCCGGACGCGTTGTTGCCGACCATGGGCGGACAGACAGCGCTGAATTGCGCGCTCGATCTCGCCAAACACGGCGTGCTCGATAAGTATGGCGTGGAAATGATAGGCGCGAAGAAGGAGGCCATCGACAAGGCAGAGGACCGCGAAAAGTTCAAGCAGGCGATGAGCAGGATAGGTCTGGACAGTGCACGTTCCGCGATTGCACACAGCCTCGAAGAGGCGCTGCAGGTGCAGGCGGTGGTCGGGTTCCCCACCATCATCCGGCCCTCGTTTACTCTCGGCGGAACCGGTGGCGGTATCGCCTACAACCGCGAGGAATTCCTGGCGATATGCGAGCGCGGGCTGGACGCGTCGCCGACCAAGGAAGTGCTGATCGAGGAATCGGTCATAGGCTGGAAAGAATTCGAGATGGAGGTGGTGCGCGACCGCAAGGACAACTGCATCATCATCTGCTCGATAGAAAACATCGACCCGATGGGCGTGCATACCGGCGATTCGATCACCGTGGCCCCGGCGCAGACGTTGACCGACAAGGAATACCAGATCATGCGCAACGCATCGATCGCGTGCCTGCGCGAGATCGGCGTCGACACCGGTGGTTCCAATGTGCAGTTCGCGATCAATCCGGACGACGGCCGCATGTTGGTGATCGAGATGAATCCGCGCGTGTCGCGTTCTTCCGCGCTGGCGTCCAAGGCCACGGGATTTCCGATAGCCAAGGTCGCCGCCAAGCTTGCGGTCGGTTACACGCTCGACGAATTGCGCAATGAAATTACCGGCGGAGCGACGCCGGCATCGTTCGAACCGACCATAGATTACGTGGTGACCAAGGTGCCGCGCTTCGCGTTCGAAAAATTTCCTCAAGCCAACGACAGACTCACGACGCAGATGAAGTCGGTTGGCGAGGTGATGGCGATCGGGCGCACCTTTCAGGAATCGTTTCAGAAGGCATTGCGCGGACTGGAAGTCGGCGTCGATGGACTCAACCAGAAAACAACGGATCGCGAGACGATAGAGAAAGAACTCGGTGAACCCGGGCCGGAACGCATATGGTATGTCGGCGATGCGCTGGCGAACGGATTCACCCTCGAAGAGGTCTTTCAGCTTACAAAGATTGACCGCTGGTTTCTGGCGCAAATCAAGGAGATCGTCGATCTCGAAATGGAACTTGATGACCGCAAGCTGGCGGATATCGATGCGGACATGATGCGCATGCTCAAGCGCAAGGGATTTGCCGACCGCAGGCTGGCGTATCTGACGAAATCCAGCGAGGCCGAGATTCGCACGCTCCGCCACGGCTTCGGCATACGGCCGGTTTACAAACGGGTGGATACCTGCGCCGCGGAGTTCTCGACCAATACCGCCTATATGTATTCGACTTACGAGGAAGAGTGCGAGTCCGCGCCGTCCGCTCGCAGGAAAGTCATGGTGCTGGGCGGCGGTCCCAACCGCATCGGTCAGGGTATCGAATTCGATTATTGCTGCGTGCATGCCGCGCTGGCGCTGCGCGAGGATGGTTTTGAGACCATCATGGTCAACTGCAATCCGGAGACGGTGTCGACCGATTACGACACATCGGACCGCTTATACTTCGAACCGCTGACGCTGGAAGACGTGCTCGAGATTGTGCACGTCGAGAAACCGTATGGCGTCATCGTCCAGTACGGCGGCCAGACACCGCTCAAACTCGCGCGTGATCTCGAGGCGAACGGCGTGCCTATCATCGGTACTTCGCCCGACTCGATCGATATCGCGGAAGACCGCGAGCGCTTTCAAAAGCTGCTCCACAAACTCAAGCTCAAACAGCCGCCCAATCGCACGGCGCGCAGCGCCGCCAAGGCGCTCGCGCTGGCGGGCGAAATCGGCTATCCGCTGGTGGTGCGTCCCTCCTACGTGCTCGGCGGCCGCGCCATGGAGATTGTGCATGAACAAAGCGATCTGGAACGCTACATGCGCGAGGCGGTCAAGGTATCCAATGACTCGCCGGTGCTGCTCGACCGCTTCCTGAATGATGCGACGGAGGTGGATGTCGACGCCATCTGTGACGGCAAGCAGGTGTTGATAGGCGGCATCATGGAGCATATCGAGCAGGCCGGTGTGCACTCCGGCGACTCGGCGTGTTCGCTGCCGCCGTTCAGCCTGTCGCCGGAAGTGCAGGACGAATTGCGCCGTCAGACCACCGTCATGGCGCATGCGTTGAAGGTGGTGGGGCTGATGAACGTTCAGTTCGCGATCCAGAAGCAAGGCCAGCAGGACGTTATCTACGTGCTGGAAGTCAATCCGCGCGCATCACGTACCGTGCCGTTTGTATCCAAGGCGACCGGACTGGCGCTCGCCAAGATCGCTGCCCGCTGCATGGCGGGAACGAGTTTGGCGGAGCAGGGTGTATTGAAGGAAGTCGTGCCGCCCTATTTTTCAGTCAAGGAAGCGGTGTTTCCGTTCATCAAGTTTCCGGGGGCGGATACCATACTCGGTCCGGAAATGAAGTCGACCGGAGAAGTCATGGGCGTGGGCGCGAGCTTTGGCGAGGCGTTCATAAAATCGCAGCTAGGCGCGGGGGACAGGCTGCCGGTTTCGGGCAAGGTATTTGTCAGTGTGCGCAATGCCGACAAAGCGGGCGCCGTCGAAATAGGCCGGGCGTTGCTGGAGCTGGGCTTCAGTCTGGTTGCGACACGCGGCACGGCCGCGGCGCTGACGGCCGGCGGCCTCGGTGTGACGCCCATCAATAAAGTTGACGAAGGCAGACCGCACATACTGGATATGATCAAGAACGGCGAGATTGCGCTGATCGTCAACACCGTTGAGGACAAGCGCAGCGCAATGCGTGATTCTTATGTGATACGGCGCGCCGCGCTTCAGGGTCGCATTACGCTCTATACAACGCTGGCCGGTGCGCGGGCGGCATGCACCGGCATGCAGCAATCGCGGGAATTAAAACCGTATGACGTGCAGGGATTGCATGTGCGAATTCGTGACTCAATTCATTAACAGGTGGGAATATGGCTAAGACTCCGTTGACGATCATAGGCGCGGAAAAAATGCGCGTGGAACTTCATGATCTCAAAACCGTGAAACGGCCGGCTATTGTTGCCGCGATTGCCGAGGCGCGCGCGCATGGCGACCTTTCTGAAAACGCCGAATATGCCGCGGCCAAGGAACGGCAGAGCTTCATTGAGGGCCGCATTGCCGAACTGGAAAGCAAGCTGTCCAATTCCCAGATCATCGATCCGGCGCTTCTAGACGCTGATGGACGTTGTGTGTTTGGCGCCACCATCGATCTCGAGGACATGAGCAGCGGTGAGACGGTAACGTACCAGATCGTCGGCGACGACGAAGCCGACATCAAGCACGGCAAGATATCGATCAGTTCGCCGATTGCACGGGCGTTGATAGGCAAATCGGAAGGGGATGTCGCAGAAGTCCATGCGCCTGGCGGTGTGCGCGAGTACGAAGTGCTGAAAGTGAAATATATCTAGCGGCGGTGCGATGAAAACCATCGCCGAAGCACTCTACGCTGTTGCCATCACGCTGTGGATAGGTGGCATGTGGACAATAGGCTATTTGGTCGCGCCCGTGCTGTTTACGCTTTCCGATCGCGTACTGGCAGGCAGTTTGGCGGGCAAGCTGTTCACGCTGATATCCTATGTCGGCATGGGATGTGCCGCGTATCTGGTGCTGTTTCGTCTCGGCCGTTTTGGCGGCAGCTGTTTCAAGCAGGGCGCATTCTGGATTATCCTGTTGATGCTGGGGTTGGTGCTGGTCGGCGAATATGGCGTGCAGCCGCTGCTCGCCAGCCTCAAGAACCAGGCGCTGCCCAGGGAAGTGATGGAAAGCGTGTTCCGTGACCGCTTTTCCACATGGCACGGCGTCGCCAGCGTACTTTATTTGATCGAGAGCGTGCTAGGCGCCATACTGGTTTGGTTGCAGGCGCGGACGCGCTGACCTCAGCGCTGAAAGCTACGTTTAAGACGGCGCGGAGGCTTCGGTCTGGGTTTTGATGTTCTGGAAGGTGTGGCTGGATTCTGTTCGTCAGGAACAGGACGGTGAACGACCAACGTTTTTCCGATATGCTGGACTGGCGCAGCGTGCAGGGTCGCACATATTTCGCTCAGCCATTGCGCGCGCTGCTCGGGTCCGGCGCTAGCCGCCCTGATCTTGATCAACCCATGGCTCAGGAGGTTCTTGTTGATTTCATTGAGTACGGGCGTGGTGAGGCCGGCGTCGCCGATCAGCACCGTGGGGCGCAGGTGATGGCTGCGCGCGCGCAATTCACGTCGTTGTGTAGATGTCAGTTCAAGTTGCATTGCGCGGTGCCTATGAAAGATCAGATTGTATTGGGTGTAGAGTCTAGCCGATGAAACGCAGCAAGACCAGCAAGCAATGGATGATGGAGCACGTCAATGATGTTTACGTGCAACGTGCGCGCAGCGAGGGCTATCGCTCGCGTGCGGCGTATAAATTGCTCGAAATAGATGCGCGGGACAAGCTGCTCAGGCCGGGTATGGTGGTGGTTGATCTGGGGGCGACCCCCGGCGGGTGGTCTCAGGTTGCGCAGTCCAAAGTAGGCAATCGCGGCTTGGTGGTAGCGCTCGATCTGCTGGAAATGGACCCTTTAAGGGGGGTCACGTTTCTGCAAGGAGATTTTTGCACGGAAAACGCGGTCCAAATGCTTGAACAGGCGTTGTCGGGGCGGCAGATAGACCTTGTTTTAAGCGACATGTCGCCCAATATCAGTGGTATTAGCATGAGTGATCAGGCGCGCGTGATGGATCTCGCCGAACGGGCGCTGGATTTTTCTTCGCAACACCTGAAACCAGGCGGGAGTTTTCTCGTCAAAGTGTTCCAAGGCTCTGGATTTCAAGAGTATTTTCGCTTAATGCGCGGTCGGTTTCGAAGTCAGGTGACGCGCAAGCCGGCGGCATCGCGAGATCGTAGCAAGGAACTGTACTTGCTCGGCAAGGGGCACCTGGGACGTCTTGAAACATGATGATCCGGCACTTTGAGCGTGGTACGCGAGTTTCAACGTTGAAGGTGAAAAGAGTCTAGAATTGAGCACCATAGCGCACTATTACGCGGTAATGATGAGGAGTACATTTGAACAATCTGATTAAAAATGTAGCAATCTGGCTGGTCATTGCGTTGGTGCTGATGACGGTATTCAATCAGTTCAACACGCGCCAGGCTGCGCAAAGCATTATTCCTTATTCGCAGTTCATGGATGAGGTCAAACAGGGGCGAGTCAGTTCAGCGGTGGTTGAAGGCCGTACCGTGCGCTGGCAGGCCAGCGACAATCGAAAATATGTGACCTACAGTCCCGGCACGCTCGGTGACTTGTGGATGGTCAGTGATTTGCTCAAGTATGGCGTGAAAGTCGATGCCAAACCTGAGGAAGAGCAGAGCTTCCTGATGCAGATTTTCATCTCATGGTTCCCTATGCTGTTGCTGATCGGCATATGGATATTTTTCATGCGCCAGATGCAGGGCGGCGGGCGTGGTGGCGCTTTCTCGTTCGGTAAGAGCCGGGCGCGCATGATGGACGAGAACAACAATACCGTGACCTTTGCCGATGTGGCGGGTTGTGAAGAGGCCAAGGAAGAAGTATCGGAGTTGGTCGAATTCCTGCGCGATCCAGGCAAGTTCCAGAAGCTGGGCGGACGCATACCTAGGGGCGTGCTTATGGTAGGCAACCCCGGCACCGGCAAAACCCTGCTGGCACGCGCGATCTCCGGTGAGGCCAAGGTGCCGTTCTTCAGTATTTCCGGGTCCGATTTCGTTGAAATGTTTGTCGGTGTCGGTGCTGCACGCGTGCGAGACATGTTCGAACAGGCGAAGAAACACGCTCCGTGCATTGTATTTATTGACGAAATCGACGCGGTCGGGCGGCAGCGCGGAGCCGGGCTCGGCGGTGGCAACGACGAACGTGAGCAGACACTGAATCAATTGCTGGTGGAGATGGATGGTTTTGAAGGTACTGCCGGAGTGATCGTGATCGCCGCGACCAACCGTCCGGATGTACTGGACCCGGCCTTGATGCGCCCGGGGCGTTTCGATCGCCAAGTGGTGGTGCCGCTACCCGATATTCGCGGCCGTGAACAGATACTGCTCGTGCATATGCGCAAAGTACCGGTTGCGCCGGATGTCAAAGCGGACATCATAGGACGCGGTACGCCCGGCATGTCGGGGGCGGATCTCGCGAATCTCGTCAATGAGGCCGCTCTGTTCGCCGCGCGCAAGAACAAGCGTCTGGTGGACATGGACGATTTTGAGCAGGCCAAGGACAAGATATACATGGGGGCCGAACGCCGATCCATGGTCATGCCCGAAGATGAGCGTATTACCACCGCATATCATGAAGCAGGCCACGCCATTGTCGCTTACACGCTGCCCAAGGCCGATCCGGTGCACAAGGTCACTATTATTCCGCGCGGTCGTGCGCTGGGACTTACGTGGATGCTGCCGGAGGAGGATCGTCATGGCAAGGATCGTGAACATCTTCTTCAGGACATATCCGTTTCGCTGGGCGGACGTATTGCGGAAGAAGTTTTTCTCGGTCAGATGACGACAGGGGCGAGCAGCGATTTCCAGAATGCCACAACACTGGCGCGACGCATGGTCACCGAATGGGGTATGTCGGACGCGCTTGGGCCTATGGTGTACGGTGAAAACGAGGGCGAGGTTTTCCTTGGGCGTTCGGTCACCACGCACAAGAATATGTCCGAAGCGACGATGCAGAAAGTCGATGCCGAGTTGCGCCGCATCATCGATCAGCAGTACCTGACCGCGCGCAAGATTATCGAAGACAATCGCGACAAGGTCGAGAAGATGGCGAAGACTCTGCTCGAATGGGAAACCATGGATGCGGAGCAGCTGAAAGACATCATGGAAGGCCGTGAGCCGCGTCCGCCCAAACCCGCGGCGCCGGTGGTCGTTACGCCGAAAGACACGCCTCCGCCCAGTCCTGCGTCCACCGCCGCACCTGCGCAGGGAACCTGAAATCAAGGATAAAGACGTGGGGTGAAGATTACGCAACGCAGCGCGCGTTGCTGTGGTCACCGAACTTAGCCCTTTCGAATACTTTTGCATCATGTCCGGCTCTTTGCGTTGCGGCAGGTTCACGCTCTCGCTTGAGCGTCCCCTAATCATGGGGATAGTGAACGTGACTCCCGATTCATTCTCGGACGGCGGTCAATTCCTGAATGTCGACGCCGCGATTGCGCATGCACGTCAGTTGATTGCGCAAGGTGCGGACATTATCGACATCGGTGGCGAGTCGACCCGGCCTGGTGCGCGAGAGGTGACGCTGGAAGAGGAGCGGCAGCGCGTACTGCCGGTGCTGGCCCGTCTCGCCGGGGAATCGATCCCGGTCTCGATTGATACCCAAAAGCCGGAATTGATGCGCGACGCAGTGGCGGCCGGCGCGAGCATGATCAACGACGTCAACGCGTTGCAGGCGTCAGGCGCAATCGCCGTGGTTGCGGCAAGCAATGTTGCCGTATGCGTCATGCATAAACGGGGTACGCCCGCCGACATGCAGCGCGATCCACGATACGAAAATGTCATGGACGAGGTGTACGCTTTTCTCGATCAGCGCGTGCGGACTCTACGTGCCGCAGGTGTAGACATCGATCGCATCGTCGTCGACCCGGGTTTTGGGTTTGGCAAGACGCTGGAGCATAATCTTGCGCTGTTGCGTCAGTTGCAGCGTTTAAGCGCTATGCGTGCGCCTATTATGGCTGGAATTTCACGCAAAGCGATATTGGGCCGTATCACCGGACGAGAAGCATCGGAGCGGGTATACGCGAGCGTGGCAGCGGCGCTCGTGGCCGTAAAAAACGGCGCCGCAATCGTGCGTGTCCACGACGTCGCCGCAACGCGCGATGCACTTGCGGTGTGGTCGGCGGTGGAAAGCGGGATCTAGTGGCCGAGACGCCAAGAGCGCCACGAAATAATCATGGAATATGGTCTACCCGACACCCGCTGCTTAGCAGGAAAACTGCTGCCGGTAATAACCAAGGCATCCCTCGCTAGGCGGCTAACAAGGATAGCAAATGAAAAGAAAATATTTCGGTACTGATGGCATACGGGGGACGGTGGGGGAGTCTCCCATAACACCGGAATTCGTATTGCGGCTGGGATATGCAGCCGGAAAAGTATTGACGCGTACACGCTCCGGGGGAGAGCGCCCGGCGGTGCTGATCGGCAAGGACACGCGCATTTCGGGATATATGCTGGAGTCGGCGCTGGAGGCCGGTCTGGCGGCGGCGGGCGTCGATGTATTGCTCGTGGGGCCTATGCCGACTCCCGCGGTCGCCTACCTTACGCGTGCATTGCGCCTCTCGGCGGGTATCGTTATTAGCGCTTCGCACAATCCCTACGACGACAACGGCATCAAGTTTTTTTCTGGCGATGGGGCCAAACTGCCCGACAAGGTGGAAATCGCGATTGAGAACGAACTCGATCGGCCGCTCGCCTGCAGAAAATCGCTGCAGCTCGGCAAGGCGCGGCGCATCGACGATGCGGTGGGGCGTTATATCGAATTTTGCAAGAGCACGTTTCCGGCGCGGCTCGACTTGCGCGGCATGAAATTGGTCGTCGATAGTGCGCATGGCGCGACCTATCATATTGCCGGCCACGTATTTCATGAGCTTGGGGCCGACGTCGTGGAGATAGGCAACAAGCCCGATGGTTACAACATCAACGCGGAGTGCGGCGCCACGCACCCTGCGGCGTTGCAGGCGGCGGTCAAGAAACAGCGCGCCGATCTTGGCATTGCGCTCGATGGCGACGGCGATCGGCTCCTGATGGTAGACCGCAGAGGCAAAATATATGACGGGGATCAGTTGCTGTTTGTGATTGCTGCCCACCGCAGAAAACGCGGTCGACTCGAAGGCGGCGTGGTTGGCACTCTGATGACGAATCTCGGCATGGAACACGCCCTGGGCCGGCTCAATATTCCTTTTGCGCGGGCGCACGTGGGCGACCGTTATGTTCTTGATATGATGCAAGCCCGCGGCTGGAAGCTGGGCGGCGAAAACTCAGGACATATCGTTTGCCTGGATCAGCACACCACCGGTGACGGCATCATTTCCGCATTGCAGGTGCTGGGGGCGATACGCGCCGCCAATACGACGTTGGCGAAGGCGGCTGGCACGGTCAAGATGTATCCGCAGGTACTCGTTAATGTTCGCGCGCGGCAACGTTTCGATTTCAGCGCCGCTGCCAATGTCAAAAAGGCGCTTGGCGATGCGCAAGCTGCGCTCGACGTCCATGGCCGCGTCCTTCTGCGTGCCTCCGGGACGGAGCCTGTCATACGTGTCATGGTCGAAGGCAAATCGCGTGTGGCCGTGAAACGATGGGCCAATGTCATCGCGGATGCGGTCGCCAAAGCGGCCCCCTGAAATAAACTGGTAGGAGTGCGAAAGTACGCGGGACTTGACATTAGGCTCATTAATTCGATACATTTCGAATTATGGAATCAAATCAGGTAATCAGGGCATTAGCTGCACTGGCGCAGGAGTCGCGGTTGGCGATTTTTCGTCTCCTCGTGCAGAGCGGCCCATCGGGGTTGACCGTCGGAAAAATCGCCGAGCACCTCAATATCGCCCCCGCGACGCTGTCGTTTCACCTCAAGGAACTGACTTTTGCATCCTTGTTGCGTTCGCGTCAGGAAGGTCGTTTTGTTTTTTATATGGCTAATTTTGCCGTGATGAATGACCTCCTAGGGTTTCTGACGGCGAATTGTTGCGGCGGAATTCCGTGCGCGCCCGCAGCTACCTGCATGGGAATATCTCTCGAAGGCGGTGAGCCCATGGACGATAAAGTTTTTAATGTAATGTTTCTGTGCACTCACAATTCGGCGCGCAGTCTGATGGCCGAAGCAATCATCAACAATCCTTCCGTGAATCGGGGACGGTTCCATGGCTACAGCGCAGGCAGCAATCCGCCTGGCAAGCCGAATCCATTTGCCGTGAAGCAGATACGCGATGTGGGGCTGCCGGTCGACGGGGTGCGCAGCAAAGCGTGGGACGAATTCGTGAAACCCGATGCACCGCGCATGGACTTTGTGTTTACCGTGTGCGACAACGCCGCTAACGAAGTCTGTCCGGTATGGCCGGGCCAGCCTGTGACCGCGCACTGGGGATTGCCTGACCCTGCCGCAGCGAAGGGCAGCAATGCGCAAAAGCGCCAGGCGTTTGCAGAGGCGTACCGTAATTTATCCAATCGCATCCTTCTTTTTGCCAGTTTGCCCATGGACAAACTTGATAAATTGAGCCTGCGGAAAAAACTCGAAGAAATCGGCCTGCAATGACGTTGACGCGGAAACTGGCGGCCGAAACAATGGGCACCAGCGTTGTTGTTGGCGACCGTGATCGGATCCGGCATCATGGGCGAGCGTCTGTCGGGCGGCAACGTCGCAATTGCCTTGCTGGCCAACTCGATAGCCACCGGCTGCGCCTTATATGCTCTGATACTGGTGTTTGCCCCGGTTTCCGGTGCGCATTTCAATCCCGCGGTCAGCATGATCGCGGCACTGGGCAAGAAATTGTCCTGGTGGGAGGCAGCGGCATATACGGGGGCGCAACTTGCTGGTGCGTTCGTGGGAGTTGCCGCGGCGCACATCATGTTTGGTGAGCCGTTGTTTTTTGTTTCGCAACATGAGCGGACCGGGGCTGCGCAGTGGTGGGCAGAGGGCGTGGCGACGTTTTGCCTGCTGGTGGTGATACTCGGCACGGTACGGCTAGGCTTGCCTGCGATCGCGGCAGCCGTCGGCGCTTATATCATAGGGGCATACTGGTTCACGGCGTCGACCTCATTCGCAAACCCCGCAGTGACGCTGGCGCGTTCGGCGAGCGATACGTTTGCCGGAATTCGGCCGGCGGATGCGCCGGCTTTTATCGTAATGCAGCTACTGGGCGCGCTGGCAGCCTATGCCCTGATGAATTGACTGACGGAGCGCGGCACACCGCAGGCCAAGGACTGAACATCAGGCGAGCAGCCTGATGATTTCGGTCACGTCCGGTACGTCCTGCAGCTGCAGCACCATGTCTTTCGCCTGCTCGGTCCGTGAACTTGGCAGCGGCGTGGGTCCAAACTTCACGCATTCGCGATAGCTTGCAACGACCTCTTCGGTCGTCAGCGGATTATCCGGATGTCCTTTTGCCGTCATGACTTTTCCAGATGTCACGATGCGGCCGTCCTTGAGTGTTATTTCGACCCAGGCGCCCTGTCGTCCTTCCTGCATGTCCGACTCAACTTTGCGCGCCAGATCGATATAGCGCTGGTCGCAGACGGCTGCATCCGTAAAATGCGCGAAAGAAACTTTTCCGTCGACCAATGCGCAGGCCACCGCCCATGGCAGGCTGAACTCGGTTTCGACGTGGTTGGTGGGATTCTTGCGCAGTTCCCGCGGTTCTACCATGATGGATAAACGTGTCGACCCGTAGACCTGGATGGCCTGTACCGTTTCAGCGCTTATGCCATTCTTGCCGCGCAATGCCAGCACCGCGTCGAGGACCGGATGCGCAACCACGCCACACGGATAGGCCTTGAAGCCCAGACGCGTGCCCAAAAAGTTGCGCCCTAGGTCACGGGTGATCGCGTCGAGATCGATGTTCTCGCCGCGGAAAAACAGCGGGTATAGTCCGCATCGTCCGTTCAGGAACTGATGCACTCCGGTGATCCCCATCTTCGCGAGCTGCGCCGATGCAATGCCGTTGCGCACGCCGAATCCCATCTGCATACGGCAGCCCATGACGCCTTCGACATTCGCCTGCTGGCTACCCGTGGTCTGTGCATACGCGAGCCCCATCGCATTCATGAATTGCTCCTGGTCCAGCTTCAGGAGTCTGGCCACGACCAGGGTCGCGCAGAATGCCGAAAAAACGTAGCTTGAAACCCAGCCCGAATCGATCGCGGTGGGCGCTCCGCACATCATGCGCGCACCGGCGTCGGTGGCGATGGCGACGGCGGCCAGAAACGATTTCCCATTCATGCCCCCGGCCAGCTCCGCAAATGCAAAAGCGGCGGGCACGACCGCGGCACCGATGGCATAGCCGTGTCCCTTGTCCATCCAGAATTTGTCTTCAAATTCACGCGCTTTCGTGTAAGAGCCGTTCGCCAGTCCCGCCAAACCGGGCGACACGCGGTCACCGAAGCCGATCACGGTACATGGTCCGCGCCCGCCTTCCTGCCGGACAAATTCCGCGATGGTGTCTGAGCCTTCCGCACCTGCTCCCGCCACTGCCGTGCCCAGAGCCCATAGCACTTCGCGTCGTGCCGCGGCCAGTGCTTCTTCGGGTACATCGGAAAATGCGGTTTCGCGCACGTGCCTGACCAGTTGTTGTTCTATCGTCATTGAGTTTGTCATGTGTGGATTATTGCGAGTTCAAGCCAGCGCTCTTTATGATCCTGCCTGTGCGTTCCATATCGGCTTTCATGGCTTCGGCAAGTTGTGTCGTCGTGCTGCCGACGGCTTCTCCGCCGGCATTGAAGATTTTCTCCTTGACGTCCGGCTGATGAACGTATCGTACGATATGCTGATTGAGTCGGTCTACAATGACAGCGGGCGTTTTTGCCGGCGCGAAGACGCCCGTAAACGTCACCAGTTCAAATCCGGGTAATGCCGCTGCCGCCATGGTAGGCAGGTCGGACACCAATAGCGATGGCTGTGTGCCGGTAACCGCCAGTGCCCTGAGCCGTCCCGATTTCACGTGTGGTGCAACGGAAGCCGCGCTCGCGAACATGAGCTGAACTTCGCCGCCGAGCAGTGCAACAATCGCAGGCCCATCGCCCTTGTAAGGCACCCACACTATATTTACACCCGCCATGTCCGTGAACATTTGTCCCGCCAGGTGGCTTGCTGAGCCGCCGGAACTGGATGAATAGTTAAGCGTTGCCGGCCTGGAACGCGCCAGCGCTATCAGGTCCTTGACTGACTTGATCGGCAGCGCCGGATTCACCACCAATATATTAGGCGCCCGATGCGTCATCGTAACCGGCGCGAAGTCTCTCACCGGATCATAGGTCGTTTTTTCCAGCAGTGGTTTGATCCAGAAGCCATTGTTGTAGACGAGCAGCGTATATCCGTCTGGTGTAGCCCGCGCAACAATTTCCGGCGGAATGACGCCGCTGGGTCTGTTCTCTATGATGATGGTCTGGTTCATGCTGGCAGTCAGCCCCAGCGCAATCAGCCGCGCGGTAAAGTCACCATTGCCGCCCGGATCCACGGTGACGATGCGTATGGATTTTCTTGGGTAATCCTGGGCGCAGGCTGCGCCGACAGTTCCAATGATCCAGCCGGCCAAAACCATTTTTTGCAAAAGTTCTTGTGTCATCTCAGATCCCTGTTGGAGTTCGAGCCGGCGTTACGCCAGCGCGGTTACCCGCATGAACGGGAACAGCGTACCGAGGTTTTCCATTTTTTCCACATTCCAGATCTGATCCAGCAGTGTTTGTGCCCGTGCATGGCCGAGCACGGGTTCGACCTGCGCAAAAAATTTGGCTTCCAACCCATTATCGCTCATCGGGTTGCCCGGATGTCCTTTGGGATTGATCTCATGCAGCGTGATCGGCTCTCCCGACGTCAATTCCACTTCGAAGCGACAGTTGAGTTCACGGGGAAACGAAGCCGAGTAAGCCGGGTCGCCCTCCATGTGTATCTTCTGCACAATGCCAAGTATGGTCGGGTCACGGTATCGTTCGGGAGTAAAGGTATTTTTCGATATCGCGCCATCCACGAGCGCCGCGCCTATAAGATAAGGTCCGCTGTGGTCGGCGGTCTCCGCGCTTTCCGGCTCCCAGTATTCCGGGTGGGTTTCGCGGCTGACGACGGAGCGCTTTTCCAGGTACACGCGCAAGGACTTGATCTGCGCCATGTCCACGCGTTCTCGGAGCTTGATCGCGGTCCAGATCGGCAACTGATAGGGATAGCGCACGGGCAGGGACTTGAAGAACGTGCCTTCGATCTTGAACGGCACGTTGCGTGCATGCAGTGGATCATCAAGTTCAAAGGAACTGTTCAATTGCTTCATAAGCCCCGAACTACCTTCGAACACGCCGTCCGGTCCGGTAATGTCCCTGGCCGCGAGCATTGCTGCAAACAGACCGTTGCGGCTGCCATTGGGGCCGGCAAATGCTTTCCAGTTGGAAAGATGACCGCGCCGGGTTTCGTTGAGGCAAATATTGGGTGCGACCGCAAGTGCCAGTGCATTACCCAGCTGCTGTTTCGACAGGCCCAGTAGTTTTCCCGCTCCCAGCGCCGTTGCAATTGAGTGGCACATCGGGTGGTCCCAGCCTTGCGCGGCCCATCGCACGCGATCGGAGAGATGTCCGCATACCTCGTAGGCAATGGCAATTCCCAATAGCAGGTCTTTGCCGCCCAGACCGGCCGATTCTGCTGTGGCGAGTATGCCGCCGATGTTATCGCTCGGATGAGGACCGGTGTCGCCGATACCGCCGAAGTAATCATCGCTGAAGTCCAGGATACGAACCATCGCGCCATTAACGAGCGCGGCCAGATCGGGCGTTGTTCGTATTGTTGTGCCTATGATCGTGGCCGGCGCGACGGATGTGATTTCCGACGCGATCGCGCGTATGGCGTTGATGGGCTCGCAACAATAAGCTCCTAAAGAACAGCCGACGGCATCGACGATGCAGCGTTTCGTGGCATGCATGGTTTCCACCGACAGGTCGCTGAAACCGACGGTTGAAGCAAATTCAACCAATGTGTAAGTCGTCTTGTCCACGGGCACTGCTCCGGAATTCATGGATGGACCGCGCAAGCTTGCCATCGCGGGTATTGATTGTGCGGGTGATCGGCACGGTTTCACCAAACGTCGGAAAGCAGGCGGAATGCTTGCCTGCGCCACCGACCACGATGACCACGATGTGTTCCGGCCGTTGCACCATGAGCACGGGCGCATCCATGCCCGCCGTCGCGTACCGGCCGGAGAATCCCGTGCGAAACCGTCGCTCTATATTCTCTTTTGAAAACAGATACATAGGTAAGCGTGCGCGCTCGAACAGAAACTGTTTGATGCGCGCCTTGTTCCAGCCGCTGTGCGCAATCGTTGTCGCGTGTTCGGGGCACAAAACGACCAGCGGATGCGCGGCGTAATACATGTCGTTGGCACCGGTGTTCGCCATGGTCCCGGCAATTGTTGTCAAAATTCCTTCCGCGTCGCTGCTTTCCCGGTCATGCACGTTATGCGGACATTCGAGACCCATGACCGTCACGGCACTGCTCCACGCGGGGTGTCCCCGCTCGACTTGCAGCGGTTGCCATGGATTCGCAGACTCATTTTCCGCGACACAGTAGCTGTACTTGGCAGGTGATCCCAGCGTCGCCATGTCGCCCACTTCGGGCACCGCGCCGCCGATATTGATCAGTGCGAGGCGTATTGCCCGGCCTATGGTCGCGTTGGCATGCTTGCCGGGTCCGAACGCGTTGTAACCGCTGTTGATGCCCAGCTCTTTTGCAATGGGGCCATTGACGATTACCAGCGGTGCACACAGGTGGGTAGTCGACTGTATGGCATTCAGGTTGAACGCGGGTTCGCACATGGCCTCAATGGCGGTGACGATCACCGGGAAATATTCGGGACGGCATCCCGCCATCACCGCGTTGACGGCGATGCGCAGCGGTGTTGCGGGGCTGTCGTTGGGCGCGATCGTTGCCACGGGTGCATTCCACGGGCGGTCACAGTAACCGAGCATGTCCTCGATCCGGCGCCGCGTCGGTGGCACCACCGGCAGGCCATCTGTCCAGCCACGCGCCAGGTATTGCGTGTTGATCTCGTCGAAATCATCCTCGACCTCGAGGCCGGCGCCAGGCTCGCTGAGCCATTCCGCCACGGTTGTCATGCTGTGTGGTTCCCAGCGATCGCTAGTATTTGTGGCAGTGCAAGCGCGGCGCGCGCCTGCAATTGTTCCGCGCTGATACCCGTTACCGGATGAGGTATGACGACCAGGGACAGGCCTGCTATGCCGCGCACGCGGGCCTGCGCGCACGCGAGATGATGAAACGCGTCCGAACAGATGACCACCGCCAAGGTGCCGCGCTTTTGTACTTCACACATGTCGTGGACACTCCACGACGTGCATGATCCTCAATCTGCAATTGCAGTGATGACAAGATCGGACTGTGCCGCAAGTTCTTCCAGAACATCGGCTGGCGCCGCCGCACTGACGCTCGGCTTGCGTCGTTCGGTTGTGGAAACTACATTCACGTCGCGCTTAATGCCCATCGCCAGCAGGGCCAGCAGGGCATCCGCGTTTCCCTTTGAATTATCGAGCAGTCCGAGTCGCAGTCCTTGCCTGGAAACGATGCGCGTGGTGGTGGCCGCAGCGGATTTCCGTTCAGAAACTTCGACCGGCACGCCCAGCAGGATTTTGGCCATAGCTGTGTCCTTATTCTGCGGTAATCCCTGTCAGTCGGATTACCCGTTTCCATTTTTCCTTATCTTCCTTCAGATACTTTGTAGACGGATTGCACCACTCACTCCGGGCGTATGCCGGTTTGTTTGATCAACTGGATCCAGTGTGCGAGATCCTTTTTGACAAACGCCCCGAATTCGTCAGGCGTCGTGCCGACGAGTTCGAGTCCCGCGATGACCATTTTTTCCCTGACGTCCGGAAGGTTGAGCACATCGAGAGCATTTTTGTTGATCTTGCTGATCGTTGCCCTGGGAGTGCCCTTGGGAACATGCACGCCGTTCCAGCCCAGCACTTCAAACCCGGGGAAACCGGACTCCGCGATGGTAGGGAGTTCAGGCGCGATGGTCGAACGTTGGGCGCCCGTTACCGCGAGAACCCTGACCTTGCCGCCTTTGACGTGAGGCATGGCTGTCGGTGCGTACTGGAACGATACCTGCACGTGTCCGCCAAGAAGGTCCGTGGTGGCCGCAGCCGAGCTTTTGTAGGGCACATGCACGATGTTGATGCGCGCCATGATCTTGAAAAGTTCGGTAGCCAGGTGCGGCGGCGAGCCGATGCCGGACGTGGAGTAATTCAGTTGTCCGGGTTTCGCGCGCGCCATTTCCACAAGTTCCGAAATGGATTTTGCGGCCACAGAAGGGTGAACCAGCAGATAGTAGGGTGCGTGCGCCAGCAATATGACAGGCGCAAAATCGGTGACCAGGCTGGATGGCACATTGGCCGTGAATCCGGCGTTGATGGTGTGAGTCGCGGTGCTGATCAGCCACGTGTAACCGTCCGGCATGGACTTTGCCACAATGTCCGTGGCAATCGAGCCGCCGCCGCCGGGTCGTTGATCCACCAGCACCTGGTGTCCCCAGACCGAGCTGAGTTTTTGTGCGGCCATGCGTGGCAACACGTCCGAGCCCAGTCCGAGCACGACGCGCACTGGTCTGGCCGGAAAGGTTTCGGCGGATGCGGCCGCCGCCATCGCCGGCGTGATGGCGATCAGCAGGAAAGCCGCAAGGCGTGTCATGGTCATCGAGAGCCTCCTTTGTGCAGTATGCCGCTGCAGCGTACTACGAAGGAGCGCAGGATGAAAGCACTGTCGACCCGCGATAGTCGTTGGAAGAGCATGCGTCTCCCGGAGAAATCGCCCGCCCAATCGACGCGTATGCCGGCTTCGTGGATCATTTTACCGGGGCGGGCCCGGTGTTTTACCGCAAGGCTCTGGCAGCGGGCACACGTTGGGTGTGCTGGCAAACGATAACTGAACTTGGCCGCCAATCAATCCGTTCAGCGCAGGACCGCCGCCTTTATAGGGAACGCGTACGAGTAACCGCTGTCGCGGGCCTGACGTATACCACTCATAGATCTTATCGTAGATTTCTGGTATTGACGTGAGCCATGGATTTCAGAAGTTCTGCGGCCATCAACCCGGCTGCGCCAGCGGCGGCGGTACCATAGTTAAGTTCGCCTGGCCTGACCCTCGTCAACGCTATCAATTCTTTGACGGATTTGATCGGCAGCAACGGATGCACGACGAGTATGCTGGGTGAGCTTCCTATCAACGTGATCGGCGAGAAATCCCGAAGTGGATCAAATGACAAAGTCTGTGTGTACCCGGAAATCCATAAATTGCCACTGCATACGAGCAAGGTATATCCGTCAGGAGCGGATTTAACCAGCGTCTCTCCCTGAATAACGCCGCTCGCCCTGTTGTCGACGATGACCGTTTGGCCGAAGGCTCAGAAGATACCTGGAACAAAGAGCCGCGCGACGAGGTCAGTCCCGCCGCCCGTGCCGGCCGTGATCACACGTATGGGTTTGAATGGATACGGTTGAGCCGACCCTGGCGAAGCAGACTGCGCGCAAACGCAACCAACGCATAGCACCGCAGGTAAGAATGACATACGCGCGATGCAGCGCAGGTATCCCCGCTTTGCAACTAACCGGAGCAACATCTGCTTCCCATTCCTATTGGTCCTGAGAATAGTATTACGCGGCGTTGCGTATCCTGGTTGTATCGGCATGAATCGTCGAAATCGCAGAAGTTAGGTGCGAAGTATGTCGTAACCATTTGAGTTTATAAAATTTATGGTAAGCAGGGTTCTTGTCGTGGAATTTGGCTAATAGCCGCGAGTGCACGCCACACACTACCTTCACGCAGGCACGGGCGAGGTTCGAGCATACGAGTTCGTTGACCTTTGCCTATCCCGCTACTAGACTGTTCATCCCCTTATTTTCCTTGTTTCCACGTGGTGTTTTGGGCACTGTCTCGGTGGATGCGCATCGGGATATGTCCCTCCAGAAACATCGCGCGGTCACAGGCCTGACCTCCTCTGTTTATGTTACGTCGTTGCCTCATATTGATATTGCTGCTGGTGTTTTCCACGACTGCCGTGGCGCTGGAGCCGATATTGATACTGGTGTTACGCATGTTGCGCGATCAGGCGATCTCGACCTCCATTGAACGTGGTGTCGGGGTCATGCGTCAGCAGCCTGCAGCGCCGCAACAGCCGTTCGGCTATGCGCTTGCCTCGCCGCCGATAGAAAGTGGCACCGAGGAGCAACGCTTACGTGCGCTTATCGACGAGAGTTTTCTGCACCTCAGTGCGTCGCAGCGCGATTCGGTATTTTCCGGCATGCAGAAAATTTTGCGCGATCCTCAGTATGCGAACTCGAAGTCGCAGATAGTCGCCGAATTTGGAATGAAGGCGCGTGCCGTGCGCGAAGGATATCGCGGTCTCGAGAAGCTGACGCCGGTCGACAAACGCGCGCTCGCCTCGCAGGCGAAGGAGGCGTTCAGCCGTCTGCCGATTGCGGAACGCCGCCAGATCATGGAAGTGCTGCAATCCGGTGTGTTGCCGCTGCCGCGCGATCTGGGGGCGCTCATGCTCGCCGAGCTGAATTCCATCGTGTCATACGCCGACCACGGTGCTCAACCATAACGGCGAAACTACGCGCAGATTAGTTTTTGCCCGACAGTGCGATTGCCGTACGCACGAAGTTCCGGCGCTGAGCCTTGTCTTTGATTTCGTCGCTTAACAGCAGATAGAGTTCGCTTTCGTTGCGTGCCGTGCGTGCGGCTCGCTTTAGCAGTACCTTCGCTACCGCACCTATATGTTCGGCTAGCGCTGCTTCCGCGCGCTGCAGCGTTGCAGCGTCGAATCGTTGAAGCTGCGATGTGGTGACTATCTGCGACGGCACAGATGCGCTGGATATGGAGTGCGAGGGCTGGATCGATGGCGTTGACCGCGCGGGTCGCGACGCTGGGGTGGCGGATTCACTAAATACTAGCCGCGACTTGGAGCTTACGATGCGTGAGGGGGAGGCTGGCGGAGCAAGTTGCGACGTAGGTGCGGAATCTTCATTGCCGAACGTTCTGATGAAAGCACTGCGGGCAGCATCGTCGGCAATGTCAGAGGCCAGCATTGCGACGAGATCAGTGACGGTAGATGACTTCGTGGCGGCCCTCTTGATCATGGTCGCGGCGATGGGGCCGACGTGGGGTGCAAGTTCCGTCTGAACACGCATGAGCAGATCACGATCGAATACCACGCCGCTCGGCATCTGCATCAAACTCGTGGCACCTGACGGAACGGGGCGTGCAGCCGGCGATGGCGCGTCGAGCAGGATATCCACCGAATTTACGTCGGCCAGCGCGGTACGCCATTCGGACACAGACTGAGGGCGTTCAGTCTCCGGAACTTTCAGGGCCCAATCGATTGCCGACAGGAAGTGCTTGGTGTAGTACTTTTCGCCGCCGATATCCGCCAGGGCCGGCATGTTGTCGGTACCTACCCTGGCCGCGGCTTCGATAGGCTTCTTGCCGGTCACCAGCCAGTACATGACGCCGGCCAGAGCATAGAGGTCGGTCCAAGGGCCCTGCCTGCCCTGACTGTGATACTGCTCGAGCGGAGAAAATCCCGGTGAAACGATGGCGGTCAACTCTTTGTTGGCGGTGGCTTTCATGCGTGCCGAACCAAAGTCGATCAGAATAGGACTGCCGTCATTGCGTATGAAAATGTTGGGTGGTTTGATGTCGCGATGCAGGTATCCGGCTTGATGGATGGTGTCCAGGCCATCGAGCAGCGGCATGATGATGCGCAACAGTCCGGTCTGGTCCAGATTGGTGCGTTTGAGCGGCTTGCCGGCGATAAACTCCATCACCATGTAGGCGGTGGCGTTAGCCTCGAAAAAACGCATGACGCGCACGATATTGGGATGACGAAACGTAGCCAAGGTGCGCGATTCTTCAACAAAAGCCTTCAAGCCCCAGTCAAACGACTCGCGGGTGCGATCCGACTTCGGTTTTACCGAATGATCGGCGTTTCTTGTCGCGAAATCGCCAGGCAGGTATTCCTTGATGGCGACTTTGGTTTTCAGATTGTTGTCGTGCGCGAGATAGGTAACGCCAAAGCCGCCTATGCCCAGCATCGACTCGATGCGATACTCCTCTAGCGTATAACCGTTCGGTAACGCGTCATATAGCTCGGATGTCGACATGGCGGCGGATGTGGAGGGTGTCTGCGCTAACTCGCGGTCATGGCTGCGCGACGGACTGGGCAGGAGGCCTGCCGGCACCGTGATCTGATTTTCATGATCGTTTCTGAAATGGCGGGCATATAATTGTTCTGCCGTTTCATCTGGTATGAAATACGTTGGGTATGCCCTCGAGTTTCGAGGGGCATTGTACACGCTAAATGTCGGAGTTGAGGGCAAAACCTTGCGTCAGGTGCCAGCGTGATCTTTTGCACGATCATGGCTGCGACGCCAACGCGATATTCCATGAGCGATGGCGCATGATGATCGCGCTGAGTTAGTGCGTTCCCGCATCGAGAGGGCACGATTATGCATGATAAAGTTTACGCTTCATTGCGCATATAGACTGAAACTTCAGAATAATCATGGCATATCGACTCTATGTTTTTTCAGTCGTTTTCGGGGTGGGACTGGCGTCTTCTGGTTCGGTGACTGCGCAACAGTACCCGACCAAGTCGGTCCGCATACTCGCGTCCGGGATCGGTGGTGCCACCGATTTCACCGCGCGCTTTCTGGCTGCGGGTCTTGCGGCCAGGGTAGGTCAGCCGGTGATAGTCGATAATCGGGCCGGCGGACTTGTGCCCGGTGAAATTGTCGCCAGGGCGCCCGATGCGCATACCTTGATGTTGACCGGCGCCGTGACCTGGCTTTCGCCCTATATGCGTAGCGATATGCCATTTGATCCAGTGCGCGATTTTGCGCCGATTACGCTGGCGGTGACGCAGCCCAACGTGATCGTTGTTTATCCGGGGTTGCCGGTCAAGTCCGTGCGGGAACTGATCGCGCTGGCGAAGGACAAGCCCGGCGTGCTGAACTATGCATCGTCGGGTAACGGCAACTCGACGCATCTCGCCGCCGAACTATTCAAGTCCAGGGCAGGTGTAAACATCGTGCAGATCAGCTACAAGCTGGCTGCGCCGGCCTTTACCGATTTGTTCAGCGGCAGAATCGAGGTCATGTTTCCGGTCGCGTCGGGCGCGGCGCCACACGTGGGCGCGGGCCGTCTGCGGGCATTGGCCGTCGCTTCCCTGAAACCCTCGGAGCTTGCGCCCGGACTGCCTACGGTAGCCGTTGCCGCCGGGCTGCCGGGGTATGAGTACGGGTCGACGCTGGGGTTGTTCGCCGGCGCCTCCGCGTCGGCGGCTATCGTTAATATGCTCAATCGGGAGATAGTGAATCTGCTCACTGCCCCGGAGGCGCGCGAGAGATTCTTCAAGGCCGGCATGGATATCGTTGCAAGTTCTCCTGCTCAGTTTGCGGAGGCCATCAAGGTTGACATGGCGCAAAGCGGTAAGGTGATTCAGAGCGCCAGCATACGCACCGACTAAGCACAGGCCGGTCGCGCGCGTTCCACGCCAGTTCCGTGCTTAGACAAATAGGCCTCAAACGCATATCATAACGGACATGGCAAAGTGTGCGCCCGATGTGGCAACAGCGCACCTGTAACCCGGATAGAACACTTCCCCCTTCAAATGAGTGATACACATACTGCGAACCGCCGCGAGGATCTGCGTCTAATCACGGGACGCGGAAGATATACGTCGGATTGGAATTTGCCCGGACAGTTGCACGCGGCGTTCTTGCGCTCCGACCACGCGCACGCCGACATCGTATCGATGAACACCGCGCCAGCACTGGCGCGTCCCGGGGTGCAAGCCGTTTTTGCGGGCAGCGATGCGCGCGCGGCCGGTTACGTGCGCTTTCCGCTGATGTCGAATTTCATCAACCGCAATGGTGGCGCTCCAATAAAGTCCGATCGTCCGGTGCTGGCGCACGGCAAGGTTCGGTTTGTGGGCGAATTGGTGGCGATGGTCGTCGCGAAATCGGCATCCGCCGCGCAGGACGCGCTTGATGCGATAGAAATTGAATATCGCGATTTGCCTGCCGCGGCCACCATAAACGATGCGCTTGCCAAGGGTGCGCAACCGCTGCATGCAGGCGTACCGGACAATCGCAGTTTCATCTGGGAGGCCGGCGATGCAGACGCCGTGGCGCACGCATTTCCGGGCGCGGCGCATGTCGCGCGCATAGACGTAGTGTCCACGCGTGTGGTGGCGAGCCCGATGGAGCCGCGGGCGTATCTCGTCAGCTATGATGCCGCCAGTGACTGCTATGACTTTCATACCCAGGCGCAGGGCATGGCCATGCTGCGCTGGCAACTTGCGCAACTAACCGGCCTGCCCGAGGAAAAGTTGCGGCTGCACTTGTATGATGTCGGCGGCAGTTTTGGT
This sequence comes from Betaproteobacteria bacterium, assembly GCA_947476215.1. Classification (GTDB taxonomy): domain Bacteria; phylum Pseudomonadota; class Gammaproteobacteria; order Burkholderiales; family SG8-41; genus PALSA-1004. The sequence goes on from CANJQI010000001.1 coordinate 112,492, forward strand.
CAGCGCAGCAGCGCGTATCCTGAGCACGCAGCGCTGATGATGGCGTCAAAAAAGCTGGGGCGGCCGGTGAAATGGGTGTCCACGCGTTCCGAAGGATTTTTGTCCGATGCGCATGGACGCGGAATCCAGATGTCGGGGCAGCTCGCCTTGGACAAGGACGGGAATTTTCTTGCTGCGCGTTATGATTTCAAATGTGACATGGGCGCATACCTGACGCCGACTGGCTGTTCCGGGCACCTGCGCAATGTCGCCGCATGCATGACCGGCGTTTACAAGACGCCCGCGTTGTACGGCGATTTCAGTTTGGTACACACCAACGCCGCGCCCATTGCCGCCTATCGTGGCGCGGGCCGGCCCGACATCGCTTACGTCGTGGAACGGCTGGTGGACAAGGCGGCGGCCGATATGAATATAGACCGCGCTGAGCTGCGGCGGCGAAATTTCATACCCATGACCGCGTTTCCATACACGTCCATGACCGGTGGCGTCTACGAATTGTCGGATTTTGCCGGCTGTCTGGATAAGGCGCTCAAAGCCGCTGATTGGGCTGGTTTCGCGCATCGTCGCGCGGCGGCAGCGCGAACGGGCAAGCTGCGCGGCATCGGGATAGGTACTGTTATCGAAGGCACCGGCCTCGGACGCTCGCCGAGCGACCAGATCGCGCTTGAATTTGACGCGCAAGGAAAGCTAACGCTGTGTACAGCCACGCTATCGTCCGGCCAGAGTCATGAAACAACATTCACCCAGGTGGTTGCGCAGTCGCTTGGTGTAGCGCACGAATTCGTGGGATTTTGCTCCTCGCGCCGGGACAACGAGATCTTGGGAAATGGGTCGGGTGGTTCGCGCTCCATGGTAGGGGCGGGCAGCGTGTGCCAGATCGCGTCCCAGAAACTGATAGCGCAAGCGCTTCCGCTGGCCGCGGAAGCGCTTGAAGTCGAACCTTCGCAGATCAAATTCGCCCATGGTGTCTTCAATGCCAATGAAGGGGGGAAATCGATCAGCCTAGAAGCGCTCGCACGCCGGCTTGCCGGCACCCATCCTCATCCGATGAACGTCCTGGCCGAGAGCAGCGTAGGTTCGACTTATCCGAACGGATGCCATATTGCGGAAGTCGAGATCGATCCGGAGACCGGTGTTACGCAAGTTGCGTCGTATTTTGCTGCGGACGATTGCGGTGTGGTCATCAATCATAGTATCGTCGAAGGGCAGGTGCACGGCGGTGTCATGCAGGGCGCGGGGCAGGTGTTTGGCGAACATGCGGTATATGATCGTGGCAGCGGCCAGTTGTTGACCGGCAGTTTCAACGATTACTACATGCCGCGTGCCGGGTTGATACCTGAGATCCGCATGGATGAGCATCCGGTACCCAGCACGGCAAATGTGCTGGGAGCCAAGGGGGTGGGGGAGTCGGGTTGCACGGCATCCCTGCCGACGCTGGTCAGCGCGGTGATGGATGCATTGCGGCCGTTGGGCGTTCCTGAACTCGATATGCCGCTCACGCCCGCCAAGGTATGGCATGCTATACAGGACGCGAAAGCTCAACAGAAGGTAAAGGCACATTGATATGTTTGAACTCAGTTATCTCAAGGCAAAATCGTTGTCCGAGGCGACGTCATTCCTAAGCACGCACCCGGAAGCCAAGTTTCTTTCCGGCGGCATGACGCTGTTGCCCACGCTCAAGCAGCGGCTGGCGCGGCCCACGCATCTGGTCGATGTCAGCGCCCTGGCAGAATTGGGTGGCATAGAGGCCAAGGGGGGGCAGCTCGTCATTGGCGCCATAACCAAACACTATGAGGTGGCGGCATCGGCCGTGGTCAGGAAGGTGATCCCGGCGCTCGCTTATCTGGCGCATCAGATCGGTGATCAGCAGGTACGCAATCGTGGCACGCTCGGCGGGTCAGTCGCCAATAACGATCCCGCCGCCGACTATCCATCGGCGGTTCTTGCGCTGAATGCGCGCATCGTCACCAACAAGCGCGAGATCGCCGCCGACGAGTTTTTTCAGGGCATGTTTGCCACCGCGCTCGAAGATGGAGAAATCATCGTTCGCGTGCAGTTTGAAGTCCCGCGTCGCGCCGCCTACGAGAAATTCCGTCACCCCGCATCGGGCTATGCCATGACGGGGGTATTTATCGCCGAATTTGACACGGGCACGCGCGTTGCGGTCACCGGCGCGGGGCCGGGCGTGTTTCGCTGGACGGATGCTGAAGCCGCACTCGCGAAACAGTTGGCGCCGGCGTCGCTTGAGCCGCTGGTTGTGGATCACACCAACCTCAATCAGGACATACATGCATCGCAGGAATACCGGGCCAATCTGGTCAAGGTCATGGCCAAGCGTGCGCTGCAGAAGCTCCTCAACACTTAATCCAGAATTCTCAATCGAAGATTGCGACCAACATGTCCAAAATAGAACTCACCGTTAACGGTACTAAACACACGCGAGAAGTCGAGGACCGCACACTGCTGGTAGACCTGCTGCGCGATCATCTGGGGCTGACCGGCACTCACATCGGTTGCGATACCAGCCAGTGCGGGTGCTGCACCATCCATATCGACGGCCGCGCGATCAAGTCATGCACCATGCTGGCGGCGCAAGCCCACGGTGCAAACATCGTTACGATCGAAGGCATGGCTCAGGGTGAGGAACTGCATCCGGTGCAACAGGCATTCACCGACTGCCACGCACTGCAATGCGGATTCTGCACGCCCGGCATGATTATGGCGGTAGCTGCGCTACTCAAGGACAACCCAAATCCTACCGACGAAGAGATTTATCATGGTCTGGAAGGAAACTTGTGCCGCTGCACTGGGTATATCAATATCGTCAAGGCTGTCAAACAGGCGGCACAGACGATGAAGTAAGGGCTGCCACGCCGGCTCCGGTGTGGTGTCACGGAGCTATCCACGTGTATTCCGAGCGCGGGGATTTTCAGGAGCAGGGCCGGATCGCGGCACGCGCGTCAGCATCCGCGTTTTGTGTCGGCATTCAAGGCCCTGCCGTTTGATATTCTTTCGGTTGGCTCAGTGTCTGATTAGCAAAATATTTCTGTCTATGCGGTCGGTGATGTGGGGATGTCGAGGGCCGATGCCGAGTCGGGATTAGAACACGTAAAAAGCGTGCTCCATGAACCTGACATTATGTTTGGCCAGTTCGAGGCCTTTTTTTTCGCGCAAGGGCACGCCATCGTTGACAGCGCAGGGCGCGCACAGAAGCAGCCCGAACTTCGTGCCGGCGGTCAAGGCGGCTGGATTTGACGTCATGTCATTCGCGAGCAACCACTGCATGCACTTTGGTGCCGAAGGGCTGTTGGACACGATCGAGATCTCGAAACAGATCGGCATACCGTTGGTGGGCGTGGGCAAGGACATCCACGAAGCGCGCAAGCCCGTGATCATGGAGTGCAAGGGGGCGCGCATCACGTTTCTTGCGTACTGCTCGATACTGCCCCCCGGTTACTGGACGACCGAGGACCGCCCGGGGTGCGCACCGCTAAGCGTAAACACATTTTATGAGTCCGCTGTCGCAAATCAGCCGGGTGCTCCCGCTGATGTGCATACGTTTGCGTTCAAGGAAGACCAGCAGGCGATGGTCGAGGACATCAGGAAGGCAAAAGAGATCGCCGATGTGGTCGTGGTATCGGCGCACTGGGGCGTGCCGTTCGCCTACGCAACCATAGATGCGTATCAGCGCGAGGCGGCGCATGCCGCGATCGATGCGGGCGCACGATATCGTGCTTGGCCCGCACGGCATACGCGCCAACCTTGTGGCGCTCGCGAATATCGCCACTACGCGACTCAATCCCGAATGGTATGCGGAAACCGGCGGCGGCCCCAATACCGCGCACAGACTTGCGGTGCTGCCTATCCCGCGTTCGGGTCAGCCTCAGGAAGTGGCCAACGTCACGCTGTTTCTGTCAACGGATCAGTCCTCCTCCGTGACCGGTGATCGTATAATCGGCGCCGGCGGCGAGTATATGTAGGTAGTCAAATTGCGAGTATTCGATAGGAGACATTGATGAGAGCGTTACGTAGTTCATTCATTTCCATGGCAGTAATTTTCGTGTGTGCTGTAAACGCGTGTGCGTGGGCACAGAATTTCCCGACCCGGCCGATACGTTTCCTGGTGGGCAACGCGCCCGGCGGCGGGACGGACTTTGTGGCGCGCGCCATTGCGCCCAAGATGAGCGAAGGGCTGGGGCAGTCGGTCATTGTGGAGAATCGGGCCGGCGCCACGGGTGTGCTGGCAGCGATGCTGGTTGCGAAGGCGACGCCAGACGGTTATTCGATGATGGTAGTCACGCGCAGCACCCATTCGATTTCGCCCGCCCTGCAAAACGATTTGCCGTTCCATCCGGTAAAGGATTTCGCCGCGGTAACGCTGCTGGTCAACTCGCCGAATGTTCTCGTGGTTCATCCGTCGGTGCCCGGGAACACCGTAAAGGAGTTTATTGCCTTTGCGAAAACCAAACCGGGCGCGCTGACCTACGGGTCGTCCGGTATAGGATCCGTCGGGCATATGGCGGCGGAATTGTTCAAGTCGGTAACCGGGACAAACTTCGTGCATGTGCCTTACAAGGGCTCCGGCGCGGCGCTGGCCGATCTGCTGAGCGGCCGTTTGCAACTCATGTTCAACGGGCCGGCATCCACCATCGCGCACGTGCACTCCGGCAAGCTTAAAGCGCTGGCACTCGGAGGCGACAAGCGGGCGAGCGGGCTGGAGACCGTGCCGACCTTTGCCGAAGCGGGTTTCCCCGCGGTCGAGGCGGCGCAGTGGTATGGTTTGGTCACCACGGCGCGCACGCCCAAGGCGGTAGTCGATAGGCTGAACCGCGAAGCCGTGCGCGCGCTGGAGATGCCGGAGGTGCAGAAGATCCTCAGCGGCAGCGGTTTTGACGCTGCGCCCACGACGCCGCAGTATTTCGCGAAATTTCTCAGTGATGATGTCGCCAGGTGGCAGAAAGTTGTAAAAACCTCGGGCATAAAACTCGAGTAAGGCCGCTTTCATGGAATATACAAAACATCTCGCACAGTTCGCGACGCAAATTCAGTATGCCGATCTGCCTTCGCAGGTAATAGCCAGAGCCGCGGAGCTCGCGCTTCACACCTGGGGCGTGCAACTCGCGGGCAGCACGCTGCCTTGGGGCAAGGCGGCCTACCGCTATGTGATGAACGAGGGCACAGGCACAAAAAGTACGGTGCTCAACTACGGTCTGAAGACGTCGACTGTGAACGCCGCCTTCGCCAACGGTACCTTTGGTCATGGTTTTGAAATGGACGATAATCATGCGGCGACCGGCGTCAAGGGCGGTTGCGTGGTTGTTCCGGCCGCGCTCGCCGTGGGCGAGCAGAAATTCAGCTCCGGTAGGGATTTTCTGCTGGCTATGGTGGCAGCGTACGAGGTCATGATCCGGATCGGACTGTCGGTGCATCCCGCGCTATATAACGGCCCGTTTCACCCCAATGGGACCTGCGGCCCGTTTGGGTCCGCCGTTGCCGCCGCGAGACTGATGCGTTTCGATGAAGCCACCATGCTGCAGGCGATCAGTATCGCCGCCGGACATTCCGCCGGTCTCAAGGAAGCGCCCATTACCGGGCGCGGACACCTCAAACGCCTGTACGGCGGGATGGCGGCATCCAGCGGTGTGCGCTCCGCCTTGCTTGCCAGCGAAGGGTTGACCGGACCGGTGACCATGCTCGAAGGAGAGCATGGATTTTGCCGCGCCATCGGCGGCCCCGATCCCAACCTCGCGGAGCTCACGCGGGCACTGGGCAGTGACTGGCAGATCATGAAGGTTCACTACAAGGTATATGCTCAGGACGGTTTCATACAGCCCATGACCGAGGCCCTGGAGCGCATGGTTAAACGCCATGGATTCGGCGCCGGCGACATCGCGGACATACAGGCCGGCACCAACAGAGTCGCGCATACGCGCGTCATTGGCGTGATACGCGAGCCCAACGACTTGACCAGCGCGCAGTTCAGCGCCAACTTCAGTCTGGCACTGTTTTTGGTCAAGGGCGGCGCGGGATTCCATGAGTACACCGATGAGAATCTGGTTGATCCTGAAGTTGTCGCCTTGAGCAGGAAGATACACACCTACGTCGATGACGAGATTGAAGCGGAATATCAGAGAACGCGTCCGCGTGGTGCGCGCATCACGGTGCGCCTGAACTCCGGACAGACGTATACCGATTGTGTTCCCGACCTGCGTGCCATGACTGCCGACGATGTCGATCAAAAATTCCGGCGGCTCGCCACTGTCGCGGTCAGCGAGGAGAAGTGCGAGCGTTTGATCAAGACAGTACGCGGGCTTGAAGAGGTGCGCGATGTTTCAACCCTGGTGCCGCTGCTCAGTCGTTAGGCAGCCCAAGAAATCGACATACAAACGAGGAAACCCATGACCACACCTTCCAATACCCGCTTCAAACCCGATCAGGCTATGGCGGATGTCGCGGACTATGTAATCAAGTACAAGGTCAAGAGTGTCGAGGCCTACGATACCGCGCGCCAGTGTCTGATGGACAGCCTGGGCTGCGCCATGGAGGCTCTGTCCTATCCGGCGTGTACCAAATTGCTGGGGCCTGTCGTTCCCGGCACGGTGGTGCCTAACGGCGCCAAGGTACCCGGCACATCGTACCAGCTTGACCCGGTAATGGCGGCGTTCAACATCGCGTGCCTGGTGCGCTGGGTGGATTTCAGCGATACCTGGCTGGCGGCCGAAGGCGGACATCCGTCAGATAATCTGGGCGGCATACTCGCGACCGCGGACTATCTGTCGCGCGTTAACGTGGCACAGGGCAAGAAACCGCTGCTGATGCGCGAGGTGCTTACGGCTTTGATCAAGGCCTATGAAATCCAGGGCGTGATGGCACTGGAAAACAGTTTTCACGCGGTGGGGCTGGACGGCAGCGTGGGGCTGGCCAAGCTCGGCAGTACGGCGGTGATAACCGCCATGTTCGGCGGCACGCGCGACGACATCATCAATGCTGTTTCGAACGTCTGGGTTGATGGCCAGACGCTGCGCGTATTCCGCCACGCGCCCAACGCCGGCTCGCGCAAGTCATGGGCGGCCGCCGATGCCGCAAGCCGTTCGGTGCGTCTTGCAATGATGACGCTCAAAGGCGAAATGGGTTATCCCACGGCCTTGACCGCCAAACGCTGGGGGTTGTATGACGTGTGTTTTGACGGCAAGCCGTTCAAGTTCCAGCGTCCCTATGGATCGTACGTCATCGAAAATGTCCTCTTCAAGATTTCCTATCCGACGGCGTTCCACTGTCAGCCGGCGGTCGAGTGCGCGCTTAAGCTCCATCCCAAGGTAGGAAAACGGCTCAACGACATCAAGAAGATCGTCCTCACCACACATGAAAACTTGATACGCATCAGCGACAAGGCGGGCCCGCTCAGCAACCCTGCGGACCGCGACCATTGCGTGCGCTATACCATCGCGGTGCCGCTCATCAAGGGCAGCCTGTGCACGGCGGACTACGAGGATGATGTCGCTGCCGACCCGCGCATCGACATGCTACGCAACAAGATCGTGTGTGTTGAAAACCGGCAATGGAATATAGACTATCTCGATCCGAAGAAACGATCAGTGCCGTGCGCGGTGCAGGTGTTCTTCAACGACGGCAGCAAGACCGAAAACGTGGTGATTGAGTATCCGCTGGGTCATCGCAGGCGGCGCAAGGAGGGATTGCCGCAGCTGGAAGCAAAGTTCAGGACCAATCTGGCGCGGCGCTTTGCACCGCGACGGCAGATGGCGATACTCGATCTGTGCAAAAACCAGAAGCGGCTCGAGGCCACGCCGGTTCATGAGTTCGTGGATCTGTTCGTCAGTTATTGAGCGTTTCATAATAGATGACAGTCAGAACGCTCAATCCCTCACCCCGACGGCTATACGCTGCTGTTTGGTCTGCAGTCCACGCACGCCGTCAATCCGGCCATGTACAAAGACCTGCCGTTTGATCCGATCAAGGATTTCACGCCGGTAACGTTGACGGCTTATTCGCCGCAACTGCTGGCGATATACCCGGGCGTTGCGGCGAAAACGCCGCAGGAATTTATTTCGCTGGCGAAGAGCGCACCCGGCCGCATGAGTTTCGGTTCGTCCGGTACGGGATCATCACCGCATCTGGCGTTCGAGTTATTCAAGCGCGCGGCCGGCATTGATCTGGTGCATGTGCCGTACAAGGGCAGCGGGCTGGCGATCATTGATCTGATCGCCGGACAGGTTCAAGCCATCAACGGTGGCGTGGCGGGGTTCCTGCCCCACGTAGGGTATAACCGTCCGGCGGCGCTTTGGCCACAACGTCAGGCAGAAGTGGCGTTGGCTGGTTGTCCACGATCAATTGCTGTCCGAAGGGCCCCGACATGGCTTGTGCAATCAAGCGCGCGATAACATCGTTACCGCCGCCTATGCCGGCCGTGGCAATGCGTATGGACTTGATCGGATATGCCGGTCCCGAGCCAGGCGTGGCGGTATGAGCGGTTGCCATGCCGCTGCACACAACAGTCAGTCCAACGACGCTAACACTTGCGAAGAAACGTCGCGGTAGCATAATTGCGCCGAGCGTCAATTTGTCAGGCGGCTATCGGCGCCGGCGTCGGAAGTTCGTGCAGCTGAATGACGTTTTCATACAGGATTTTTGTGCGGCTGGTGTCCGGCAAATGCCCCAGATCCCTGGCAATGACGTCGCGCGACCTGGGCCAGGTGGAATTTTTATGAGGGAAATCGTTCGACCACATGCAGTTGTCCAACCGCCATCCATTGAACAGCAAACGTGCAGGCGGGTCATTGAAGAAAGTTGCGTAGACCTGCCGCTTAAAGTGCTCGCTTGGAAGCATGGTCATCTGGCTCACGTGCGCTTGGACTTTGAGGCAGCACTTGTCCCATTCCGAAAGGACAAAGGGCAACCAGCTCGTTTCGTTCTCCACCAGGACTATTTTCAGTCGTGGGAAACGCTCGAGCACGCCGGAGGTAATTATCTGTAATAACGTATTATTCGCATAAAGCGATTTCATGTTGACTGAATGCGCGAGATGGATGGTGACATTCGTGCTCTTTTTCGCCATATCCGGCCCATAGGGCATACCGGTAAGCGTATGCAGACTCACCGGCATTTGCAGGTCCTGTGCTGTTGCCCAAAAGCGCTCGTAGTGGTCGGTTGCGAACGACAATTCAGGAGGAGGGACCTGCCAGATCATGACGCCACGCATGCCTTCTTTTTTGCGGCGATGAACTTCTCGCACCGCGTTTTCTATCCGGTAGGTGGAAATAGTACCCACGCCAAAGAGCCGGTCCGGGATATGTGCGCAGTGGTCAATCAGCCTATCGTTATTGATGCGGAAACAGGATTTCTGTAGGGTGGCGTCGGTCAAACCAAACTGTTTCAGTGCGAGGCTTGCATAGAGAATTTCGCCGCTGACGCCGTCCATGGCCATTTCCCGCGCGCGGACCTTAGACTCCCTTAGACTCTTTCACGATCCCAACCTAAACAGTCTGTTCAAACGAGAGCGGCTTAAACGACGGCGACGTTATCCAAGCCATGCTGTCCGGTTTCGGTTTCGTCTGCGGCCGGCAGCAAGAGCGATACCGTGGTGCCTACGCCATACTGGCTTGCGATGTCTACGGTGCCGTGGTGCATATCGACGATTTCCTTGACCAGCGACAGTCCCAGTCCGGTGCCGGGAATGGATCCGGAGGTGTTGTCCGCGCGCCAGAAGCGTACGAATGCGTGGTTCAGTTCATCGGGCGTCATACCGATGCCATGGTCAGTTACCCGAATATTAATGAATTTCCGGCCACTCCTGTCGACGGTTTGCACCGATAATTTGATCGGTACGGATGCCGCGCTGTACTTGGCTACATTGCTCAACAGGTTGTGGATCGCACGCCGGATTTTGTCTTCGTCCAGCATCGCTACCAGCGACCCAGTGGTGTCCATTTCCAGCGTGATCTCATGCCGGTCTATGAAGCGTTTTCCCTCGCGGGGCACGGATGTGCCGTTGAACAGGTCGGTCAGGATAGACCTCACATCATGCGCCTTGGTTTTTAGGAGGTTTACGCCCGTTGCTTCGATCTTGGCGAGATCTAGCAGGTCGTTAATCAGATCTCTCAGTTGCAATGAGTGGCGGAATATGCTGTTCGCCAGTTCCAGGCGTTCTTGCTCACCGTACTCTTGTGTGCTCAGCAGCTCGGAAAAGCCGAGGATGGTGGTCAGCGGGGTGCGCAGTTCGTGGGCGGCGGTGGCCAGGAAACTGCTTTTCATTGCATCCAGCTGGAATTCCCGGGTGATGTCCCTGAAATAATAAACACATGACTGGCTATCCTGGTCTTGTCGCGGAATTTGTTTTGAATACCTGATCAGTTTTTCCTTTGGGGAGTTGATGGCGATAACACCTTCTTCTGTCGCCGTGCTCCTGGTAACTATTTCCTGCTCCGGAGCATGCGAAATATTTTTGATGAGCGCCCAGAAATCCCCATGTGAGATTCCGCTTTTCAGGTGATCTGGATCAACGCCTAGAATTTCACATAAAGAACGGTTGTGTGCCGACAACCGGCCGTTGTCGTCGAATGATGCCAACCCATCCGGACTCAGCGTAAAAATGGCGTCGATTTCCGCGTTCTTTATAGAAATAGCACGCTGTTGATCATAAGTTTCCCGCAAGTCCTTCAGGTAAAGGCAGAGCTGTTTTGCCGATCCGTAATAAGTCAGGCTTGCGCTTAACTCGACCGGCAGATCTTTGCCTGCCGCAGTGCGGAGCCAGAGGGTATTCTCACGCCATATTTTTCCGGCTTCTCCGATGGCGAACAGTGATGCGCAGTAATCTGAAAAATTCTGCCGCGATTCGGAGGCCACGTAGTGGTCCGGAAAACGCAGGCCACACAGTTCGATGTTCTTCCGGCCCAGGATACGTTCCGCGGCGGGGTTGCAGTCAGTGATGATGAGATCCGGGGATAGCGTGATAAAGCCGTCGAGCGCACCGTTGATGATCGCTGTCTTTCGGCGCTCGCTCTGCGTCAGCGCCATTTCCGCGGCCGCTTTCGTAGTATTGTCAAACGCAATGCAGTCTATGCGTGCGGAGTGCTGCGGCCCGACGTGCTGGAGGCGGACATCGTAGACCCGCTCGCCGTGGGTGGACTCGACCTTGATATAAAAGCGGGCTTGGCCGTGGCGGAGGGTCTCTTCGAGGGATCTGCGCAGTTGCGCGCGCTCGGATCGGCTGAACAGCCTGTAGACATCCCGCCAGTGCAGATTTGGCTTGGACGGGAGGGGTAGCAGTCGCGCGAACGACTGGCTGGCATAGCTGATCACGCCGTTTTTAAGTTCGAAGGATAAGGCGATGATGTCACCGCTGCTTGCAATGCTTTCCAGACGCGCCCTGGTAAGGCTGAGTTCGTCGAAGGTGAGTTGGATCTTCTCCTCGTAACTGTGCTCTGTGGTGTTCAGCACATCCACGACCCTCAGCACGGATTGCTGCAGTCGCGACATCGAGGTTCCAGCATGTTCCGGCTCATGGCCGGAGGATCCCACACGTGCAATTTCTTCGGCAATCGCGGTAATCCGGCGCACCGGTTCAACGTAACGGACCTTGACCCACCGCGCCAGCGTGAAGAAAACCGTCCAAGTCAGCGTAGCTACCAACAAATAAGACAGGATGATCAGGATGATCGCTTGCCGCTCCCGGGTGGTCGGCACGGTATGGTCTACCAGCACCTGGTGTTGTAAAAATGGCGCCGGCAGGGCGAAGCCGATCGTCGTCGTCGTTGTGGCGCCAAGGAAATAACTTGCCGCCGGTTCGCGCGCCACGTTCCGCGCATCGTTTACAGCCACCACCGTAATCGCGGTGTGTTCGCCATCCACATTACTGCCGTCAGTGATGGCGGTTGCATTGATGATTATTGTCAGATCCAGCAGCGCCACCAGTACGCCTTCGTACTTGTTTGTGGGCGGGAACCAGACTGGCACGATCAGGATTGTATGATTGTCATCTCGTATCTGATACGCGGTTTCGCCGCGCGCGATGATGGCCTGTAGTTGCCGGGGCTCAATTTTCAGAATCGATTTTTTCCCCGGAGCCAACAGGGAGGCAATCGGGGTGCCGACCCCGTCGAGCAATGCAAGTTCCAATATCGCCTTGTTTCCGCCTATTACCGATGCGAGATGTGGTTTCAGGTAAGCTTCCAGTCCTGCGGAGTCACTCAGGGCGTTGCGGATGAGCGGACTCGTTGCTTCGCTTTGGACAACGTTGACCAAAGCTGTGAGTTGGCTTGCAAAGCTGGCGGCGAGGAAGTTGATTTTGCTGCCGCTGCTCGCGATCACGCGCTCATTCATAACCCGGATCGAGGAGTCGACGATGCCGATTGACAGCGCCGCCAGAAACAGAGTCGAGAAGGCGACGATGCACAGAGGCAGCCGCCCGATGATTAACTCCGTGATACGGTGCGACAGTTGCTTCATCGGATGCGGGGTGCGGTTGCCATGCCCGTTCAGAGTTCCGGCCGGATTTCACCATTTGCCGCGTAGCGGCAAAAAAAGACATCTTCTTCGGAAAGTGCATCCCGGTTGCCGCGCGCGTACGGCGCCACATACCGCTTGATGATGCCCTGGTGTGACTGGATGTTTGTCATGGCTTTAACGACTGCTGGCCCGCTGATGCTCGAAAGCGGGCGGATTGCGGCGCCGATCATCATCATCAGGTCGTAGGCATGGGCAATCCCGACCTGTGCCGAAAACGCGTGAATGTTGTCGACTGCCAGTAGTTTCGCGGCTCTGGTGGCGAGGCGCGCCGCTGCCGGGTTTTTCGAGCGCTGGAAGTTGAAGGTCTGCACAAACGAAATATCCAGTTGCAGTATCGTGCGCTTCGACAGGCCGATCGTGTCACCGCCGGCGATCCCCCAGTGGCTGAGGATCGGCAGTCTTCGGTTGGCGGGCAGTTTTCCGACGATTTCGTTAGCCAGCAACGCGGCCTCGGGCTCATTGGCGACCAACACCAGGGCTTGCGCTCCGGCATCGGCCAGCGCGAGGTACTGCGGCAGCAGCGTGGTCTCCCCGCCCCAGTTGTAGATCTGCTGGTTCAGTGCGGGGCCATTGGCCAGCGTCGACAGTTTTTTCTCGATCGCGCTGATACAACTGCGTCCCCAGCCGGAGTTCGGCGTCATCAGGCCCAGCGTGCGATAACCTTTCCGCACGCCGCGTTCGACGATCTTCGACATTGCCCAACTGTCGCGCATCGATAGCCGAAACACGAACTGCGACCGCTCCGGGTCAGCGGTAATATCATCCGCTGCAGACCACGGCACGAATAGGGGAACGCCCAGCTCCTTCGAGACCGGCATCATGGCGAGCACCACCGGGCTGAATTTGCCGCCAAAAATGCCCGCCAGATTTTCGCGCTTCGCCAACTCGCGCACATGATCAACGCCGCGCCTCGGTATTGATCCGTTGTCGTATTTCAGCAACTCCCAGGAAAAGCCCGTGGCGCCGGTTGCGGCATTCAGATCCTGCAGCGCCAGCGTCAGCCCGGCAATGACCGCCTCGTCGGAAAGACTGGTGGTGTGCGAGATTTCCGTAGAAATGGCAATCACGGCCGATTTACCGGCGGCGTTTGACAGGTGAACCGGGAGCAGGGCGCCGCTTGACAACGCGCCCGCAGTCAGCAGCAGTTGTCTTCGGTGTTTTAGGATGTCGTGCCCCCCTCTTCTGATTCGAGTACTGTTTTGATGGTATCGAGCAGGTGTTGGCGGGTGAACGGCTTGATGATGTAAGCATCACACCGCAGTTTGGCCGCAGCCACCACGTCGTCGAACTGGCCCTTTGCGGAAATCATGACGATTTTCGTCGTCATAACCTTGTTATTCTTGACGATATCCAGCAGTTCAAGGCCGTTAGGATAACCGGGCATCATGATGTCCAGCAGGATCAGGTCGGGCCGGTATGTCTGGATCTGGGTGATGGCCGCTTTGCCATCGTGCGCTTCGAGTAATTCATAACCTTCCGGGGAGAGGATCATTCGGATCAGTTTTCGAACGTCCTCCTGGTCGTCAACAATCAATATGGAGAGGGGGCTTTGCATTCGTATTCCTTCGTGTGTGTGCCGTTGGGGCCAACGGTCAGGCGGCGGGCGGATACATCCGCGTATGTATACTCTCTCACTTTAGAGAAATTGATCGGCTTGGTCAACCTCCTCCACTCACCTCCACTCACCGGGCAGTCTGCGGGCAAATGGCCGCGTTTTTTGATTTCATCTTGTGTCAGGCCAGTCACTACACAGTAGCGTAGCGCGTCCGAATCGTATTGGTTGCTGAGAATTCGAATCAAATCGAATCCGTCTACGCGCGGGATATGTCATCGTGAGCGTGTGATGAATTTCTAATGAACCGAGATTTTCCATTGGCCTGAATTTCTAATGGAAACCATTATAGGAAGTCATTGATGTATAAGCCTTTTATGGTAGTTTCGGCGTAGAATTTGTTATCGCTATTTAGGGACGGGGAAATGATGGGATTTGACCTACGTTTTTCTGACAAGGAAATCACGGCTTGGGGCGCAATGGCGGTGATGAAACGGATGTTGGAGCACCTGCAGTTTGATGCGGCACTGATGGCGTGTGGCTTGCCCCAACCGGGCAGCAATCGCGGCTATCGGCCGGAACAACTCATCACCCAATTCATGCTCTCG
>CANJQI010000002.1 GCA_947476215.1 Betaproteobacteria bacterium
CTAAACGTTTTGCCAGTTGCCCCGCGACGATGCGCGTCACCTGATCGACGCCGCCTCCGAACGGGGAACCGACGATGAATTTAACGGGGCTGGATGGATAATTTTGCATAATCACCTTGCGATTAATCGACGCGTATGTTCGCGTCCTTGATAACTTTCGCCCACTTGCGAATTTCCGCTTTCATGGCGGCAGAGTATTCCGCCGGAGAACCGCCGACGGCCTCTGACCCTTCGGCCAGCAATCGAGTACGGGAGTCGGTCTTTTGCAGATACTTCGCGGTCTCGCGATTGATCATGCGCACGTAAGCCTCGGGGGTGCCGGCGCGCATCAGCAGGCCATAGGTTACGCCGGATTCGTAGCCCGGCAGTGCCGATTCTGCGATCGTGGGCAATTCCGGCGCCACCTGCGATCGCTGCGCGCTTGATATGGCCAGCGCCTTCAAACGCCCGGACTTGATGTGCGTCACCACGGACACGGCGGTGGAGAACATCAACTGCACCTGCCCGCCCAGCAGGTCCGCGATCGCCGGCGCGCTGCCCTTGTACGGAACCCGCACGATATCGACCTTGGCCATGGCCTTGAACAATTCACCGGCCATGTGCGGCGACGCGCCGCTGCTGCCCGTGGCGTAATTCAGCTTGCCGGGTTGCGCGCGCGCCAGCGCGATCAGATCCTTGACCGACGATGCGGCAACGGATGGATGCACCACGAGTATGTTTGGCGAGACGGTCGCCAGCGTGATCGGTGAAAAATCCCGGATCGGATCGTAGGACACCTTTTCGCCCAGCAACGGAAATATCAGAAAATTATTACCGGCTATCATCATCGTATAACCGTCCGGCGCGCTGCGCGCTACAACCTCAACACCGATCACACCGCTGGCTCCGCCGCGATTGTCGACGACGACCTGTTGGCCCAGCCCCTCCGCGATGTTCTGCGCGATCTGGCGGGCCATGAGGTCTACACCGCCACCGGCCGGCGCGGTCACGACAAACCGTATGGGCTTGACCGGATAGCGCTGCGCGGCAACCTCGGTCATGCCGTTTAAAAATATGAGTGCAACCAACCAGCCACTAATCGGCACGGATTCCAGCCTCCCGGATTACCTTGCCCAGGCGCGTCATATCGGCCTTCACGAAGGCATCGAATTCCTCCGCCGTGCTTCCTATCGCGTCCATGCCCAAACCCAACACCCGGTCCCGGATTTCGGATGATTTGAGCACGCGCGTAATCTCCTGGTTCACACGGGCGATGATCGCAGGCGGCACCGCTGCCGGCATCCACACGCCGTAGTTGGTTCCAATCTCATAACCAGGCACACCGGACGCAGCCATGGTGGGCAATCCGGGAAACAGCGCCGACGGCTGCGCGCTGGTCACCGCCAACGATCGCAATTTGCCGGCCTGGATATGTTGCTTGACCTGCGCGGCAGCGCCAAAGGTCATGTGCACCTGACCACTCAGCTGATCGGTCGTCTCCATCGCAGTGTCCTTGTACGGGATGCGCACAATGTTGACGCCGGTTGAGTATCTGAACAATTCTCCCGCCAGATGGGTCGTGGAGCCCGTGGCGCCGGTGGAATAGTTGAGTTCTCCCGGCCTGGCCTTGGCCAGCGCCACCAGCATCTTGACGGACTTCACCGGCATGGACGGATGCACCACCAGCACATTGGTCGCGGTTGCGGCCAGAGTCACCGGCGCAAGATCCTTTACCGCGTCGTAAGTCACTTTCTGCACGTACTGCGACAGCCACACGCTGCTCGTGCCTACGAGCAGCGTATAACCGTCGGCCGGCGCTTTCGCGACCATGGATGCCGTCACGGTGGCGGCGCGGTTCTCGACGATTACCTGTTGTCCCAGCGGCGTGGCTATACCACCTGCGATCAGTCGCGACAACGCGTCGTTGCCACCGCCGACGCTGGCGGTGACGATGCGCAGCGGCTTGACCAGATAAGATTGAGCGTGCGCGTAACCCGTGGCCAGGGCCATGACCGTGATAGTCAAGGTGATCGCACGATGATCGCGCTGTAGCGATCTAGTCCGCACGGATCCCCGCCTCCTTGATCAGTTTTCCCCACTTGGCGATCTCGGATCTGATCAAGAGCGCAAACTCCTCGGGCGAATTGCTGGTAGCCTCGCCGCCGGCATTGAAGACTCTCTCTTTGGTATCGGCCCGGCTGAGTACACGCACCACTTCTTGATTCAAGCGCCTGATGACCATGACGGGAGTACGCGCAGGCGCGAGTATTCCGGTGACCACACCCGCGTCATAGCCGGGTAAGCCTGAAACCGCGATGGTCGGCAACTCGGGGAACAATGCCGACGGCTGCGCGCTCGTGACCGCCAATCCTCGCAGCTTTCCGGACTTGACGTGCGGCGATACCTGCGCTGCACTGCCAAACGTCATTTGTATTTGACCTCCCAGCAAATCCGCGGTCTCCACGGCGCCGCTCTTGTAGGAAACGGCAACAATGTTAATGCCGGTCATAAATTTGAACAACGCACCGGCCAGATGCGACGCGCCGCCGGTGCCGCCCACCGAATAGTTGAGTTCACCCGGCCGCGTTTTCGCCAGTGCAATCAGCTCCCGGACCGAACTGACCGGCAAGCTAGGATGCACGACCAGCACGTTGGGCGCTTTATTGATCAACGATATCGGCGAAAAATCCCTTACGACGTCGAAGGACGGCACTGCTTGCAGCAACGGCCCTATCCACAACGGCGTGCCGTAAACGAGCAGCGTATAACCATCGGGCGGCGCGCGCGACACGATCTCGCCTATGGTGAAGCCAGCCGATCGATTGTCGACGATGACCGGCTGACCCAGGGACTCCGTTACGCCCTGCGCGATCAACCGCGCAGCGAGATCGTTGCTGCCGCCGACGCCGGTAGTCACGACACGTATCCCTTTGTTCGGATACATCTGTCCCGAGCCCGTCGCCGCGGCTTGTGCGTATACCGTGCGCGCCCCGGCCATCAATAAACCAAATGCGACAACGGCGGCGACAGAACTGTGCAGCGACATCATGCTTCTCCGTTAGCCAGTGGCCAAAACTCCCGACAGCATTCCAGCATTGAGAATATACCGTAACGCCCTGTTCTAAAAATATTAGATCAGATTAGAGTCCAATGGCACTGCTTTAAGGTTCTCTGGCACTGTGTGTAAGAGAAGAGTCCTCAATCTTTTCGGCCACTGGGTCAATTCAAACTCCCAACGCAGAGGACGCGGTGGACACAGAGGTTCGCAGAGGAAACCCTATATTTTGAGTGGTTCGAATCTCTTACCTCCGCGCACCTCTGTGTCCTCTGCGTCCACCGCGTTGAGCGGCTATGCTTCTTGAAGTAGTGCCATTCAGCTCAGAACCATAAGTTTAGCGAGCCGGGACGCGTCCTGCAGTTTCTCAAGTTGCAGCACCATCGAACTGATTTCAGAAACCTGTTTAGACGGCAGCACAAACGAAGCGAGTTTCTCGAATTTTTCGACGACTTCCGCTTCGGTGGCGAATTTCTTGTCGCTGCCGCGCGCGGCGAGTACCGTTTCTTCCAGCCGCGTGCCATCCTTGAGGAACACTTCCACGCGCACTTCGTATCGCGATCCCCTGCCCTTGGCTGTGATCGCCGGATCCTCGCGCACCTCGATTTTTTCCGCCATCGCGATACGGTCGGCGTTGTGGACGACGTCTTCGGTAAACTGCGCGACGAAGACGTCGCCTTCCAGCAGCAGCGTTGCCGCGCAGAACGGCAGGTTCATCTGCGCGGACGTCAGTCCCTGAGGATGATACTTCCAGCCTACATGCTCCACCACCAGATGCGACGCGTGGGCGACAACGCGGTCGACGTCCTGCGCCTTGAAAGGCCGGCGTGCGCGTATGGCGCGTATCGCATCCAGCGTGGCGTGATTGCTGGCTGCACACGAATAAAATTTCAGCGAAATGCGCAGCGTTTCAAATTCCTTGCCCAGCCCCTTGGTCAGTTCCGTCATGTCGAAGCGGTCGGTCGAGCGCGTAAACGTGGTGCAAAATCCGCCGTATTCGCTTTCGAATAAATTGACGATGCCGGTAAAGCCCGCTTCGGCCAGCAAAGCGCCATAGAGTCCGCTCTGCGCTGCGCGTCCCGCGTGCATACGCTTGACCATGGATCCATATTGCGCTGCCATCAGGCCGCACGCCTGTGTTCCTGCTATCCCCAGCGCATGCACGGTCTTTTCCTCCGACAGCCCAAGCGCCGCGGCGGCGGCCGCGGCCGCTGAAAACACCACCTTGCTGCCCGAGTGCCAACCCTGCGCGAGGTACTGCTGCCCCATGCACAGGCCGACACGCGGCGCAATTTCATACCCCGCAACCGCCGCCGTCAGAAAGGTCTTGCCGCTAATGCCCGGGCGGCTTTCCGCGACCGCCATCAGTGCCGGCAAAGTACCGCAGCCTATATGCAAGATGCCGCGGCTGTGCACGTCATCGAGCTCAAAGCCCTGAATCAGGGTGCCATTGGCAAGCGCTGCGTGAGGCGCGGACAATCGCTGCTTGGTGCCCCACACGCCGCAGTCGGGAGAGTCGTCGAGCTTGGCGAGTGTATTGATGAGTATTTTGCTGTGCTCAGGCAGCGAGCCGTAGATGCCGCAGCCCAGCGAATCGAGTATCAGCAACTTGATGCGGCTGACAATTTCAGCGGGCAGTTGTTCATAGCGCAAGCCCGAAACAAACGCTGCGATTCCCCGGGTGTATTTATTGTCGGTGCCTGTGGCCTGTGTCATCTGAAATGTCCTTTGTAATCAATCGTGTCCGGAAAAACCCGCGGCACTCTTGCCGGCAATGCGGCCGAACACGGTGCCATTGGTCAGACCGCTGCCGCCCGGATAGTTGAAGTAAAAAATGCCACCTACCAGTTCACCCGCCGCGAACAGCCCGGGTATGGGCCGCTCTTCGGTATCGACCACTTCGCCCTGGGTGGTGATCTTCAATCCGCCAAATGTAAACGTGATGCCGCACGTCACAGCGTATGCCTCGAACGGTCCGTCGCTGATGGTTTGCGACCAGTTGGACTTGGGAATGGCGAGGCCGACCGTGGCGCGGCCGTCCTTGATGCTGGGATTGAACGGCACATCGTCGCGCACCGCGGCGTTGAATTCCGCAACGGTCTTCAGGAACTGTTCCTTGTTGACGCCTTCGATCTTGTCGGCCAGTTCGTCCAGCGTATCAGCCTTGACCTTGGTTACCTGCTTGATGTGATAGGAGTCGCGCAACAGCGGTATGGTTTTCGAGTCGAATATCTGCCACGCGAACTGGCCCGGCTGATTGAGTATGACCTTGCCGTACTTGGCGTAGGTAAAGTTGCGGAAATCCGCGCCCTCGTCGAGAAAGCGTTTGCCGTCGCCATTGACCATGATGGCATAGAGATAACTGTGCTTGCCGAACCCGTCGCCGACTTTGGGATCGCCGTAAGGCGGCGCATTCAGGTCCCAACCAACGGCATGCGCCGATGACCAGTTGCCGTAGGGTTGTGCGCCGATCTCCAGCGCCATGCGTATGCCGTCGCCGGTGTTGTAGCGTGTGCCGCGCACTTTCGCCAGGTCCCAGCCGAATCCGAGGTAGCGCGTGCGCCACTCGGCATTGGCCTGGAACCCGCCGCACGCCAGCACCACGGACTTGCCTCTGACCTGGGTAGTCTTGCCGTCGATACGGGCTTCCACGCCGTGCACTCCGCTGTCATCGTGCAGCAACTTGCGCACCAACGCCTGGTAGCGCACTTCCACGCCGGCGCGCGCGACGGCTGTATACAGCATTTCGACCAACCCAAGCCCGGCGCCCGCGGCGCCCAGCGTCGAACCCGAGGAAAACTTGAACTTACCGTTGATTTTGGGCGCCTGCGCGCCATAGCGCGGCACAAAGCGCACGCCGTGCTTGCGCATCCAGTGCAATGCAGGATTGCTGCCCTTGATCAGCGTTTCGCACAAATCAGGATTGGTGCGGTACTGCGTTACGCGATAGAAATCATCGAAAAACCGGTCTTCGGGGTAAGTCCCGAAATCGGTATTGGCGATCTCGTCCGGCGTAAGGTCGGGCACGAGCTTGTAAATTTCCTCCGGGCTGTCATAGACAAAGCGCATGGTTCCGCCGGTATAGGCGCTGTTGCCGCCGCGCTCCTGCTCGGGCGCGCGTTCCAGGACCAGCACGCTGGCGCCTTGTTCGCGCGCCGACAATGCCGCGCACAAGGCGGCATTGCCGCCGCCCACGATCACCACGTCATAAACTTTTTCAGTCATTGTTTTTCCCCGAGTTTTTAGCTGCCGCGCCTGCGGTACATGATGGTCGCTTCCATTTCCTGCGCGATGCTGCCATCCTGCTTCAGACACTCGCGTTTGAATACCACGACGCCGCGGTCGGACTTGCTGGTTTCTTTTTTCGACAGCACGGTCGACTGCATGCGTATCGTGTCGCCGTGCTTGACCGGCGACAACATGCGCCACTTGTCTATCTGCAACAGAGCCAGCAAGGTTCCGTCGTTGATACCGCTCGCATACTGCAGGCCACCCATGATCGCGTAGACCAATGGCCCGTGCGCAATCGGCTCGCCGAATGGTGTGGTCTTGCAGTACTCATGGTTGGTATGCACTTCGTTGAAATCGCCCGACAAACAGGCGAAATTGACGATGTCGGTGGATGTCACCGTGCGCGACGGCGTCGTAAAAACACGCCCGGCTTCGAAGTCCTCAAAATACAATCCACGTTTTGCAGCTTCCATGTTTCCCCCTTTGCTTGTATTTCACGGCGACGGCGTGGCACACCCGGCCACCAACAAAACCTGAATATTCGATAGTCCGAGACAGCGAACTATCGTGGCTGCATGCCCAGAATTGCCGTGCAGTGCGACGACAGTATCCCACCCTCGTTGTGCACCAGCGCAACTTCCGCGTTGGGCACCTGGCGTTCACCCAGTCCGCCGCGCAACTGACGCACTGCCTCGACGATACCCATCAAACCGCCGACCGCGCCGGCATGCGCATGCGACAACATGCCGCCGTGCGTGTTGACCGGCAATTCGCCGTGGATGCCCGTTTTGCCGGCCGCGAAAAACGCCCCGCCCTCGCCTTGCGCGCAGAATCCAAGTTCCTCAAGTTCGATGATGGGAACGATCGTAAAGCAGTCATAGAGCTGCGCCAGATCCATGTCCTTGGGTCCGAGCCCCGCCATGGCGTACGCAGCGCGGCCGGACTCCACCGCGCCGAATCGAGTCAGGCTGTCGGCGCACAGCAGGTGTTCGTGCGTATGACACTCGCCTATGCCGAGCAGATACGCCGGCTTGCACGGTAGATCGCGCGCACGCTCGGGACTCGTCACGATGAACGCGCCGCCGGCATCCGAGATCAGACAACAATCCAGCATCGTCAGCGGCTCGGCTATGGGTTTGGCGTTGAGCACGTCGGCCGCGGTTATGGGCTTGCGCATATGTGCGTTGGGATGCAATCCCGCGTGCCGTCGCGCCATGACAGCCACCGAAGCCAGCGCTTCACGCGACAAGCCGAATTCATGCATGTACCGTTGCGCAATCAGCGCGTACAGCGCAGGTATCGAAGCACCATACGGCGCTTCGAAATACGGGTGACCGACCGCCGCCAGCGCCGCGACCGCCTCATCGCGCGTCATGCCGGTGGCGCGATTTTCCCCGGCGCACACCAGCACGGTGTTGCACTGTCCCTGCGCGACTGCCATCGCGGCGTGATGCAGCATCGCGGCTGGTGAAGCGCCTCCCACAATCATGGATGCGCAGAATCTCGGTTTGAGTCCCAGATACTCGGCCATCACGGTGCCGAGCATGAAGTAGGGTTCGGTGAATGAGTAAGCCGTCAGCAGCCCGTCTATGTCGGACACTTTAAGTCCGGCATCATCGATCGCACGCTTGGCCGCCTGGGCATTCAAACCGAGACCCGTCATGTGCGGCATCTTTCCGATGTCCGACTCGCCGACCCCGACGATAACGGCTTTGTTGCGCAGACTCATGCCGCCCCCCCGATATCCGCGGCACGCCGTATCACCAGCGCATCCACGGCGATGCCGTCCTTCGCATCCAGTATCACCGGGTTGACGTCTATCTCACCGATTTCGGCGGCCAGGTCAACACCGAGTTCCGACAAACGGCACATCATGTCGGCGAGCGCGTCAACGTTCACGGGCCGCGAACCCCGGAAGCCGCTGAGCAGCGGATAGCCCTTGAGCGACTCTATCATGGCGCGCGCACGTTGCCGGTCTATCGGCGCCAGCGCGACCGCGACGTCTTTCAGCAACTCGACGAAAATCCCTCCAAGTCCGCACAAGACCAGCGTTCCGAACTGCGGATCCTGCCGCACGCCTATCATCACCTCCACGCCCGGCTTGACCATTTCCTGTACCACCACACCGTCGACCACCGGCTTGCCGGGCAGACACGCGATCGCCGCCATGATGTCAGCATACGCAGCACGCACCTCGCTTTCAGACTTGAGGCTGAGTTTTACTACACCGGCTTCGGTCTTGTGCGGTATATCCGCGGACTCGGCTTTCATAACCACCGGGTAGCCTATGCGCGCTGCGTGCATCACGGCAGCGTCGGCATCATGCGCCAAGGCCTCGCGGGTCACGCGCAAACCGTATGCCGTAAGTATTTGTTTTGATTCACGTTCTGTCATCGCACCGCGATTGCGGCTGGCGTTGAGCACGGCACGCGCGGCATCGCCATGCGATTTGCCGGTCTGTCGTGCCGACAACGATTTCAACAATTGTTCACGCCGTTCATCACGCGTCAACCAACTCTTGAGCGTCGTGAAACATCTCGCCATCGAACGGAACATGCAGACGTTTTCGCTGCTGTCGTAGACCTCGCTGCCCGGACCCTCGTACCACTCGTTGAGCCACACCACGCATACCGGCTTTTTGAGATCCTTGGCGAGATCGCACAAATACTGCGCGCGATCAACCGTGGTCGGCGCGAATGCCGAGATCATCGGCACCACCACCGCGCCAAACGAAGGGTCATCGGCAAATGCCGTGATGCAATGGCCGTACATCTGCGCGCTCTTAAGCGATTCCGCGGTGATGTCGGCGGGATTCTGCACCGAGCCGAATTCGGGAACGACTTCCTTGAGTTTCTCGGACGTGCGCAGCGCGGGTGGCGGCAGTTCGACGCCGCGTTCCGCCGCGCGATCCGCGGCCATCACCGCCGCGCCACCGGAACTCGCCATGACGCCTATGCCCTTAGTCGTGGGGCGCCCGACCTTGGAAAAAAACGACGCGGTCTCAAGTATCGCTTCGAAATCCTCAACGACGATCACGCCCATCTGATCGAACACCGCCTGATAGGCGGCGTTGGTTCCCGCCAGAGTGCCGGTGTGCGACAAAGCGGTGCGCTTGCTGATCTCGCTGTTGCCCATCTTGCAAACGATCAGCGGCTTGTTCGCCACCAAGGCACGCCTGCACACTTCCACGAACCGCGCGCCGTCACGTATGCCCTCAAGCGTGCACACGATGGACTTGGTCTTGTCGTCCTCGATCAGATAATTGACGAAATCGCACACGTCGACATCGCACGAATTGCCCGGCGACAGATAATGCGAAAAACCGAGGCCGCGTTCCATTGCCTGCATCAATATGTAACCCAGCGCGCCGCTTTGCGAAACCACTCCGACCGTCCCGTCGACCATGGGCAACGGCGTCATAAAACTGAGGCCGAGACGACTCGCGACATTGATGATGCCTATGCAGTTGGGTCCGCATATGCGCAGCCCCGACTGACGCGCGATGGCGGTCATGTTCTGCTGCTGGCGTATACCCTCCGCCGTGCCCAGTTCCGCGAATCCTGACGAATAGATAACCACACCACCCACACCCAGTTCGGCGCAGGTCTCGAGCGATTTCTCGACGTGATTCTTGGGTATGGTGAGCACCACGCAATCGGGTATGGTGGGCGTATCTTTAAGGGACGGATAGCACGCGTGATTGAGTATCGTCGGGTATTTGGGATTGATCGGGTATACGCCGCCCTTATAACCGCCTTCAATCTGGCGCAAGGTGTTCAATCCGAAAGAACCGGGCGTCGGTGATGCGCCTATCACCGCCACGCTCGCCGGATTGATCAGGCGTGTGAGTTCCGCCTTGCCGTAAAGCGCGCGTTTTTCCGTTCCCGGCGATACGCCTGTGTTTGTCTGCATCTATGTCTTCCTCAAATTCATCCGTTGATGACCTGCGATCATTTCAGCGCGCGCTGAAACTGCGGGATAGCGCCGCCGTCACACGCTTCGAACACGACCTTGACCGCGTCGCCTATTTTCACGCCCAGTGCATCCTCGCCGACGATGTTGGTCACCATGCGCGGCGCGTCATCAAGATCGACGACAGCCAGCACGTAGGGCACTTTTCCGGCATGCGCGGGCGATGGCGCGCGGCGCACAATCGAATAGCTGTATACCCGCCCGGTTCCAGCGCTGGTTACCCATTCGGACCGATCGGACCAGCACTTGGGACACAAATGCCGTGGTGGAAACTGAATCTGGCCGCACGCCAGACATTTCTTGAACACGAGGCGTCCCTGTTGGGCAGCCTCCCAGTACGGTTTGGAGTCGGCGTTGCCTGCTGCAAATTTTGGTATCGTCGTCATTTTCGTTAAGCGTCCTTACTCGTCGCGTATGCCTGCTTCTTTGATTAACTTAGTCCATCGGGCAACATCCGATTTGATGTACGCCGCGAAAGCTTCCGGCGTTCCGCCGACCAGCTCTACGCCGACATTGAGGTAGCGTTCCCTGGCCTCGGAGGACTTGAGTGCACGCACGCTTTCCTGATTCAGGCGATTGATCAGCACACGCGGCGTTCTAGCCGGCGCCCACATGCCGACCATCGAAATGGATTCATAACCCGCCAGTCCGGATGCCGCCACCGTCGGCACGCCGGGTAACAGCGCGGACGGCTCGGCACTGGTCACCGCCAGCGTTCTCAATCTGCCGGACTTGGTGTGCGGCGCGACCGATCCCGCGTTGGGAAACATCATCTGCACTTGCCCTCCCACCAGGTCGGCCATTTGCAGAGCTCCACTCTTGTAGGCGATGCGCACCAGATTCACGCCGGCCATGGACTTGAACAACTCCGCGGCAAGGTGATTCGACGAACCGGATGAACCTGAAGCGTAGTTGAGCTTACCCGGGTTCGCTTTCGCATACGCGATCAGTTCCTTGACGGAGTTAATCGGCAACGACGGATGGACGACGATAAGGTTGGGCGCACGGGAAATCCACACCACCGGTGCAAAGTCCCTGACCGCGTCGTACGGTGTTTTCTGCAACAACGGACCTATCCACAACGTGCTGCTGTAAATCAGCAGCGTATAGCCGTCAGGGTTAGCCCGCGACACGATTTCCCCCGGTATCACGCCGCTCGCCCGGTTCTCGATCACGAGCTGCTGACCGAAATTCAATAACGGCACGAAGAGGCGAGATCCGACATCGGCGCCGCCACCTATGCCCGAAGTAACAATTCGAATCGGCTTGTTCGGATAGGAGTAACCTGAATCCGTCGATACGGCCTGCGCGGAAATCGGCGTCACCACCACGAACGCGGCGAGCATGCGACATGTATGCGTATTCAATATGGTTATTCCTTACTCATGGAACGGCTTACCAAGGCTGAGCCTAGTCAGTGCAAAAAACGCTCACAGCATCAAGCCGAGGCCGTCCGTATCCTCACGATAATGTCGACACGGTCGGTAACCATGCCCGGCGGCAGGGGCGGCAGCCCCGCGATGTGTATATCGTTAACCGCGATATCCGTCAGTTCGCCGCTGTCGATATTGTAAAAATGGTGATGCGGCTCTGGATTCGGATCGTAGAAAACCTTGTTCGGATCGACAATGACTTCGCGCACCAGTTTTTTTTCAAGGAACAGATTCAGCGTATTGTAGACCGTGGCCTTGGACGTTTCCGACGCGCGGTCGTTAACCAGCACCAGGGTCTGTTCCGCCGACAAATGCTCGCCGCGGGAAAAAATTGCATGCGCGATCTCTATGCGCTGGTGCGTGGGCGTGACGCCGTGGCAGCGCAAAACCTCTGCCAGATTGTCACGTGTGTATTTGTTTTGAAACATATTTTTCATTTTAAACCATGCCCCGGACCGTGTCTAACCAGTACTCATCTGGAATGTAGTCATACGCGGTGTGTGCGCAAGCTCAGCGCAAGCAGTCCGCGGTGACTCACGCAACGCCGGCGGCAAGGCGGCCCGCACGGGTTGATGCACCGGCCAGATCGCGCAGCGTGTTTTCCGTCACGCGTAAACGAAGTTATTTGAGGTGCACGCGCGGCGTTAGAATTGTTTGAACACGAGCAGAGATAGTCCTTGAAATTTAAGGACATAAGAGCCCCGCCTGGCTGGTGATTCCGTTTACCCGGGTCAACTGACCGCTTATCGGCTTGGCGTGGAAATGACGATCCGGTATCCACTAAAATGCCATTGCACAGGAGCGCACAGATGAGACGCATACAGGGTTTCACATTGATCGAACTCATGATTACCGTCGTGGTAGTCGCGATACTTGCGGCGGTTGCATTCCCCTCGTATCAGGATCATATCCGCCGGGGCGTACGCTCGCAGGGCCAGCAGTTCCTGTCGGATGTTGCGCAGCGCCAGGAACAGTTTTTTCTGGATAATCGTAATTACGCGGCAACGCTTGCCATCTTGAACATGACAACGCCAACTGCGGTCTCCGACAAATACCAAGCACCGGTGTTCACCGTAGTCGCTGCCGCCGTAGGCACGCCGCCCAGCTTTCGAATCAACCTGCCTCCGATAGCCAGCGGCTTGATGGCGAATGACGGCACGCTCGTCATCAATAATCTGCAACAACGCTGGCGCTCGGCAACGGTCGCCGACACCGCATACAACACGCCTGGAGACTGTCTCTGGGAAGACTCAAGATGCAACCCATCATGATGCACTCTGCCACATGAGCCAAGGCTTCACGCTTATCGAACTCATTATAGTCCTGGCTATAGCCGCCATATTGGCGACGGTCGGCTTGCCGATGTTGACGGAATTCGTGGCGGATCAGCGCGTGCGCACCGTGGCATCGGACTTGACCGGGGATATCGCATTCGCGCGCGCCAAGGCCATCGAGGCAAGCCGCCGTGTGTTCATCGCAAAAACCGGCGCCTTGTGGAGCAACGGCTGGCGTATATTTGTCGACCTCGACAATGATGGCGTCTACGATGCAGGCGAAGAAGTAAAGGTTTCCAACGGTTTCCCGGCAGGAAACATGTATGTTTGCACGATTTCTGCCAATAGTGACTTCCTCGACGGGGTAACACTCCGCCCCGACGGGCGCGTCGCACGCACATCCGCGGCGGGCGCGGTTACCGACGGCCTTTATATCGTCGATACGCTGGGTGACGCAGTGCTGGCCAATAATAAGGTGCGCGCCCTTTTGTTTGGCGTATCAGGGCGCGTTAACATAGAGCGTCAGAACGGGACTCTGCCATGCGCACCGAACTGAATCGCGGCTTCACTCTGATTGAAGTGCTGGTCACGCTGGTGATCCTGATGTTTGGGCTGCTCGGCATCGCTGGCCTGATGGCCATGGGGCAGCGCGCATCATTTGAGGCTTACCAGCGCCAGGCGGCGCTCTCGATCGCCAACGACATGGCCGAGCGCATGCGCTCCAATCGCACCCAGGCAGCGACCTACGCCGCAGGTGCAACCACTGTAACGCCGGTCGGCAACAGGGTCCGCTATGACAATTTGCTGGATGGTTCGATTACGAACTGCGGCACGCTGGTCGCCCCGACTTCGTGCACGGGCGCGGAACTGGTTGCTTACGATATCGCGCTTTGGGATGGCCAACTCGTCGGCTACGGCGAGCGCCAGCTCGCCGGCACCACGCTGGTGGGCGGCATTGTCGGCGCGGTGGGTTGCATAGAAGACACCACGCCCGCCCCAGCTCCCGCCTGCCCCGCGGCGCCTGCGCCTCTAGGCACTTTGATCAACAGGAATTACCGCGTCAGTGTCGCCTGGCAAGGTAGTGAAGATACCGTTGCCCCAACGACATCGACCTGTGGTGCCGGAAATTTCGGCACTGCAACCCGGCGCCGCGTCGTGTCGCTGGATACATTGCTGTTTCAACCATGCCCATGAACCAATCCAGTTCATTTTGCATGCGTATTCAGGCACGGCGTCAGGCGGGCTTGTCGCTGATCGAACTGATGATAGGCCTCACCATAGGCCTGATGCTGACGCTTGGCCTGTTCACTCTGATCGCGGGTCAATCCACGACATTCAAGACGCAGGACGATTTTGCGCGCATGCAGGAAAACGCGACATCGGCACTGCGTTATATAGGCGATTCAATACGTATGGCGGGGTTTTACGGCTTTACGCAGGACCCAGCAGCAATAAGCCTCACCGCAGGCGCGGTCAGCACCTCAGCAGACTGCGGATCGTCTACGAATTATGTCGACGGCGCGGTAAGCGGCCTGCTCAACGGCACATACGAGGCTGGCGAAGAAGTGAACTGGGCGCTGCGCACGCAAGTCGCAATTTCGGGATGGTCCGGCCTCACGCCAGCGTCCGTAAATGGCATTTACCCCTGCATACGGGCCGCAAATTTTGCAACCGGTCCGGGCGCCAATCCCAATCCGATACTGGTCACGCGCCTGGCCGGAGGATATTCCATGCCGGATCCGAACGCCGACGGCGACTTTACGGATGGCATTGCCGCGCAGACGAATAGTGCAACGACCATCTACATCCAGGCTGATCCAAATGCGGGACTGATGTTCTACGGTGCAAATTTCGCAGCGCTAAGGGCGGCCGGCACGACGCGCTCCACCAGCACAGGTGCCGATTTACCTGTTTACGAGTTCAAAGCCTATGTCTATTACTTACGTCCCTGCAGCCGCACCGCCACACCACCGTCGTGTGCGGCGACGGATGACAACGGTCAACCTATACCGACGCTGGTTCGGCAGGAACTGGTCGGACGCGCGATGACCGAGATTCCATTGGTGGAGGGTGTGGAGCGTATCGACTACCGCTATGGCATCGACGACCAACCCGCCGTCAATCCTGTCGGCGGCGGCGTAGGCGACGGCGTGCCTGACCGATTCATAGCGAGCCCCGCCGCCACGGATTGGCCTAATGTGGTTTCCGTCAAAGTCAGCGTACTGGTGCGTTCCCCAACGATCACTGCGGGTTATTCGGATGCTGGCAAAACCTATGACCTCGACGGTGACGGCAACTCGGACTTTGCCTGCGCCGCCGGCGTTAACTGCATGTACAAACGCAAGGTATTTTCGCAAACATTTCAGGTGCGCAATCGGGCCCAACGGAGGGGCATATGAAATCATACTCATCCTATTCGACCCACCAGCAGCGTGGCGCCGTGCTGATCGTGGGACTGATCATGCTCGGCGTGATGACGCTGTTCGTGATTTCCATGCTCAAGACGTCCATCATTGAACTCAAGATCGGTGGCGCGAGTCAGGTGGTCGCCCTTAACTTCGCCAATGCCGAGGTCGCGATCAATGGCTACATCAACGCCAACAATCTCAGATTCGCCCCGTCGTTTCTCGGTAGCGGCAGCGAAGGTGGATGGCCAGGATCGACCAAGGTCTCAGGTGCGTGGAAGGGATCTGCCTACGGCGGGGATGTGGCCTTAACGCCGATACAGATCAGCTGCGGTGCATGGAGCGCCATAGGCAACATGATGGGGGCTGGCGGCTTGCAGGCGGTACAGTTTGACCTGCGCGCCACGGCTACCGGCACACTGGGTGGCATTACGAGCATGCATCAGGGCGTGCAATCGCTGGCTGCGCCAGGATCCTGCTGAGCCCACCCGCCCATTTCATCACCCAAATTCTTGCGGTCAAGTTCTCAGTAGAGGTGCTCCATGAATAATCGTCTCTGGTTCAAGAAGAGCGTTGCCTGGTCGCTCATCGCCGCCATAGCCAATCCGGCAGCCATCGCGCCGGCGTTTGCGCGCGACACGGATATTTTCCTATCCGTATCGGCCGGCAGCAATACCGGCGAACCGAATATTCTGATCATACTCGATACTTCGGACTCGATGAACATCCCGGAGGCGTGGCGCGAGTATCCGGGCGCTTACGACTCGCATATCGAATACCTGTGGAACGACCCGACATTCATCTCTCAGATCGGCTGCTCGGTCGCGAATTGCGCTACGGGCAGCGATCAGTTCACCGCCGCGACCAAGAATCAATCCCAGCCGCCCGACTACACGGTCGGGTTTCTGCCACAAGGCTACTTTGCGGGCGCCGATGCCGCCGCGCGCGGTGCATTCAAGCAGGCGGCGCTCAATTACGCGAATGCAGAAGACCCGTTGGATGCCGCCATCAGCGGCGCCGTGGATGCGCGCAACATTTGGCGCAACTACAGTGCCGGTGGTATCACTTATTTGAATAACGGCACCCTTACCACTGCCGTAGCACCCAATGGCATAAACACGGACTCAAGCTGGATATACTGGCTGCCCGCCGCTACAGCCGATACCGACCCGCGTTTGCGCGCACCGGCGTTCAACCGCTGGCGCGGCGATCAGTCGAATATAGGCGGCGTGCGCGGCGGTATTAACTATGGCACGGCGTCCACCAATTTCAGCGACAATAACAAGTGCACGTCCTCCCTAAATCAACTCCTGCCTTCCACGGTTTACCATCCGCTCCCCAATTCCCGTAACAACGGTGTGTGGACTAACCAGATCTGGCAACGTTGGGAGCCCTATCTCAATCTGACATCGGTCAATGGCACCAGCGGCGTTCCCGCCTACCCCGCCACCTTGAGCACCACAACCACTGCCAACGGCGGCGCCGCGACCGCAACGTCGGGCGCCAGTGTTTCCTACAGAAACGACTTCCTGGGCAACACTATTACGCCGCCAGTGGGCACCACCGTTCCGCCAAGCCTGCATCCGGCTGCGGGTGCACCAAAGGTAGACAGTGCGCCGATTACATCAACGCTGAATCCAGCGTATTTCACATCGAGTACGCCCGGCTCACAGGGCCAACCAATAAAGACCATCAAGGGACCAATACCCGCCGCGGGTTGGGTGTCCGGCGACTCCTATTCTGCATGGGGCCCTCTTAAAGGCGATTTGGGCGGCTACAACTACCAGAGCGTAATCAACAGCTTTAACAGCACCGCATTGGGCCAGGCCGGCCTGACACTACTGCTGAAGACTTACGGGTTCAACTCCTCTCCCAACCGGTGCTTTGGCGATACCGTGGTCCCTACCGCGGCCAATGCGGCAAATTGTGCCTATCAGGGCAATGCCGTTGCGACCGGCACGCCCGGTTACTACGATTACCGCGCGCGGGACCTTGCGCTGACAACCACCGTCGTTAGCGGCGGCACGACGGTAACCCGCGTGTGCGGGTGGAATACGACCGGCCCGAACAACTCCAATGTCGCGACGCCCAACCTGGGCGTCACCACCAACGACGGCCCTGATGCAGGCGGCGTGACCCGGGTGTGGCGCAACACCGCGAACAACTTCTGTGTCACCAATACCACGGCCAGCACCCCCCCACTGGGCACCCCCGGCGGAGACTATTCCGCAGCGCCCGCCTGCGCGCCTTCCAACAGCGGGCAGACTTTTTCGACCGGTTCCGTCACGTACGGGGGCACCTGCGCATGGACCGGCAGAACCTCAAGCGTCTTTGAAGGCGACCCCACCGTGTACTATCATGGCGGCACGTGCGGCGGCGCCACCACCTGCACTGCGACCGGCACCGGCACGTGCGTAACCCCGCATTGTGTGATCTCGGGAACGACGACCGGCTCGGTGCACGGCACGCCACTCACCGATTACCGCACCGACAATATTACCAACGGTTGCAATCGACGCAGCAGTTCCAGCACCAGCCAGACCTGCAACGTCCGCAATGGCGGCGTCTGCGTGACCGGCAACTACGCGCCCGGCTGCAGCAATCAAACCGCCGTCATCGGCGCCGCCACCACCAGCACAACCAAAAACTATGGCACATTCAACCTCGCGGCTACGACCGCCAATTTCGCGCACGATTGTAAAGCCGACGAAGGCGGCGCCGGCCCGTGGATGACCAACCAACAACGTAACTTCGGCATTGCTTGGAACGGAACCAGCGCCGCCGACAACACCAACCGCGCGGCCGCATACACCTCCACCTCAGCCAACCAAATCACCAGCGGCGCGGTTGACATGTATTCGGTCAATTACCTGAACTGGAGGTTCGGCCCCAAAGCCAACGGCAACCCGATAGGGCGCAAGACCCGGCTGCAAATCGCCAAGGATGCATTGACAGCGCTGATCACCAACACCGACGGCGTGCGGTTTGGGCTGCAAGTATTCAACAAGCAACCGAGTTCCGATCCGGGCAACGTTGGGAGCGAAGGCGGCAATATCGCATTCGCGGTCTCGCGCATGGGTAACGACCCGACCGATTTGCCGGCCTACAATAATCGCGCGGCGCTCCAAGCCAAGATCAATGGACTGCTTGCAAACGCCGCCACGCCGCTGACCGAAGCACTTTACGAAGCGTATCTTTACTACGCGGGCCGAGCCCCGCAGTTCGGTATACTGTCCACCCCGGCACTGGGCGGCGGTACGGTTTCCGCGGGATATGATCCGACCGCGCTGTGCACGACGACCAACGCGTCCATCGGTTGCCCCGTCGCCGGCGCAACCGCAGCTGCTCCGCGCTACAAGTCACCCATGATGAACAACCCCGATGCCGGTCCCCCGAGCGCGACGCTGCTCGGACCTGCCGTGTGCCAGAAGAACTATGTCATCATGATTACCGACGGCGGTCCGGATCGCGATATTTCCGCGAACAATCTGATCAAGAACCTGCAGTGGACGAGCGGCGCCGACGTGATTGCCGCCAAGACCAATATTGATAACACGCAGCCCGACACCACCAGCACGTGGGGCTATCAGTTCGAAACCGGGGGACTACCCTACGGTCCTGTCAACGCAGCCGACCTCACGACCGACGGAGGCTACGTATGGCTGGACGAGCTGGCGTATTTCATGGCCAAGGCCGATGTGAGCCCCCTGGCGCCCAATACCGCGGCTGAAGCCGGGGTGCTGACGGATCCCCTGCTCGCCCAGCGCCAGTCGGTAATTACGTACACGGTGGGCTTCGCCGGCGGCAATGCGCCAGTGCTGCAGAATACGGCGTTAAAAGGCGGTGGTACATACTATGTCGCAGACGATACCGCGGCGCTGTCCGCGGCACTGACCGCCGCACTCGTTGCGATACGCGAATGGAATCCGACCGTGGCTTCACCTTCGGTTCCGATATCAGCATTGAACAGGGCGGAAAACGGCACGGACGTATATCTGTCGTTCTTCAAACCCGACCCCTCGCAGACTTGGGACGGCACCGTCAAACGGTACCGGCTGGGCACCAGCGAGGCGGAGTGCGGTACCGGCATCACGCTATGTTTGACCAGCAAGGTCGCGGCCTCCAGCGGCTACCTTAACATTGAAAAGGTCGAGACCCTGCCTGACGGCACCACGAATATCATCGTCGATGACACAGCGGAAAGTTACTGGACACCTACGCCCGACGGTGGCAAACCGAATCAGGGTGGAACGGGGCAACAGGTCATCGGGAACACGCCCGGATTCACGCCTGACAACCGCAAGGTCTTTACCTGGATCAGTAATGTCTCAACCAGCGCGGACACCACGACCACCAATAACCTGGTAACGGAAGCAAATACTTATACGTCAACGAATACTTCCGGTTTCATCACCAAAGCCTTGCTGGGTTTGGCGAATTCGGCGGCGACGGACACGGCGGCATTGAATGCAATCCGTTATATTCGCGGCGCCAATCTGGGCGATGCGAACTGCACGGATGGCAGCCCGGCGACGGTTTGTTCATGGCGTGCATGGGCACACGCCGATGTACAGCATTCGCGACCGACAATCGTAACCTACGACCCCATCGCCATTCCGGACACGCAGGTTCCTGCGCTGCAACAGCCGGCGACCCGCGCAAAAGTCCAGTATGTGTACTACCTTTCCAACGACGGGTTACTGCATGCGGTGGATGCCGACACCGGCAAGGAACAGTGGGTGTTCCTGGTCGAGGAAGCCTTACCGCAAATCACGGCGTTGCAGGCGGACAGCTCGGGCGCGCAGCTTAATCTTGCGGATGGCAGCCCCATCGTATGGATCAGTGACGCCAATGGCGATGGAGCCATCGATACATCCACCGACAAAGTCTATCTGTACTTTGGCCTGCGCCGTGGTGGACGCGCTTACTACGCTCTGGATGTCACGCAACGAGACGCTCCGGCCATGCTGTGGAAGATATCCAATACCACGACGTGCGGCCCCAAAGGTACGTCTTGCACCACAGATGCGACCTATAGCGAACTCGGTCAAACCTGGTCGACACCTACGGTGGGCAATATACGCAAACTGGGAGCAGGTGTGCCTGCCGTGGTATTCGGCGGCGGTTTCGACCCCAACCAGGATAACTTCAAGGTAACCAGCGCGGACACCATGGGACGTGCGCTGTTTATCGTCGATGGCCGCGACGGAAAACGGGTCAGTTCGTTTGGCACCGGTCAGGCGCACTCGCTCTCCATGAACTACAGCGTGCCATCCGACCCTGCCGCCATCAATTCGGACCTCGATGCACAGGGCTTCCTGGATCGTGTCTACATTGGAGACATGGGTGGATATCTGTGGCGATTCGACATCAACAACAACGACCCGACACTGTGGACCGGAAAACTGCTCGCCAACCTTTCCAGCGATACGCCGCTGACGGTCGACCGGCGCAAGATCATGTTCCCGCCGGCGGTCGTGAAACAGAATTTTGGCGTTGCTGGCAGATTCGACGCGGTGTATGTGGGTACCGGAGATCGCGAGCATCCCACCAAAACGCAGGCCACGACACCGGCGACGCCGAACGACAAGATATTCATGATCAAGGATCCGGATTGGGACGTAACCCAACCGGTATCGGCAACGACGTGGACCTTTGCCGACCTGATTCAGCTGCCAAATAATTCGGCAACGGGCATTACCGCATCGGCACTGCTGACAGCGGGGGGATGGTACCGCGACCTTGATGCGGATTGCACACCGGCCGGTACGCCGCCTAGAATCTCCTGCGGTGAAAAGGTTACGAGCGCGCCTACGGTGTTCTTCAACAAACTGCGGTTCGGAACCTACACGCCGACAGCGCAATCGAAT
The DNA here is from genome assembly GCA_947476215.1 of Betaproteobacteria bacterium. Lineage (GTDB taxonomy): Bacteria > Pseudomonadota > Gammaproteobacteria > Burkholderiales > SG8-41 > PALSA-1004. Next base: position 21,220 of record CANJQI010000002.1, read on the forward strand.
GCCTGTGCACCCGCCGGCGAAGGACGCCTCAACGAAATAGATGCGTTGACCGGTGCGTTCATACCGTTAAACGCAACATCCAGCGGGACATCCAAGGACCGTTACTACTCCACGTTCCTGGCGCGCGGATACGTGTCAACCGGACAGTTGATCGTGGTGGGCAAGAACATCTACCACATCACGGTAGCCGATGCGCGTCTGCAGTCGATATTGGTGGGCACCATAGGCGCCGCGACCAAGATCTATTGGTACATGGAACCCGAACTATAGGAATCGAGAAAGCAGGAACAAATTCCCGCCTGGGTGGCGGGAATTTTTTTGTACGGCTCGTAAAACATCAACAACAATCGAGCACTCGTTTTTCAGGGTGCGGCGGCGTCCAGCGCAAGGTTTTTCGGCAATGGAAATGTCACACGTTCGGTAATACCATCAAGCTCGGACACGTGCTTAGCGCCCAATGCCTGCAGCTTTGCAATAACCTCCTGCACCAGCACTTCGGGCGCCGAAGCACCCGCGGTCACACCGATGCGTGACTTGCCGGTCACCCATACCGGATCGAGTTCCGCGGCATTGTCTATCATGTAAGCCGCAACGCCCTGATTGGCAGCGACTTCGCGCAGACGATTTGAATTGGAACTGTTGGGCGAACCAACCACGATCACTACATCGCACTGCCGCGCCAGCGTCTTGATGGCGTCCTGCCGGTTCTGCGTCGCGTAGCAGATATCGTCTTTCTTGGGCCCTGCGATTTCAGGAAAGCGTACCTTGAGCGCGGCTATGATCAGGCTCGCATCATCAACCGACAAGGTGGTCTGCGTCACGAACGCCAGCCTGCCGGCATCATGAACCTTGATCGCGGCGACATCTTCCGGCTTCTCAACGAGGAACATCCCGCCCTGCGACTGCCCCATGGTGCCCTCGACCTCGGGATGGCCATGATGACCTATCATGACGATCTCGCGGCCTTGCGCACGCATTTTGGCGACCTCGACGTGCACCTTGGTGACCAGCGGACAGGTCGCATCGAAAACCTTGAGATTGCGCGCTTCGGCCTCGTGCCGCACCGCCTTTGAGACGCCGTGGGCGCTGAAGATGACGGTGTTGCCGGAGGGTACTTCGCTCAAGTCCTCGACAAACACCGCACCCTTGGAACGCAAATCATTGACCACGAATTTGTTGTGCACCACTTCGTGGCGCACATAGATAGGCGCGCCGTGTATCTGCAAAGCGCGTTCCACGATCTCGATCGCACGATCGACACCGGCACAAAAACCGCGTGGTTTGGCGAGCAGAACTTCCATATTAAGCCGTGCCTTAGAGTAGATGCTAAATTATAGGCCCAGACCACAAACGCAGGACGCAGTGAGAACCCGGATACTCTTCAACTCCTCGCTTCGCTCTCCTCACTCTTCACTCCTAGCTTCACTACCGGCCGGAAACTTTCCCATATCAACAACGCCGCGCCACAACTGATCGCTGAATCGGCGACATTGAATGCCGGAAAGTGCCAGCCCGCGGCATGGAAATCCAGAAAATCAACAACCGCCCCTATCTGCACGCGATCGATCACATTGCCGATAGCACCCGCCAGTATCAGGGTCAACGCAAAACAAAACAGCGTCTGCTCCCTGAACTTGTACAACAGATACAGGATCCACACCGACGCAATCAGCGCGATCGTGATAAATAGTTCGCGCTGCCAGCCGGATGCACCCGCAAGGAAACTGAACGCCGCGCCGCGGTTATAAGCCAGGACCAAATTGAAGAACGGCGTGACTTCGATCGGGCCGCTCACGCTGAGCGCATTCTTGATTGCGTGCTTGGTCCATTGATCCAGCGCTATCAACGACGCGGCAATTGCCAGCCAGGGGGTCATGCGTAAGTACGGATTTCGCCGGCGCCGTACAGATTGGCAACACAGCGTCCGCAGATTTCCGGACGCACGGCATCCGCACCCACGTCGGCGCGATAGTGCCAGCAGCGCTCGCATTTTCTATATTGCGTCGCGCTGACCTTGATGGCGACGCTTTCCAGGGAAGTGGGCAACGCCGCCGCGTCCTTACCGCCATGGACCGTAGTCCGCGACGTGATGAACACAAAACGCAAGTCGTCGGCGAAAGACGCCAGGAAGTCGTGACTTTCGCCGTCGGCATAGAGATCCACCTCACCCGCCAGCGAAGAACCTATCTTGCCGCCTATCCGAAGTTCCTCCAGCAGTTTAAGCGCATCGGAACGCAGTGCGCGCAGCTTCTGCCAGCGCGCGCGCAGGGCCGCCGCGTTGTCCGGCGTGGTGTGGGTATGCCAGGTCTGTTCAAACACGGTGCTGGCACTTCCATTCAGGGTCTCCCAAACTTCGTGGGCGGTAAAGGTAAGAACCGGCGCCATCAATCGCACCAGCACCTGCGTCATATGGTAAAGCGCGTTCTGCGCCGAACGTCGCGCGTGCGTATCGGTGCCGGCTGTGTATAACCTGTCCTTGAGTATGTCGAGATAAAAGCCGCCCAGATCCTCGGAACAGAATGCCTGCAACTTTTGCGCGACGACGTGAAACTCGTAACGCCCGTAGTGGCCTGGCGACTGAGAGTTCGTGGAACCTGATTCGGACGGCGTCAGTTCCGCCTGCAGGTCCAGCGTCATGAGCCACGCATAACGATCGATTTCCAGCCAGTTTTCGACCGGCAATGCATGCGCAACCGGATCAAAATCCGCCACGTTGGCCAGCAGAAAACGCAAGGTATTGCGTATACGCCGATACGATTCGACCACACGCTTCAGTATTTCGTCGGAAATCGATAATTCGGCTGAATAATCGGTCTGCGCGACCCACAGGCGCAGTATGTCGGCGCCCAGACTGTCCATCACTTTTTGCGGCGCGATCACGTTGCCGACGGATTTGCTCATCTTGCGGCCATGCCCGTCGACCACGAAGCCATGCGTCAGCAGTCCCGCGTATGGCGCAACGCCATTGATCATGCACGATACCAGCAGTGAAGAATGAAACCATCCGCGGTGCTGGTCGGATCCTTCGAGATAAAGATCGGCGGGAAAGTGGAGTTCAGCGGCGTGCGAACCGCGCAGTACTGTCTCGTGCGTCGAACCCGAGTCGAACCACACGTCCAGCGTGTCCCTGATTTTCTCGTAATGGTCGGCATCGGCCCCCAGCAACTCGCGGGGATCGACCTTCTGCCATTCCTCTATGCCGCCCTGCTCGACTTTTTTTGCCACGGCCTCCAGCAGTTCCAGAGTACGCGGATGCATTTCACGCGTTTCCTTGTGGATGAACAACGGCATGGGCACGCCCCATTGGCGCTGGCGCGACAGGGTCCAGTCGGGACGGTTCGCTATCATGCCGTGCAGCCTCGCCTGGCCCCACGACGGGTAAAACGTGGTTGCTTCGACACCACGCAACGCGGTGGACCGCAAGGACTCCGTGGGCTTGACGCCCTTGTATCCCGAGACCTGGTCCATGCCCGCAAACCACTGCGTGGTGGCACGGTAGATGATGGCGGTCTTGTGGCGCCAGCAATGCATGTAACTGTGCTGCTCGGGCCTGGAATGAAACAAAGCCCCGCGTTCCTTGATGGTCTCGACGATTTGCGGATTGGCCTTCCAGATATTGAGCCCGCCAAACAGCGGCAGCGACTCTGCATAACGACCGTTGCCCTGCACCGGCGTCAACATGTCATCGTCTTTCATGCCATAGGCGCGGCATGATTTGAAATCCTCGATACCGTAGGCCGGCGCGGCATGGACTATTCCGGTGCCGGTCTCCAGTGTCACGTAATTGGCGAGATAGACAGGTGAACGACGGTCGTAAAACGGATGCTGAAACTCTATGCCCTCAAGTGCCGCGCCTTTGCAGGTTCCCAACACGCGCCCACCATCGGGAAACTCGTAGCGCCGCGCCAGTTCCAGGTTTGCAACAGGGTCCGCACCGCCGGTGGACGCCGGTTTCAGCCAGATTTCGTTTGCCACGATCAACAGGCCGCGCGTTGTTTCCAGCAACGCATAGTCGAACTCCGGATGTACATTCAGCGCCTGATTGGCTGGTATGGTCCACGGTGTGGTGGTCCATATCACGATCCACCCGTTGCCCTCCGGAAGTCGCGTGAGGCCAAACGCCTTCGCAATTTTGTCAGGTTCGGCAAACGGAAAGCCCACGTCGATCGCGATATCTTTTCTGTCCGCGTATTCGACCTCGGCCTCTGCCAAGGCTGACCCGCAATCGAAGCACCAGTTGACCGGCTTAAGGCCGCGATAGACGTACCCCTTGGCGATCAATTTGCCGAGCGCGCGGATCTCATCGGCTTCATTGCGGAAATCCATGGTCTTGTAAGGCCTGTCCCATGCGCCGAACACACCGAGACGGATGAAATCCTTCTTCTGGCGCTCGACCTGCTCAGAGGCATAGGCACGCGATTTCTGCTGCACCTCTTCAACCGACAGTTTTTTCCCGTATTCCTTTTCGATCTGGATTTCGATCGGCATGCCATGGCAGTCCCAACCCGGCACATAGGGCGCATCGAATCCGGACAGCGACTTGGACTTTACGATCATGTCCTTGAGTATCTTGTTTACCGCATGCCCGATGTGTATGTCGCCATTCGCGTACGGCGGTCCGTCGTGCAGCACGAATTTCGGCCGCCCCCGACTCGCGTCGCGTATGCGCTGGTAAAGATTGCGTTCCTGCCACGACTTGAGCATCAGCGGTTCGCGTTTTGCCAGATCGCCGCGCATGGGGAACGGCGTATCGGGCAGGTTCAGGGTTTTCTTATAGTCAGTCATGTGCAGGCAATCATTTGGCCGCCAAGGCGCCAGGAGCGCCAAGAAGTGCGGAATGAACAAGTAATCTCAAGATCATCGTAACAACGTACAACTATCAATACTGCCTCCAAACCTACCTGCCTCTTGCGGTCTTTACTTGGCGGCCTTGGCGTCCTGGCGGCTAAAAAACACTCTCGTATTTTCAACATCAATCGCGATCTGTCGCTTCAGTGTTTCCACGTCCGCGTATTTCTCTTCATCGCGAAATTTATGAAGGAACTCCACCTTCAGGTGCGAACCATAAATATCTCTTTCGAAATCAAGGATATGCACCTCAAGACCGGGTCGGGCATTGTGCGCCACCGTGGGTCTTACGCCGAGGCTGGCGACACCGGGTAGGGCGTGTCCTTCGACGCCATGAACCAGCACCGCGAATATTCCAGACACCGGCGGACGGTTGTGTTTCATCTGGACATTGGCGGTTGGGCAACCCAGTGTGCGCCCCAGGCGCTCACCGCTGACGACGCGACCGCTGATACTGTAAGGGCGACCCAGCAGGCGTTCGGCAACCGCCATTTTTCCCGCCGCCAGCGCGTCGCGTACCGCAGTACTTGAAACACGCACGCCGTCCACCATCACGCTGGTGATGGCATGCACTTCAAAGCCGCAGCGACTTGCCGCCTGCCGCAACATCACGAAATCACCACCGCGACGGGCGCCGAACCGAAAATCGTCGCCCACCAGTATCCAGCGCGCGGCAAGTCCCCGCTGCAGGATGCGTGAAATAAAATCGTCGGGCGTGGTCTTGGCGAAATCGAAGTTGAAACGGCAAATCTGCACACGTTCCACGCCGGCGGCATTCAGCAACTCGAGTTTCTCGCGCAGAGAGGTCAGTCGCGTGGGCGCCTTGTCGGGCGCAAAAAACTCGCGCGGATGCGGCTCGAAGGTCATGACGCACGGCGCGACACCGAGATTGCGTGCCGCGTCTGTCAAACGCGCAAGCATGGCCTGGTGCCCGAGATGCACACCATCAAAATTCCCGATGGTGAGGGCAACGGGGACGTCAGCAGCGACGGGAATACTGCGCCGAATCAGCAACATACAAGCAAGCTAAAAGCTTGAATTATAGCGTGTTTTTAGAAACCGGCCTAGCCAGTTCCAGGGCGCTTCGCGGTCAACGACTCCCGTGCATGCGCACCATCAGGCCGCAATGAGCTTGCCGCCAGCGAGCAGCAGCACAGCTGCAAGTACAAGACGCAAGACCAACTCCGGTACGCGCGACGCGGCATGACTGCCCAGATAGACGCCGGGCAAAGATCCCGCGAGTAAACTCGCCAACATCATATAGTTCACATTGCCCAGCGCCGCGTGCCCCAGCCCTGCCACCAAAGTCAGAGGCACCGCATGGGCGATATCGCTTCCCACTAACAGTACTGGCGGTAACCGCGGATAGAGCGCAAGCAGCGCCACCATGCCCAGCGCGCCCGCGCCTACTGACGTCAACGTTACCAGCACTCCCAATACAGCGCCCGTAGCCGTCGTTACGACGGCCCGCTTGCGCTCGCTCCAGTTGGCCGAGCCGGTTCCGAATTTCAAGAACCGCAAGCGACCTTTGAATATAAGCGAGAGCGCAGTCAGCACCACCATGCAGCCCAGGCCTGTGGTTACCAGGGACGAAAAGTGTTTGCTTTGCGCGCCCAGCAAATAGGCTGCCAGCGCGGTCAGGAGCGCTGCGGGAATACTGCCGGCGGCGAGCCGGCGCACCACCGTCCAGGCGATATTGCCGTGGCGCCAGTGCACCCAGCTCCCGGCGCTTTTGGTCGCGGCCGCATAGAGCAGATCCGTTCCAACCGCAAGCGCGGGAGGAATCCCGAAAAACAGTATCAATATCGGGGTCATCAGTGCGCCCGCGCCGACACCCGAGAGACCCACGATGAACCCGACGACCAGTCCCGCAAAGGTGTAACCAAATTCCATATCGACGACTTGCTTTCAGGATAGATTGGCGATGGCGCGCTCGTCTCTGGCGTGACAGGTGTTATCCACCGCAAGACAATCGCGCCGATAAACTTCGCCCACTAAAATTACCGCAGGGCCGCTGAGACGCCAGTGCACCGCATCGGTTGCCAAGTGGTGCAAACACGTTTCAAAACGGCGCATGCCGCGCAGCGATGCATTCTCGACAACCGCGACCGGCGTGTCCGCCGCCATGCCTGCCGCCTGCAGCGCGGTTGCCACTTGCGCGGCCTGGCTGGCGGCCATATAAATCACCGCCGTATCGGCGGCTGCCACGCTTTTCGCCCAATTGACGGCTTCTTCTCCGGCGCCTACGCGCGGCGTCACAAACACCACGCTGCGACTGACACCACGCCGCGTCAGGGAAACGCCCAGTTCCGCGCTCGCTGCGAGGGCCGAAGTGACGCCGGGCACGACGCTTACTTCGACACCGGCCTCGCGCAGCGCTGAGATTTCCTCCTGCGCGCGCCCGAATAACATCGGGTCTCCGCCCTTGAGCCGCACCACGATGTCAAACCGCGCCGCAGCATCGATCAATCGTTTGTTGATGAAACGCTGTGCCGTCGAGTGCGCGCCGCAACGCTTGCCCACGGCGATCTTTTCCGCATTCACCGCCAACGCAATCGTATCCGGATGAACCAGCGCATCGTGAAACACGATGTCCGCCCTGCGTAACAGGTCCGCTGCGCGCAATGTGATCAGATCCGGTGCGCCTGGCCCGGCGCCGACCAAGTAGACGATGCCCATGGGTGTACCGACGCTAGGCGTCCGCGATCATACCCGCAGCCACCGTCGCATTGTTTGAAGGATCGATGACGATGAATGACCCGGTCGCACGATTGAGCGTGTAATTGTCGCAGGCGAGCGGCTCATACAGGCGCAGTCTGACGTGCGCAATGTCGTTCATGGCCAGCGTATCCACGCCGGTGACATTTTCCGTGGAATTGACATCAACGCGGTATTCGATCTCGGAAAACGAGGCCTTGACGGTACGCGTGGTGTGTTTGAGCAGGTAGTGACGACGACGGTCGAGCGGACGCGTATGCATCCAGCAGACTTTGGCTGCTATCGATTGCGTAACGCTGGGCGCCGCCCCGCATGCGGCATCCACCACGGTTTGCACTATCATGTCGCCGCGCGACACATCGATTTCATCCTCCAGCTCCAGCGTAATCGACAGCGGCGCGCCGGCGTGCTGCAGATCGCCATCGAAGGTAAAGATACGCGCGACGCGCGAAGACACGCCGGACGGCAACACGGTGACCGCGTCGCCGACCTGCACGAAACCGGATTCGATGCGCCCCAGATAACCACGCCGCTCGCGCCCGGTTGCCGGGTCGGGCCGGGCCACCAGTTGCACCGGAAAACGCAAGGCGTCGTGCTCGACGAGACCCGCGACATCGACGGTCTCGAGGGTTTCCAGCAGCGTGGCACCGTGGTACCACCCCAGCCTGTCGCCGCGTGTCACGACCATATCGCCATGCAACGCTGAAATAGGCACGTAGCGCACGTCCTTGATGCCCAGTCCCTGCGCGAAAGTCGCAAACTCCGACTGAATGCGCTCGAATACGGACTGGGAAAAATCGACCAGATCCATCTTGTTCACTGCCACCAGCAAATGCGGTACGCCGAGCAAGTGAGCGAGATACGCATGACGGCGCGACTGCGTGAGCATGCCCTTGCGCGCGTCTATCAGTATGATCGCCAGATCGGCCGTGCTCGCGCCGGTGACCATGTTGCGCGTGTATTGCTCATGACCGGGTGTGTCCGCGATGATGAACTTGCGGCGCGGCGTCGCGAAATACCGGTACGCCACGTCTATGGTGATGCCTTGTTCGCGCTCGGCGAGCAGACCGTCGGTCAGCAGCGACAAATCCATGGTGTCCTGACCGCGCTTCTTCGAAGTGCGGTCGAGCACGGACAACTGGTCCTCGAAGATCGACTTGGAGTCATAGAGCAGCCGGCCTATGAGCGTGCTCTTGCCGTCGTCCACGCTGCCGGCGGCCGCGAAGCGCAGCAGTTCGTGCTCGGATCCGGTGTTGTTCCCTGTCGCATTCATCAAAAGTATCCTTCTTTCTTGCGCAGTTCCATGGATGCTTCCGAGGTCTGATCGTCCATGCGGGTTGCGCCGCGTTCGGTAATGCGGGTTGCCCCGGTCTCCACGATGATTTCCTCGAGCGTGGTAGCGACGGATTCAACCGGACAGGTACAAGTCATATCACCGACGGTCCTGAAACGTACGTGTACATTTTCGACTTTCTCTCCCGGACGCGGTTGAACCAGCGCCGACACCGGCAGCAAACCACCGGGTTTGCGGATGACATCGCGTGCATGAGAAAAATAAATGGAAGGCACTTCGAGGCGCTCGCGCGCGATGTACTGCCACACATCCAGCTCGGTCCAGTTGCTGATCGGAAAAACGCGGATGTTTTCACCGGCTTGCACGCGGGTATTGTAGAGATCCCACAGTTCGGGACGCTGGTTCTTCGGATCCCATTGCCCGAAACTGTCGCGAAACGAGAATATCCGTTCCTTGGCGCGGGCCTTTTCTTCATCGCGCCGCGCACCGCCTATGCAGGCGTCCAGTTCCAGCTCCGCAATCGAGTCCAGTAATGTAACGCTCTGTAAAGCATTGCGCCCCTGGCCGGGTTGTTCGACCGCGCGCCCCTGCGCGATCGAGTCTTCCACGCTGCGCACGATCAACCGTTCGCCCAGTTGCGCGGCCCGGTAGTCGCGGAACGCGATGACTTCTGGGAAGTTGTGACCGGTATCGATATGCAACAGCGGAAACGGAAACTTGCCGGGGCGAAACGCCTTTTCCGCAAGACGCAGCAGAACAATCGAATCCTTACCCCCGGAGAACAATAACGCCGGATTTGAACATCCAGCCGCAACCTCGCGCATGATGTGTATGGCCTCGCTCTCGAGCACATTGAGTTCGCTCAAGCGCTGGCGTATCGCGCGCTGCGGCACGGACTTGATGCCCGCGCTTGCAGACCTCAGATCACCGCCCGCGTGATCCGATGCCGCCACGTTCAATGGCGTATCCGTGTCGTGCACCTTGGCCAGGCTATTCATATTGAATTCTCCAGCATGAATCATGTGTTTGTATCACTTGCTTGTTGCTAAACGCGGCTTGATTGCAGCGACACGGGAAGCGGGCAGCGCGCTGACGTGCAGACCACATTCCTTGCCCTCGGGATTCTCCCACCACCATCGCCCTGCACGTATGTCCTCGCCGACCGTAATGGCGCGCGTGCAGGGTGCGCAACCGATGCTGGGGTAGCCGCGGTCGTGCAATGCGTTGTACGGCACATTAAATTGACGCAGGTATTCCCAAACCTCGGGCTGACTCCAGTCGGCGAGTGGATTGAATTTCCACAAACCGTTATCTGCATCGTAGGCCTCGGGCTTTAACTCGGTGCGGCTTACCGACTGATCGCGACGCATGCCGGTGATCCACGCGCGCTTGCCGGCCAGCGCGCGCTTAAGCGGTTCAACCTTGCGGATGTGGCAGCACGCCTTACGCAAATCAACGCTTTGATAAAAAGCGTTGGCGCCATGTTCCTTGAGGTGAGTTTCCAGTGCCTGCTGGTCGGGAACGAAAACGCGCAGCCGGATTGCATAGCGTTCGCTGATGTCCTGCGTCAAACGATGGGTTTCCTCGGGCAGGCGGCCGGTGTCCAGCGTGAATATTTCGATGTCCGGAAATTTCCTGGCGATCAAGTCGGTGACAACCATATCCTCGGCGCCCAGACTGCTGGCAAATGTCGCGGGCGCGTACTCGCGCTGTATGCGATCGAGCAGCGTGCTTAAAACGGAAATCTTTTCTTCGAGGCTCATCATCAACTCTGTTGGTGGCGTCAGACGCGGGTAGCCCCTTGCGTCAGCCGGCGTCGAAATAAGGGCTGAGGACGTTCGACCGATACCTGATAGGCTTCGCTGAAATCATCAAGCGCGGCGAGCGCCGCATGCGCGTCTTCACCGGGCCGCAACGCAAACGCGTTGAAACCGCAGCGTGACAGGTAGAACATCGTCTCACGAAAAACGTCGCCTATCGCGCGCAATTCGCCCTGCCAGTGATGGCGTTCACGCAGTAAGCGCGCGATCGAATAACCCTGGCCATCGATAAATTGCGGAAAATTAACCGCGATTACTTCAAAACAGGCAAGATCATCAGCGATGACTCCGGGTTCATCCTGACTCCCCAGCCATACGCCCAACCGTCCGCGGCGCTCAGTCAGCGCCGCACGCTGCGCCAGCCACTGCGCGAGCGGAACGATGACATCGCCATCGGGCGGAACAGCAGGCAGCGTCTTGTCAGCCGCCGGCTTCAGCAACTGCCACGTGTCGGCCACGACCTGCCGGTCTTTTATGATGTCCGCCATATACATGCTCCTTGAATGGTTCGATTCCTATACGCCGCACCACATCGATAAACCGTTCGACTTCGCTGTCGCGCCGCGTGAGGTACAGTTTGATCAGCTTTTCCATGACATCGGGCACTTCATCCTGCGACACCGACGGCCCCAACACTTTGCCCAGCGAAGCGTGATTCCCCTGCGATCCGCCTATGGATATCTGGTAGAACTCCGCGCCCTGCTTGTCCACGCCCAGTATGCCGACATGGCCGACATGGTGGTGGCCGCACGCGTTCATGCAACCCGATATATTGAGGTCGAGTTCACCGATGTCGTACTGATAATCGAGATCGTCGAAGCGGCGCTGTATCGCCTCCGCCACCGGTATGGATTTCGCGTTGGCCAGCGAGCAGAAATCGCCACCGGGACAGCAGATAATGTTGGTAATCATGCCGATATTGGGCGTGGCGAATCCTAATTCTCGCGCCTTCTGCCAAAGTTGGTGAAGATCGGCCTGCCGCACGTCGGCTAGTATCAGGTTCTGCTCGTGGGAGACGCGCAACTCGCCAAAACTGTAACGATCGGCCATGTCCGCCACCGCGTCCATCTGGTCCGCGGTCGCGTCTCCCGGCGGCACGCCGGTTTTCTTCAGCGACAGGGTAACCGCGGCGTATCCCGGCATTTTGTGAGGATGAACGTTGCGTTGCACCCATTTGGCATAAGCCTGATCACGCGCCAGCGCCGCCGCGTGTTCCGGCACGTGGGCGTCCAGTTTCAGGTAGCTGGGACGCGTGAAACGCTGCTCTATGCGCTGCACTTCGTCTGCAATGAGGGTTGCCGGACCGTTCTCAAGATGAGCCCACTCTTGCTCGACCTTCTGGCGAAAAACGTCGGGCGTCAGTTCCTTGACCAGGATCTTGATGCGCGCTTTATATTTGTTGTCGCGCCGGCCATAGCGGTTGTAGACCCGCAGCACGGCATCAAGGTAATTCAGCAGGTGCTGCCATGGCAGGAATTCCCGGATCACCACGCCGATTATGGGTGTGCGCCCCAATCCACCGCCCACAAGGACGCGAAAACCGACATTGCCTGCCGCATCGCGTTTTGCCTGCACGCCGATATCGTGAACCTGCGTCGCCGCCCTGTCCTGCTCGCTGCCGCTGACCGCAATCTTGAATTTACGCGGCAGAAACGCGAACTCGGGGTGGAACGTCGACCACTGGCGCAATAGCTCGGACCAGACCAACGGATTTACGATATCGTCCGGCGCCACACCCGCGAAATGGTCGGTGGTGATGTTGCGTATGCAATTGCCGCTGGTTTGTATGGCGTGCATTTGGACGGTCGCCAGCTTGGCAAGGATGTCCGGCACTTCTTCCAGCCTGGGCCAGTTGTACTGGATATTCTGGCGCGTGCTGAAGTGACCATAACCGCGGTCCCACTTTCGTGCAATGTAAGCGAGCGCTCGCAACTGACGCGACGCCAGCAAGCCATATGGGATGGCGACGCGCAACATGGGCGCATATCTTTGAATATAAAGACCATTTTGGAGGCGCAGCGGACGGAAATCATCTTCCGACAAGGCCCCGGAGAGAAATCGCTGCGTCTGACTGCGAAACTGGGTAACGCGCTCGTCTACCAACCTCTGGTCTATTTCGTCGTATATATACATAGTATGTGCTACGTCCTTGAATTCGTGGGGCGCATAGTATCAATGCTGGCTTATATTTAGAAAGAATATTATATTACAATGATATAACTAAAATCAATTTGTAACCGCCATGAAACTGCAGCAGCTCCGCTATCTTTGCGAAGTCGCCGACCAGGGACTGAATCTGTCGGTCGCGGCGCAAAAACTGCACACCTCCCAACCCGGCATCAGTAAACAAATCCGCATGCTCGAAGACGAGCTCGGCGTGGAAATCTTCATTCGTAACGGCAAGCGCGTCACAAAGATAACTCCGCCGGGCAAGGAAATCATTGCCATCGCGCACCGCATCCTCAAGGAAACCGACAATCTCAAACAGGCTGCGCAGGACTACTCCAATCGCGACCGTGGTGGCCTCACGATAGCCACCACGCATACCCAGGCACGCTACGCCCTGCCGACCGTCATACACCGTTTCACCACGCGCTATCCCAATGTAAAACTCAGCCTGATACAGGGCAGCCCGGTTCAGATTTGCCAATTCGTCCTGAGCGGCCAGGCCGATATCTGCATAGCCACTGAAGCCATTGCAACGTTTGAAGAATTGGTCATGCTGCCGTGTTATACATGGAACCGTTGCGTCATCGCACCGCCGAACCACCCGATACTGCGCCAGCAATCGTTGACACTGGAGGAAATCTCAAAGTATCCGATCATCACGTATGATTTCGCCTTTGCCGGCCGGTCGCAGATTAACCAGGCGTTTGCAAAACGCAACCTCACTCCCAACGTGGTACTGACGGCGATAGACTCCGACGTCATCAAAACCTATGTCGCGCTGGGTCTGGGCATAGGCATACTGGCGAACATGGCGTTCGATGCGGCGCGGGACACCGATCTACGGGCCATAGACGCCAGCCACCTGTTCGAATCGAGCACGACGCGTATCGGCATTCCACGCAACGCGTTTCTGCGCGCCTACGTCTATGATTTCATAGAGATGTTCGCGCCGCAGCTCGGGCGCGAGGTGGTCGAAGCAACAGTACTCGGCAAGACGCCGGTCAGCTATGAGCTTTAAAGGTGCTATTTCGCGGCCACGCGCTGGCGCAGCCACGCGCTGGCGGCATCCACGATGATCACCAGGACAGCATGGCGATAATGACCGTCATGGCCTGCGGCTGCTGAAACAGCGACAAGCTCATATATAACATCTGACCCAGCCCACCGGCGCCGACCACGCCGAGGATCGCCGCCATGCGTATGTTGATTTCCCAGCGGTATAACACATACGCAACGAACTGCGCGACGACCTCGGGCATGGTTCCGTAGAAGAATGCCATGACCGCGGCGATCAAGCGGGAAATGCGCTGAATCGGGCATTTCAATGCCACAGGCGCGCGCCAGCCGGGCTTACAGTTCCTCGATAGCGCAGGACTCGGCGTGTTCGCCGCGCGCGGGAAACTTGATCAGCCAATGCTCTCCAGCCGCTTCGCCAGAACCTCCGGCGCTCATGCGGCCGCTTGCGCGCTCGTAATGTACCAATGCCTAGGGGCGCGCCCCCTGCGGCGAACCGCCGATAAATACCAGTTCGTTTAAAACCGCCGCGCCAGTACCAGCGGTAAAGTGATCAATTTGCCCTGCGACCTCAAGCAGGGTGATCTCATGGGCAGGTAGTTCGTTTTCCAAAGCGGGTTCGAATGAAAGCGCACCCATGGCACGCTCACCAACAAACGCCAGGCGCTGCAGCGCGCTACCGCTGCAGCACGCGCCGCGATACATAGGAAAGCAGATCCACCAGCGCGACCAGCAGGATCATCGCGATCAGTATCGAACTGGTTTCGCTCATGTGAAACAGGCCCATGTGAAACGCCAGCATTTGTCCAAGGCCGCCGCCGCCGACCACGCCCAGCACGGCTGCGGCGCGGATGTTGTTCTCCCAGCGATACAAGGTGTAGGACAGGAGTTGCGGCAGTATCTGCACCAGCGTCGAATACAGGAACACCCGGCCCGCCGGTACGCCCTGCACCCGCAACGCGTAAGCGGGGCCGGGTGGCGCGTTTTCAATCGCTTCGGCGAACAGCCGCCCCAGTACGCCGGTGGTGTGCAGGCCGAGCGCCAGCGTCCCGGCAAAAGGGCCAAGGCCGGCTGAAATAATCAGCAGCGCCGCCCACACCAGCTCCGGTATGGAACGCAAGCCGTTCAGTATCAGTCGCGTCGGGACGCGCCAATACGCCGTGTCTTCGGCGTGGGTGCGGCTGGCGGGCAACGCGAGCGCGAGGCCCGCGATCACGGCCAGCAACGTGCCTAGCGCGGACATGGCGATGGTCTCCAGGCTGGCAATCAGCAATTTTTTCAGGAACACCGGGTCCATCGACGGCGACAGCAGTTCCGCCAAAAACTTGCCCATCCTTCGCGCGGATTCGGCGGACAGGAATTTTGCCCATTGCAAATCGAGCGTCCAGAAGCTTGCGAAGGTCAATGCGGCCAGCCCCAGCAGAAACCAGCAGGCGGCGCAGCGTGCGCTAAACAGTTTGGGCGGCAGCCGGTAGGCCTCGTTGGCCGCGGCAGGCGGTTTTACGGCGGGCGCGTTCATGCCAGCACCTTGCGCAGACGCGCGCTGGCGTAGTCGGCCAAGCCCACCAGCATCATGAACACGAGTAGCATGGTGGCCACCTCGCCGCCCTGAAACATTTTCATCGAGTTATCCATTTGCTGCCCCAGCCCGCCCGCGCCCACGAAACCGAGCACCGCCGAGGAGCGGATGGCGCATTCCCAGCGATATACGGTATAGCTGGTGAGTTCGGCCGAGCTTTGCGGCAGCAGGCCGTAGAAAAACGCCTGCAAGCGCCCGGCACCGTTACGCAGCAAGGTATTGGTGGCATGCGATTCGTCGCTTTCGAGTATCTCTCCATAGACCTTGCCGAGCATGCCGCCGTAGGTGAGCGCAATCGCCAGCACGCCGGCGGTGGGACCAAGCCCAACCACGCGCACGAACACCAGCGCCCATACCAGTTCCGGCACGCTGCGCAGCACGATCAGCAGCCAGCGCGTCGCCTGACGGATAAACAGAGGAATCAGGTGCATGCGCCCCGGCAACGCGGATATGGACAGCGCGCTGGTGGACAGCAGCGTAAGCGGGATCGCGATCAGCAGCGCCAACGCCATGCCGGCGGTGGCGATGGCGACGGTGCGCCAGCACTCGCGCGCCACCAGTAACAAAAACTCCGCTTCAATTTTGGGCGGGAAAAAATCCGCGAGGAAGCGTTTGGTTGATTTAAGCGCCGCGGGTTCAAACAATGTCCAGGGCCTGAATTCGGTGAGCACAAACGCCGGCGCCAGCAACACCAGCGCGACGCTGGTCCAGAACACGCGCGAGACCCATGCCGGATCGCGCAACTGCGGCGGCATCAGGGCAGCGGTAGCGGTGGTATTCAAGGTGAAACGTTACCGGCAATACAGCGCGGCGGGCGCGTCATCGCCGGGCGTGGGCGCCGCGCCATGCAACTCGTGCTCGTGCTGCGCGTAGAGCGCCGTCAACCGCTCGCGCGTGATGTCATGCGACGGCAAATCGAAGTGCAGTTCGCCATCACGCAAACCGATCACCCGCGCAAACCGCGTGGCAACATCCACCTGATGCAGCGTGGTGATAAGGGTCGCACCATGTTCGCGCGCGGATCGCGTGAGGCTGTCGATTGCCTGCGCTGCACGCGACGGATCAAGCGACGACAGCGGTTCGTCCACCAGCCATAGCGAGGCCGATGACACCAGTGCGCGGGCAAGGCCGACGCGCTGACGCTCGCCACCGGAGAGCCGGTCCACGCGGTCCCACAGTTTGTTGGCAAGATCAAACCGCGCGAGCGCGGCTTCGGCCTCCGCAATGTGAATCGGATAAATCAATGAGCGCAGGCTTGCCGCCAGCGACTGGCGTGGCAGCCGTGCCGCGAGCACCGCGGTAATGACGCGCTGGCGCGGCGGCAGCGGCGGCGACTGCGGCGCGAGAAACAAACGGCCGCGCAGCTTTTGCAGCCGTGCCACGGAAATTTGCCACGGATCAATGCCGTCGAGCGCAAGCTTCCCCGACACGGGTTGCAACGCGCATGCCAGCGCATGCAGCAGCGTGGTTTTGCCCGCGCCCGATGGGCCGATGATCGCGACCTGTTCGCCGGCGGCGATGTTCAGCGTCACCGGTTTGAGGGCGGCGGGGGCGCGCGCGGCAGCGGCGCGATGCCGCGCCGACAGGCCTTCCACGTTGATGCGCATACGTGCGCTTGCCGGTTACTTGATCAGGCCGGCGCTGCGTCCCGCCGCTTCAAGTTCGCGATAGTTCTCCGGCTTGGTGGCAATGTATTTGGTGGCGCGGTTCAGCGTCAGGATTTCCTTGCCTTCCGCGTTATTCATCGACAAATCAAGCAGGGTCTTGGTGATGCGCTCGCGCAGCGCCACCGGCATGTCGGCATGCACCGACCAGTTGTAGTTGAAATACGGCGGTGTGGTGAAAAACACATCCACTTTGCTGGTGTCGACTTTCTTGTCTTCGACGAACCTGCGCCACACGGTGATGTCGAGCGCGGCGGCATCGACCCGCCCGCCCACCACGGAAGCGATGGTGGCATCATGTGCGCCGGAGTAAGCGACGCGCTTGAAATCCTTGTCGGGATCGATTTTCGCCTGCAACAGAAAGCTGCGCGGCATCAGGTGGCCGGATGTGCTTGATTGCGAGCCGAAACTGACCTGCTTGCCTTTGAGGTCGGCCAATGCCTTGATGCCGGAATCGGTTTGAGTGATGAACACCGAGCGGAATTGCGTGTCTTCTTCGCGTTGCGCGATGGGTACGATCTTGCCGCCGGAGCGCAGTTGCGCCTGCACATGCGTGAAGCCGCCGAACCAGACAAGATCCACCTGCTTATTGACCAGGGCCTCGACGGCCGCGGGGTAGTCATTGACCGGTGTGAACTCGACTTTCATGCCGAGCGTGCGTTCGAGGTACTTGGTGATCGGGCCGAACTTGCGTATCTGCTCGGTGGCGGCTTCCTCGGGAATAGTCGTCACCTTGAGGACTTGTTGCTGGGCCAGAGCCGGCGCGGCGGCGAGGGCGGCGAAACTTGTGACTGCGGCGGCAGAGCGAATCAGGGAGATAAAGCGGGAATGCAGGGAATGCCAATGCGGCGCGATGCGTAACATAATGTGTCCTTTCTATCTGGTGGATGTAAATTTTGGACGCGCGGCAACCGTTTGACTGACACCGATGTGCGCGAATACCTCGCGGACGTCGCGACGTGTGCGGGACGGTCTTAAGTCAATTATGGTTATTCCTTCTGGTGCTGGACAACCGACGGTCCGATGGTAATGGAAAACAGACGCCTAGTTGGTGCGCGAGCGCTTAATGGCAGCGTTGCACCGTGCGAGGTTACCGCAGCACGGAGTGAATCGCAACTCTCTGCGTACGGTGTCAGGCGTATACTGGCTTGGATCACGAATAACCTACGGCGGGGACAGGCAAACAGATGAGAAATCTTCAGTCTTGTATCGCGGCATGGTCACTTTTCGCCATACCCTTTTCCGTGCTCGCCCAACTCGCGGTGGAATATCCTGCAAAGCCCGTACGCGTCATCGTTGCCGCAGGTCCGGGCGGAGGCGCCGATCTGCAATCGCGCATGTACGCGCAAAAGCTCGGCGAAAGCATGAAGCGTACGTTCGTGATCGAAAACCGCCCCGGTGGCGGCGGCACGATCGGTCAGGCTGCCGCTGCGCAGGCCGCGCCAGACGGCTACACGTTGCTGACCATAGCTCCCGCCTTCACCTATGCATCCGCGTTGTACCCATCGCTGCCGTTTGACCCGGCAAAGAGCTTTGCACCAATATCGCTGGCACATAAATCCGCGTCCATGTTGCTGGTACACCATGCATTGCCGGTAAAGTCCGTCAAGGAACTGATCACGCTGGCCAGATCCAAACCCGGTGTTCTTGACATGGCCGTGACGTATGGCACGACCAATCACCTGTTTGCAGCCTATTTCATGTCCATGGCGAACATCAAGGTCACCTTTATTCCCTATAAGGGCGGCCAGCAGGATGCGATGGACATCATCGCGGGACAAGTGCAGATGGTCATGGGCAGTGTGTTTTCGTATTTGCCGCTGGTACGATCCGGCAAACTGCGCGCGCTCGGCGTGACAACTTCGGAACGGACTTCCATATTGCCCGAGGTGCCGACACTGTCGGAGGCTGGGGTACGCGGCTATGAAGCGAGCAGCTGGCATGGATGGGTGGCGCCGGCGGGCACGCCCGCCGCCATCCTTGGCAAGCTCGCCGAAGAACTTGCCAAGGCTGTCAAATCCCCGGACATCGTGAAGAAACTCGCTGAAGACGGGGGCATCCCGGTCGGCAGCACGCCCGAGCAATTTCGAGACTTTCTGGCTGTGGAAACGCCACGCTGGCAAAAAGTTGCAAGAGAGTCGGGATTCAAGGTGGAGTAAACCATCCTGATCAAGACTCCTCGGCCGCCCTTTTGACAAAATCGCGCGGCCTGAATCCGAGCAACCCCAGCACGCCGAAGTACGTCACCGCTCCCAGTAGCACTACGCCCGCAAGTTTCAGCACCCGCAACAGCGGCTTGGCATCCAACCAGATTGCACCGTCGCCCGCGACATACCACAGAACCGCGCCCATCGCGGCAACTGCCAACAGTATTTTGAGGATGAACACGCCCCATCCGGGTTGCGGCGCATAGATACCGTGCTGGCGCAGCTTGGAATACAGCAACACTGCATTGAGACAGGCCCCCAACCCTATCGCCAACGCAAGTCCGGCGTGCTGGAACAATTGCATGAACACTATGTTCATGACCTGCGTGACGAGCAGCACGACCAACGCGATACGGACCGGCGTTCTAATATCCTGCCGTGCATAGAAGCCGGGTGCCAGCACTTTGACCATGATCAGGCCCAGCAGCCCGATGCTGTAGGCCAGCAGCGCGTTGCGCGTCATCATCACGTCATGGACTGAAAACTCCCCATAGTAGAAAAGCGTTGCCACCAGCGGCACCGCCAAAATTGCCAGCGCCACAGCCGCCGGCAACGATAGCATCAACGTCAGCCGCAATCCCCAATCAAGCAACTTCGAATATTCATCAGCAGAGCTGTCAGCGTAGTGCTTGGCCAGACTGGGCAGCAATATGGTGCCCAGCGCAACGCCAAGAATACCGGTCGGAAACTCCATCAGCCTGTCGGCGTAATAGAGCCACGACACGCTGCCGGTGACCAGGAAAGACGCGAATATGGTATTTATCAATAAACTGATCTGGCCGATCGAAACGCCGAACACTGCCGGCCCCATTTGCCTGACGACACGCCACACGCCTGCATCCTTGAAATCAAGCTTGAAGCGCGGCAGCATGCGGATGCGCAGCAGAAACGGTACCTGAAAAGCAAGCTGCAGCACGCCGCCAAAGAATACCGCCCATCCCAAGGCGATGACCGGTGGATCGAAATACGGCGCGACCCACAAGGCAAAACCGATAAACGACAAGTTGAGCAGCGCCGGCGTCAGCGCCGGCACCGAAAAACGGCTGTGGGTATTGAGTATGCCGCCTGCCAGGGAAACCAGGGATATGAAAAAAATGTATGGAAAAGTTATCCTCAACAGGTCTGTCGTCAGCGCGAACTTGTCTGGGTTTGCGGCAAAACCCGGTGCGCTCACATAGACAATGAGCGGAGCCAGCGCCACGCCGGTCAACGTGATCACAAACAAGATCAATGCCAGCAGTCCCGCGACATGATCGACCAGCAACCGGGTATCGGTCTCGCCGCGCCGGTTTTTGTATTCAGCCAGTATGGGCACGAAGGCCTGTGAAAATGCCCCCTCGGCAAACAGGCGCCGCAACAGATTGGGTAACTTGAAGGCGACGAAAAACGCGTCACTGGCTATCCCGGCCCCGAAAGCACGCGCAATCACGGTGTCCCTCAAGAATCCGAGTATGCGCGACAACAGCGTCATGCTGCTGACCGTGGCAAGCGCTTTTAACAAATTCATGGATTTAGGTTTGCATCGAGCAAAACCGGTGATTTTTCTTGCTTATTGGGCGCAACGCTCGTACCATAGCGCCCTTTTTCATCATCGGTTTGTGGGATAACTTTATGGCCAATACAGCATCCGCCCGAAAGGCGGCACGTCAGAGCGAAAAACGCCGTCAGCACAATGCCAGTCTGCGCACCGAACTGCGCAGCGCCATCAAGCGCGTCAGAAAAGCGATTGATGCGGGCGACAAAGCGGCGGCACGCGGCGTTTTAAGCGCGTCAACCAAGGTATTGGATTCGATTGCCGACAAGAAAATCATCCACAAGAACAAGGCGTCGCGCCACAAGAGCCGCCTGTCAGCCGCCATCAAGGCGATGGCCTAACTCGTTCTGAATCGGCGTCAATTCAGCTGCGACATCCTCGGGACGCGCCGTTTTGCGTCCCGGCCGCAGCGTAAGTTCATTGTCACGCGCAAAGCCCATCAGAAAGCTGTAGGCAGCTGGATCTATGCGCTCCAGTTCACGATCGGCAACCACGCAACGGACGTTCGCGGACATGACCGGCTTCAGGTACGGCGAGTAGCTGAGGTGGCGGTCCTCTCCGAAAATCGACATCATTCCACATAGCCGCTCAGCCCAATCGCTGGGCCGGAATGCACGTCCGCTATCGGTCTGACCGACAATTACGATTTCAAGCGCGTCATCGAACATAGTGCGGCTAGTTTACCAGTGACTGGCCCAATCAAAAATTTACTTGCGTCCAAGCCGGTGTTTGGATAAAGATAGCTACTTGACACGAAACGACTACGGCGGCGGCGGCCGCCGTATTGTTTTTGAAAGCTGAATATGTCGCACGTAATGCACACTTACAAACGGCTGCCGCTCACGCTGGAACGCGGCGAGGGCTGCTGGGTATGGGACAAGCAGGGCAAACGCTACCTTGACGCCCTGTGCGGCATCGCGGTGTGCGGCCTCGGGCATGGTCATCCACGGCTCGTACAGGCGATTTCCGAGCAGGCCGCGAAGCTGATACACACCTCGAACCTTTATGAAATCGAGCGCCAGGAGCAATTAGGCGAACGGCTGGCGGCGATTTCGGGCATGGACGAGGTGTTTTTCTGCAACTCCGGCTGCGAAGCCAACGAAGCCGCAATCAAACTCGCGCGCCTGTACGGCCACGGCAAGGGCGTGGATATGCCCGCCATCATAGTCATGGAAAAGGCATTTCACGGCCGCACCATCGCGACGCTTTCAGCGACCGGCAGTCGCAAGGTGCAGGCGGGATTCGAACCGCTGGTGCCGGGATTCGTGCGCGTGCCGTTTGATGATCTGGCGGCAGTCACCAAAGTTGCCGGAAACAATCACAACGTAGTCGCGGTTCTCGTTGAACTGATTCAAGGCGAAGGCGGAATTAACGTCTGTCACGCCGATTATCTGCACGGCTTGCGCAAGATATGCGACGCCAACGGCTGGCTGCTGATGCTCGACGAAGTGCAGAGCGGCACTGGACGCACCGGCAAATGGTTCGCCTTCCAGCATTCAGACATCAAACCCGACGTGATGACGCTTGCCAAAGGCCTCGCCTCTGGCGTTCCTATTGGAGCGTGCCTCGCATCAGGTGCTGCCGCCGGCGTTTTCAAGCCCGGCAATCACGGCTCGACCTTTGGCGGCAATCCACTCGCCTGCGCCGCGGCCCTGACCACGCTCGCAATTATCGAGGACGAAAACCTCATGGCCAATGCGACGGCGATGGGCGACCTTATCCGCAACGGCCTCCGCGCGGCCTTGCAGGGCACGGCCGGCGTACGCGACATACGCGGCATGGGCCTGATGATAGGCATAGAACTTGACTACCCATGCGACGAACTGGTCAAACAAGCACTGGAACCCGGATTGCTGATCAATGTCACCGCCGACAACGTCGTGCGCCTGCTGCCACCGCTTAATATCGACCGCAATGTCGCGAAACAACTGATCTCGATGCTGAGTGCGCTGATTGTGAACTTTCTGAATCGCAGTCGTCCCGCGCAAACTGCCGCAAAGCCGTCCTGATACGCACGAAATTGTTAAGCCGTGGAACTCCGTCACTATCTGCAGTTCAGCGACTTTACTCCGAACGAGTACGAGTACCTGTTCGCACGCACGCGCTGGATCAAGGATAAATTCAAACGCTACGAACCTTACCAGCCGCTGGCAGACCGCACGCTCGCGATGGTCTTCGAGAAACACTCAACGCGTACGCGTGTTTCATTCGAGGCCGGCATGAACCAGCTGGGCGGATCGGTGATCACGCTAATGACGCGCGACACGCAGATGGGGCGCGGAGAACCGATAGAAGATGTTGCACGCGTGATTTCGCGCATGGTGGACATCATCATGATCCGCACTTACGAACAATCCATCATTGAACGGTTTTCCGCGCACTCGCGGGTACCGGTCATCAACGGTCTTACCAATGAATACCACCCATGCCAGATCATGGGCGACATCTTTACGTATACCGAGCACCGCGGCTCGATCAAGGGCAAGACCGTGGCATGGATAGGCGATTCCAACAATGTCTGCAACACGTGGCTGCAGGCCGCGAAAATTTTCGGTTTCAGCGTGCATGTCTCCACCCCCCCCGGTTACGAGGTCGAATCCGGACGCAGCGATACCGGGGACACCGGTCATTTTGAGACGTTTGCCGATCCGCTCGACGCGGCGCGCGGCGCCGATCTGGTCACGACGGATGTCTGGACCAGCATGGGCATGGAAGCCGAGGACGCTGAACGCAAGCACGACTTTGAAGACTGGCAGGTTGATGCGGAGATGATGCGCGTTGCCAATGAGGATGCGCTGTTCATGCACTGCCTGCCCGCGCACCGCGGAGAAGAGGTGACGGCCGAAGTCATAGACGGCCCGCAAAGCGTGGTATGGGATGAAGCGGAAAACCGCCTGCACGTGCAAAAAGCGCTGATCGAATTCCTGTTGATAGGGCGTACCATCGTCTAGCACGAACAGCCGCTGACGTCGGTGTTTTCGCTCGCCCGGCTAATCGCTGACGAGTTTTTGGCATGCAATCATGCCTGCAAACATCGTCGCGACAAAAACGATGACTTCCGAGTTGCCCACCGCCAGAGACGCCAATGCCGGGCCGGGGCAAAATCCTCCCACACCCCAGCCTACGCCGAACATGACAGCTCCCGCGACGAGTCGCAAGTCGATCTCCCGCCGGCCCGGAAATTCGAACCTGCCGCCTGTTATCGGCTGGGAACGGCGTAGCGCGAGGCGCATGCCGATGGAGAACACCGTTACCGCCCCCGCCATGACCAACGCCAGCGCCGGGCTCCAGTGTTGAACATCCAGAAAAGCTATGATGTTTTGCGGCCGAGTCATGCCGGACACGGCCAATCCAAGGGAAAAAATCAAGCCGACTACGAATGCGATTACGATCTGATTGCGCATGATGTTAGGTCTGTAAAGTGACATCAAGTCGTCAGCCGCCCAAAACCCACACAGTCAACATGCCGGATACGATGAAAAGGGCGGTGGCCAGCAACGATCGCGCGGACAACCGGCTGACACCGCAAACGCCGTGTCCGCTGGTGCAACCATGGGACAATGCACTTCCGAATCCAACCATGAGGCCGGCGAACGCATACGCCCACAGCGGACGGTTAATTCCAATTTCAAAAGCCTCTGGCCGCAGCAAATAAAATGCGTACCCGCCCGCGACCAGTCCCACGACAAACGCCAGGCGCCAAGCATAGTCCGACCTGCGGAAAATAATCAGGCCCCTGGCGATGCCGCTGACCCCGGCGATGCGGCCGGTTCCCAGCAGCAGCAGGGTCGCCGCAAGGCCGATCAGAGCGCCGCCGGCCAGCGCTTGACTTACAGTTTGAGAGTCCACATGCGTCCTTTCCGCCCAACAAATATTATGTTGCTATCCACTACGTCTATGCATCGCGTCCGCGAACGCTGATTTCGCTGGCACTCACAACCCACGGCGCTTAAAATCTGTCTTTTTTGCCCGCGGAAACATAGCATCATGCCAGAGATCAGAAAAGTAGTGCTCGCTTATTCGGGTGGGCTGGATACCTCGGTCATACTCAAGTGGCTGCAGGACACCTATCAGTGCGAAGTCGTCACGTTTACTGCGGACATCGGCCAGGGCGAGGAAGTCGCTCCAGCGCGCGCCAAGGCAAAAAAAATGGGCGTGCGGGAAATATTCATAGACGACCTGCGCGAGGAATTCGCGCGCGATTTCGTGTTCCCGATGTTCCGCGCCAATGCGATTTACGAGGGCGAATATCTGCTCGGCACGTCGATCGCGCGCCCGCTGATCGCCAAGCGCCAGATCGAGATCGCCCGCAAGACGCACGCTGATGCCGTGAGCCACGGCGCAACGGGCAAGGGCAATGACCAGGTGCGCTTTGAACTTGGTTACTACGCGCTCCAGCCTGGCATCCATGTGATCGCGCCGTGGCGCGAATGGAATCTGACGTCGCGCGAAACGTTGCTCAAATACGCGGAGAAACACGGCATACCCGTCGAGATGAAAAAGAAAGGCGGTTCGCCATACAGCATGGACGCGAATTTGCTGCATATTTCGTTCGAAGGCCGCATGCTCGAAGATCCCGCGCGCGAGCCCGAGGAATCCATGTGGCGCTGGACGGTTTCTCCGGAAAAAGCACCGAACCGCGCCGAATACGTCGACATCGAATACCGGCAAGGCGACATCGTGGCGGTGAACGGCAGAAAGCTGACGCCCGCGAAGATCATGGAATTGCTCAACAAACTCGGCGGCAAGCACGGCATAGGCCGGCTCGATCTCGTTGAAAACCGCTATGTCGGCATGAAATCGCGCGGCTGCTATGAAACGCCCGGCGGAACCATCATGCTCAAGGCCCATCGCGCCATCGAATCGATCACGCTCGACCGCGAAGTCGCACATCTGAAAGACGACCTGATGCCGCGCTATGCGTCGCTGATCTACAACGGTTACTGGTGGTCTCCGGAACGCAAAATGATGCAGGCCATGATCGATGCCTCGCAGGCTTCCGTCAACGGCTGGGTGCGTCTCAAGCTGTACAAAGGCAATGTAATCATCGTGGGGCGCGACTCGGACCGCGATTCGCTGTTCGATCCTGCAATCGCAACCTTTGAAGACGACCAGGGCGCCTACAACCAGAAAGACGCCGCGGGTTTCATCAAGCTCAATGCATTGCGCATGCGTATCGCCGCCAATTTAAAGAAAAAAAGATAATGTCCATGCCTAAATTCGATAACGTCAGTGTTACCAAGAAAGCCAACGTATTCTTTGACGGGAAATGTGTCAGCCACACCGTGCATTTCGCGGATGGCAGCCGCAAATCCGTCGGCGTCATTTTTCCCGCCAAGCTCACGTTCAAGACCGGCGAGCCGGAAGTGATGGAAATCATCGTGGGTAGCTGCCGCATCAAGCTGCCTGGAGAAGCGGAAAGCCGCATTGTCACCGCCGGCAGCAGCTTCAGCGTTCCTGGCAACAGCGCGTTCGACATCGAAGCGCTGGAAACGCTGGATTACGTCTGCCATTTCGGCTGAAATAAATATCACCACCATGACCACCATCGCCGTCGTCCGGAAAAATGGCGTCGCCGCGATTGCCGCCGACACGCTCACCAAATGGGGCACCGGCAAGGAGTCCGCGAAATACATTGCAAACAATGACAAGATTGTTCGTGCCGGCAACTCGTGGATCGCCGGGGCCGGTTCCGCGACATTCAAGCTCATCATGCGCGATTACTTTGCGCAGCGCGGCGCACTAAGGCGCTTCGATACCACGATCAACATATTCAAGACGTGGCAGGCGTTTCACGCTGTACTCAAGGAAAAATACTTCCTGCTTGCCACGACCGACAAGGACGACTCTCTCGAATCCAGCCGTTTCGACGTGCTTCTTGCCAACCCCCATGGGATATTCGGTGTAGGCGCGCATCGCACGGTGCAGGAGTATTCCAAGTTTTATGCCATTGGCAGCGGCACCGATCTTGCGCTGGGCGCAATGTACGCCATCTATAATGATCCCAAGCGCTCGGCGGAGGACGTCGCGCGATTTTCCGTGGAAGCGGCTGCGGAATTTGACGACTCCACCGGACTGCCCGTCGTTTCACACGCAGTCACATTGAAGAAGACCTGATTACAGGGAACCCCACCATGCCTACATTCGATATCGTTTCCGAGGTAAATCACGTTGAAGTCAGAAATGCCGTCGATCAGTGCAACAAAGAAGTTACCAACCGCTTCGATTTCAAGGGCTCGGACGCGCGCATTGAGATCCAGGAGCAGGGCCAGGAAAAGATACTGATGGTCTACGCCGACGACAATTTCAAACTCGGCCAGGTCAAGGAAGTTTTGACGGGCAAACTTGCGAAACGCGCCGTGGACGTACGGGCGCTCACGCCTGGAAGCGTCGAAAAAGTCGGCGGCGACACGGTTAAACAGGCGCTTACGCTGCGCAATGGCGTCGATCAGGAACTGGGCAAAAAAATCGTCAGGCTGATCAAGGACAGCAAGATGAAAGTGCAGGCCACGATACAAGGCGACGTGGTGCGCGTATCGGGCGCGAAAAAAGACTTGCTGCAGGAAGCCATCAAGCTGACGCAGAAATCCATCACCGACGTGCCACTGCAGTACAAGAATTTTCGGGATTAAGGAACCTCTGAAGTACCGTAGCGAGCGGCGTGAGTGCGAGGCGCACGGCGCGCAGGAGCCGAGACATATCAGATAGATAGGCGAGGTTCCGGGCAACGAAGCAATCGCGCCGCGCAGTAGGTAATTCAGAGGTTCCTTAAGCCGCGAGCCCGCGCGTCCAGCATTCGTAAACACCATCGGCGGCGCGGTGCAGATCGGCGAGTCGCCGCTCCAAATCGAACTTGATCGCATCCACGACCTGTACGGCAGGGCTGGTGCTGCGCTCGATTTCACGCACGCCGGTTGCGCACCAGCTATCAACGATCTCGCGCGTCATCTCGATATGGCACTGCATGGCCAGGTGCTTGCCGATCGCGAATGCCTGATTTTCGCAATGGGCGTTGGACAACACGCGCTGTGAACCGGGTGGCAGACTAAAGGTTTCACCATGCCAGTGAAACGAAAGAAACGACGGCCGGACGTGATGGAACCAAGATTCTGCCTCGGCATGGCCCTGCACGTGGACCTCGCCCCAGCCTATTTCCTTGATCGCGTTGCGGGTAACAACACCGCCCAATGCCTTGGCCATCAGTTGTCCACCCAGGCAATGCCCGAGAACCGGCACATCCGCGGCCACGCCTGCGCGGATCAATTCGAGCACCGGCGCGATCCACGGCAGATCATCGTTAACGCTCATCGGACCGCCCATGAACACCAGACCGGAAAATAATTGAGGATCCCGCGGCACGGCGTCGCCTTCATCTATGCGCACCAGACGCCACGGAATCCCGCGACGATCGAGATACGTGGCAAAATATCCGGCGCCTTCATTCAGCGTGTGCCTGAAAATTGCGATTGGCTTCATAGGCGATTAACGATGTTCACCATCCTGCATCATACTTTAGCCGCGCTGCTTTTTCTATTGCTGGCTAACGGCGCCGTGGCCGCGGATGTAAACCTGAACGGCGTCGTCGGCAACAAGGCATTGATCGTGATAGACGGTGGAAAACCACTCTGGCTCAATGTCGGCGAAAGGTCGCCTGCCGGAGTGAAGCTGGTCAGCATCAGCGGTCAATCAGCCGTTCTGGAGTTTGACGGCAAGCGCGAGACACTGACCATGGGACAATACGCGCGCCTCGCGAGCGGAGCGCGTGCGTCATCGGGTACGCAGAGCGTGACGCTGAACGCGGACAGCCGCGGGCACTTTGTCACGACCGCGATGATCAACGGGGCCACGGTGCGGGTTCTGGTGGATACCGGGGCATCGCTGATTTCCATGAGCAGCAACGACGCCCGGCGTCTGGGCATCAACTATGAAGCGGGCCAGCGGACATTCAGTTCGACCGCCAACGGCGTGGTGCCCACCTATCGCGTCAAACTCGACGAAGTGCGCTTGGGCGACATTACGGTCAACAATGTCGATGGCATGGTGCACGCCGGCAACGCTCTGCCCATAGTACTGCTCGGCATGAGCTTCCTGAACCGCATGGAAATGAAACGCGATGGCGACCAAATGACACTCACCAAAAGGTTTTAGTGCTCCGGCGCACAAGTTTCGAAGCACTAACCATGCGCATCGCATACCCATTGCATCTGCCCGCACTCATGCTGACGGTGGGCGTCACGGTGACATGGACGTGTGCGGGCACCGCCCAGGAATATCCCGTCAAACCCGTGCGCATCGTCGCCATAGGTCCCGGCGGCACGGTCGATTTCGCGGCGCGTCTGATTGCCCAGGGTCTGGCAGCCCATCTGGGGCAGCAGGTGGTCGTGGAAAACCGGCCGAGCGGCGTCATACCTGGCGACATCGTCGCCAAATCCGCACCCGACGGATATACCTTGCTGGTGTCCGGCGGCAATCACTGGACACTGCCGCTACTGCAGTCCGCGCCATACGACGCGATCAAGGATTTTGCGCCGATCTCGCTGACCAATGCCGCGCCAAATCTGCTGGTGTTACACGTATCGCTGCCGGTCAAATCCGTTCGGGAACTGATCGCACTCGCCAAGGCAAGGCCTGGGGAGCTTAACTATTCGTCCGCCGGTACGGGCTCCACGTCCCATCTTGCCGGTGCGATGTTCAATTACCTGGCCGGCGTCAATATAGTGCGCGTGCCCTATTCCAACGGTTCGGCACGCATGGCGGCATTGATCGGCGGCGAAATGCAGCTGGAATTCTCCACCGCCGGTTCGGTAGCGCCGTATCTCAAGTCCGGCAGACTCAGATTGATCGCGGTCACCAGTGCCGCACCTTCCGCGCTGTTCCCCGATGTCCCCACGGTGGCGTCGTCCGGCGTGGCAGGATACGAAACTGTCCAAATGTCCGGGCTATGGGCGCCGGCCCGCACACCGGTCGCCGTTATCGATCGGCTGAATCAGGACATCGTGCGTTATCTAGGTACCCAGGCAGCCAAGGACGCATTCATGAAGGCTGGCGTGGAAACCGTGGGCAGCACACCGGAACAATTTGCCGCCACCATCAAAGCCGACGTGGCGAGGCTGGAAAAAGTCATCAAGGCTGCCGGTATCAGACCCGACTGACCATTCTAAATCCTCGATCGTCATTCCTCAGTCCTGCTTCTCCCCCTGCCCTACCAACGACAACAGGTGTCCGAACTTGGCGCGCTTGGTCTGCAGATATTTGCGGTTGGCCTTGCGCGGCGCAACTTCAAGAGACACACGCTCGGTCACCTTGAGACCGTATTCCTCGAGCGCTTTCACCTTGTCGGGATTGTTCGTCATCAATCGCACCTGGCGCACGCCCAGATCAAACAGTATGTGCGCGCCGGTCTTGAAATCACGCATGTCGGCGGCAAAACCGAGGACATGATTGGCTTCGACGGTGTCATGGCCCTGATCCTGCAGCGCATAAGCACGTATCTTGTTGAGCAGACCGATGCCGCGCCCTTCGTCAAACATATACACCACCACGCCGCTGCCGGCATGCGCTATTGCCGCCATCGCGGCTTCGAGCTGCTCACCGCAGTCGCAGCGCTCGCTGCCGAACACGTCGCCTGTCAGGCACTGCGAATGCAGCCGCACCAGCGTCGGCGTATCGGACTTAATGCTTCCCTTGACCAGCGCCACATAGGGCGTGGTTTCAAGGTCGTCGCTATAGCCCAGCAATCTGAACTCGCCGGCTTTGCGCGTCGGCAATACGGTTTCCGACTTGCGCCGAATCTGGCGTTCGTGCCTGCGATACGCAATGAGGTCTGCGATCCGCAGTATGGGTATGTCATGGCGAGACGCCAATTTTTCGAGATCCGGCATGCGCGCCATGCTGCCGTCGTCGTTCATGATCTCGCAAATCACGCCTGCGGGCTTGAGCCCTGCCAGGCGCGCAAGATCAACCGCGGCTTCGGTGTGGCCGCGCCGGGCCAGCACGCCGCCGTCGACCGCGCGCAGGGTCTGCAGCCGTCCCGGCCGAATCAAATCGCCCGACCGCGTATCTTCCGCGATCGCCACCGCGATAGTGCGCGCTCGGTCATGCGCCGACATACCTGAAGTCACGCCTTCGCGCGCGTCTATGGGCGTCGCGAATGCAGTACCGAAACGCGTCGAGTTCCCGTTGTCGTCGGCGATCAATGCCAGTCCGAGTTCGCGCATGCGCTCCTCGATCAATGCCAGCGAAACCAGTCCGCGCGCGTGCGTAGCCATGAAATTAACGGTTTCCGGCGTGGCGCGTTCGGCCGCAACGAACAAATCGCCCTCGTTTTCCCTGTCCTCGTCGTCGACGAGTATGATCATGCGGCCTTTGCGCACCTCGGGCAGCAACCGTTCGACGATCAATTCACTGGTTTTTCCGGCGTCTGCCATATCTGTTGATTCAGCGAGGGGGTGCGGGGACTAAGCCGTTGACGAAATCAGGCGAAGAAACTCGGCGCGCGTGCGCTCCTGTTCGAATTCGCCCGTGAACGCCGACGTTGTCGCCACGGAATGCTGTTTCTGAATGCCGCGCATGATCATGCACAGGTGTTGCGCTTCGATTACCACCGCCACCCCCAGCGGCTGCAACGTGTCCTGTAGGCAATTGCGTATTTCCACCGTCAGACGCTCCTGAACCTGAAGGCGGCGCGCGTAGGCATCCACCACGCGGGGAATCTTGGACAGTCCGACGATCTGCCCATTCGGAATGTATGCGATATGCGCCTTGCCGAAGAACGGCAGCATATGATGTTCGCACAGCGAATACATCTCGATGTCCTTGACGATCACCATCTGCCGGTATTCTTCCTTGAACATCGCGGAACGCAGTATGGCGGCGGGATCCAGATGGTAGCCGTGCGTCAGGAACTGCAGCGACTTGGCAACCCGCTCGGGTGTTTTCTCTAGTCCTTCGCGGGCCGGATCCTCGCCCAAATCGCCCAGGATATCGCGATACTTGGCCGCGATACGCGTGACGGTGTGCGTGTTGTACCGATCGATCTTTTCGTAACCGTCCATGTCGTCCTTGTGACTCTCGCCGATCGTGACAGGCTTGTCCATGATGACCCCGGGAGAAACGCTGAATCTCCCGAGTATACTACCCGGCCAGCTTCGCCCTTATCGACTTCAGAATACCGTCGCGGTCGAGCCCGCAACTCGCAAGCTGAAGCGCGGGGTCGCCGTGGTCTATGAATCGATCAGGCAGTCCCAGCAGCAGCACGGGCGCCTTGATACCACTTTTCTGCAGTGACTCAAGGACCGCGCTGCCGGCGCCGCCCATGACGGCATTCTCTTCCACCGTCACCAGCAAGTCGTGACTGCCGGCAAGTTCGGCCACCAGCGCATCATCCAGAGGTTTTACGAATCGCATGTTGGCGACGGTGGCATCGAGCTCCTGCGCGGCGTCGAGCGCGGGTTTCACCATGCTGCCAAACGCAAGTATCGCGATTTTCTTTGACAGCAGCGCAAGCTTCTTGCCGCGGCGGCAAATTTCACCCTTGCCGAGCGGCAACGCTGCCATCTCTTTCTCAATTGCGACACCGGGCCCGGTGCCGCGTGGATATCGCACCGCGACCGGCGTATTCATCTGGAATGCCATATACAACATCTGGCGGCATTCGTTTTCATTGGACGGCGTCATGACCGTCATGTTCGGCAAGCAGCGCAGATAAGAAATGTCGTAACTGCCGTTGTGCGTTGCACCGTCAGCGCCCACCAGCCCCGCGCGGTCGATTGCAAGCATGAGCGGCAAATTCTGTATCGTTGCGTCGTGTATCAGCTGATCGTAGGCACGCTGCAGAAAAGTCGAATAGATAGCCAGTACTGGCTTGTAGCCTTCGCATGCCAATCCCGCCGCAAAGGTCAACGCATGCTGCTCGGCAATGCCGACATCGAAATAACGATCCGGATACAGTTCCGAAAAACGCACCAGGCCGGATCCCTCGCGCATCGCCGGCGTAATTCCCACGAGGCGTTTGTCCTTCTCGGCCATGTCACACATCCAATCGCCGAAAATCTGAGTGTAGGTCGGTTTGCCGCCAGTTTTGGCGCCGACGATACCGTTGCTCGCGTCGAATTTGGATACGCCGTGATACAGAACCGGATCCGCTTCCGCGAGCTTATAGCCCTGCCCCTTCCGGGTCACGACATGCAGGAATTGCGGCCCCTTCAGCGCACTGATGTTCTTCAGTGTCGGTATCAGCGCATCGAGATCGTGACCGTCTATGGGACCTATGTAGTTGAATCCGAATTCCTCGAACATGGTTCCGGGGGTGACCATGCCCTTGACGTGCTCCTCGGCGCGCTTGGCGAAATCCCCCAACACTTTGGTGCCGGCACGTTTGGCGGCCGCATAAAACCGTCCCGACATCAACTTCGCCAGGTATTTGTTGAGCGCACCCACGGGCGGCGATATCGACATGTCGTTATCGTTAAGTATCACCAGCATATTGGTGTCGGCATCGCCGGCATTGTTCAATGCCTCAAACGCCATGCCGGCGCTCATCGCGCCGTCGCCGATAATCGCCACCACGTTGCGCCGGATACCCGCCAGTCTGGACGCGGCCGCCATGCCGAACGCCGCGCTGATAGACGTGCTCGAGTGCGCGGTGCCGAAGGTATCGTAGACGCTCTCGTCACGCCGCGGAAATCCCGATATGCCCTCCCACATGCGGAGTTTCTGCATGCCGGCGCGCCTGCCAGTCAGAATTTTGTGTCCATAGGTCTGGTGACCCACGTCCCAAACCAGCCTGTCATGCGGAGTGTCAAAAACGTAGTGCAGTGCAATCGTGAGTTCAACCGTGCCCAAATTCGACGACAAATGGCCACCCGTCTGACTCACCGAATCCACCAGAAACTGCCGCAGTTCGCGGGCGAGCTGCGGCAATTGCCTGCGGTCCAGGGCGCGCAGTTCACGCGGATCGTTGATGGTGGTGAGCAGTTCGTACATTTCAGTTTGCGGCAAAGACAACCGTGGGTATCCACAATACCAAGACACGCAACGCACAGCGCGGCTTCGCTACAGTATTGCAATACAATACTTTGATTTTATTATTGTTTTTCAACTTTCTACCATAACATAACTCTAGAACTTCCGCATCACAACAAAGTCCGCCAGCTGGCGCAGGCGTAGTGCGCGTTCGCCAAATCCATCGAGCGCCGCAAGCGCATCCTGATGCAGTTGGGTAGCCAGTTTCCTGGCCTCGCCCACACCCAGCGCGCTCACATAAGTCGGTTTATTGTTTTGCGCATCCTTGCCGGCCGTCTTGCCCAGCGTCGCGGTCGTGGCCTCCGCATCCAGCACGTCATCGATCACCTGAAATGCCAGGCCTATGCATTTCGCGAAATGATCGAGTTTGTGCAATTCTGCGTCGGCAAGCGCAGTCCCGCAACGCGCGCCGAGCAGAGTCGCGGCACGGATAATGGCGCCGGTTTTATGGATATGCATGAACTCAAGCTCAGGCAGTGTCAGGGACTTCCCGATCGCGGCAAGGTCTATCGCCTGGCCTCCGGCCATGCCGCGCGAACCGGATGCCGCAGCCAGCAGCCGTACCATTTCCAGCTGCGCCGACGCATCGTCGGTCAGGCAATTTTCGGCCAGCACCTGGAACGCGAGGCTCTGCAACGCATCGCCCACCAGCAACGCGGTCGCCTCATCAAACTCCACGTGACAAGTCGGCCGGCCGCGCCGCAGCACGTCATCGTCCATGCACGGCAGATCATCGTGCACCAGTGAGTAGGCATGGATCAATTCCACCGCCCCGCCTGCCAAGGCGACGCGCCCCGGACCCGCTTCGGTTAACTCGCCCGCGGCAAAAGCCAGCAACGGTCGCACGCGCTTGCCGGCACCCAGCACCGCATAGCGCATAGCCTGGTGCAGACGCTGCGGGGCGAGGTCCGCGGAGGGCAACAAGGTCTGCAGCCGCGCTTCGATACGCTGCTGTCCGACGCTCGCCCAGTGCTGGAAATCACCCGTGATCTTGGTTGTCATCATGACCGGCAACATTTTGCAGAGCGCCGGCTTCGAGAACCTTGACCTGCTGCTGCGCATCCGCAAGCTGCGCCTGACAGTATTTGAGCAGTTCGGCGCCGCGTTTGTAGGCGTTCAGGGAGTTTTCCAGCGAGAGTTG
Organism: Betaproteobacteria bacterium; assembly: GCA_947476215.1. Taxonomy (GTDB): domain Bacteria; phylum Pseudomonadota; class Gammaproteobacteria; order Burkholderiales; family SG8-41; genus PALSA-1004. The sequence goes on from CANJQI010000002.1 coordinate 56,231, forward strand.
CCCACCCTCCATGCGTGTCACGATATTTTCAAGCTCGGCAAGCGCACTCTCAAACGTAGGGCCATGCTCCAATTTTGTAGTCTTAGGCACCTGGATCGCCACCGCGTCGGGAAACGGCGAACATAGCGCAATCATAGGGTTGCGGTCAATGCAAAAAAGGCGGCCGGTCGGATCGTGGACATGCTCCTCTGCGCGCGAACGCCGCGCCCCGCGCGTCGCACCACGTCTGCACTTTACAATCGTCAATCGCACCTGCACCGCGTTGAAAAATATCGTTGCGATGTAACTTTGGCGCTGTTTTCAACGAACTACCGTGAGCCCACGCACTTCGGACCATCCCGTCTCCCTGGCGTGGCAAGATAAACCTGCGGACCGCTTCCGGGAGATCACGGCATGATCGGGATAGATGGCTCAATTCGTGCTGCACGCGTGTTTCACGTGCTGTGGCACGGCGAACGCATCGCACACGATGTCGCCGTGCGCCAGGCCGCGATATGCGACAACGCTAAAGCAGGGCGCTTTTTCACCTTGCAGGCGTCACAGGAATCGATCCATGCAACCGTGTTTCACGCCGCAACCGCAATGCTGGCGCCGCGCGCACGCATGATGCTGACAAACGCAGTGACGGCGCTGGACACCTATCGGCGGCACCTCGCACACGATCTAGAGCGGGGACATCTGGTGAGCACCATAATCGGCCTCCAGATAGTGCTGGAAGGTCTGGGTGCGTTCACCCTCGCACACATCAATCTGGCATTGTCTCGGTACGGCGCCCGCTTTGCGCCTTACAAGCGCTTGCTCGAACAACAGGAAGATACGCATCACGCGTTCGGCTGCCGCTGGCTGGCGCACAAGGACGCTGCGTCGATAACACGAATGGCCGCGGATGCGCGACGGTATTTTGAGCTGGCGGTGCGACGTGATCGGTGACAGCGAAGACCTGTTCTGTTATGGCATCAGCAAGCCCCGCGACTATCGGATCCAACTGCGCGCTGCCCTGCCGCCAGTCTTGACCCGGTACTGGACATGATCTCCATCATCATTCCCGTCCTTGACGAAGAGGCATCGTTAACATTGACGCTTGCCGCGCTGTGCGCGCTGTGCGCGCAGTGCGGTAACCACGAAGTCAACGTCGTTGAAGGCGGCAGCAGCGATCGCACCCGCGAAATCGCGGCGGCCGCATCGGCCGTGCGGCTAATATCATCGCGCCGCGGCCGCGCCGCGCAGATGAATGCCGGCGCACGCGTGGCACACGGTAACATGCTGCTGTTCCTGCATGCCGACACCTTGCTGCCACCTGACGCAATTCCCATGCTTGATGCGCTGCAAGTGCACGGGGACTGCATGTGGGGCGGATTCAAGCATCGTTTTTCCGGCAACGACTGGCGGTTGCGCCTGGTCTCACGCCTGCACAACTGGCGTTGCCGGATAAGCCGCGTGTTTTATGGCGACCAGGCGATGTTTGTGCGTACCAAAGTGTTCAATTCACTGGGTGGCTTTCCCGAACGATCGATACTGGAAGATGTGGCCATGAGCGAAAAGCTACTCGCCGCGGCAAAACCGCTGCTGCTCAACGAACGCGTAGTGACAGACGCGCGCAAGTTCCTCAAAATGGGCGTGTGGCGCAGCCTGCGCCGCGTCTTCGTTATCGTGCTGTGCTACCGCCTCGGACTGCCGATTCCGATGCGCCAGTTTTTCCAGCCGATACGCTGATTGTCCAACCAACCAGAAAGTCCCGCATGCACGCCACGCTGCCGCTGATCCGCAATACCAAGTTTCCCGCCATCACGCGCCGAAAGCTGGAAACGCTACAGGTCAATCTTGGGTACCGGTGCAACCAGACCTGCGTGCATTGCCACGTCAACGCCGGCCCGACCCGCACTGAATCGATGACACGCGAGACCCTGGATGACGTACTCGCATTCCTGCGTGCCTCGCAGGTATCCGTACTCGATATTACCGGCGGCGCGCCGGAGCTCAATCCTCACTTTCGTGCGCTGGTTCGTGCCGCGCGGGAATTGCATGTGCGCATTATGGATCGTTGCAATCTGACCATACTCGAAGAACCGGGTCACGAAGACCTGGCGAAATTCCTCGCCGCGCAGCAGGTTGACGTCGTGGCATCGCTGCCGTGCTATCTCGAAGACAATGTCGACCGCCAACGCGGCAAGGGGGTTTTCGATGCCAGCATCCGTGCGTTGCGGGCACTTAACCGCCTCGGCTATGGTCATCCGGACACCGGCCTCTCGCTCGCGCTGGTGTATAACCCGCAGGGTCCGGTGCTGCCGCCGGCGCAGCGCCAGCTCGAAGCTGACTATCGGGCGCAGCTCGGCGAGCGTTTTGGAATCGTATTCGATCAACTCTATGTGATCACCAACATGCCCATTAAACGGTTCGGCAGCATGCTCATTTCCAAAGGCCAGTTCACGCACTACATGGACCTCCTGAAGAACGCTTATCAGCCAGCCAACCTCGACAACGTGATGTGCCGCACCGGGCTGAGCATAGACTGGCGCGGTTATGTATACGACTGCGATTTCAATCAAATGCTGGGTCTGCCGCTGGTTTCCCGGGAGCGCACCAGGACGCATGTGCGCGATCTGACCGGGAGTAATCTTAAAAACAATCCGATCGTGGTCGCGGATCACTGCTACGGGTGCACGGCCGGGCAGGGCTCAAGTTGCGGTGGCGCGCTGGCGTCGTGAGACAGGCGCTTCGTTTATCCTTTTCAGGGAGCAATGATCAGGCAGTAAGATATGGATGCAGTGTCCGACCTAGCACGATCCTCCAACCCGATCACGCCACATGAACTACCGGAAACTACTGATTGTCGCCGTGATCGCAGCAATGATCGTTGCGTTCTTCGCGTTTGATCTCGACCATTACTTCAGCCTCGATTACCTTAAATCGCGGCAGACCGCGATCAATGGCTACGCCTTGGCCAATCCGCTCACGACCGCGGCATTGTTCTTCGCTGCCTATGTGACGGTTACTGGCCTGTCGCTGCCGGGCGCCGCGATCATGACGCTCGCCGCCGGCGCCATTTTCGGTTTGTTATTGGGAACAGTGATTGTTTCGTTCGCGTCCTCACTCGGCGCAACGCTCGCATTCCTCGCTTCTCGCTTCGTACTGCGTGCATCGATCCAGGCGCGCTTTGGCGACAAGCTCGCCGCCATCAATGCGGGCGTCGAGAAGAACGGCCCGTTCTACTTGTTCACGCTACGCCTGGTACCGGCGTTCCCGTTTTTCGTCATAAACCTGGCGATGGGCGTGACACCCATCAAGACCTGGACTTTCTATTGGGTGAGCCAGATCGGCATGCTCGCCGGTACACTGGTCTACGTGAACGCCGGCACCGAGATCGCAAGAATCGAAACACTGCGCGGCATTCTTTCGCCGGGCCTGATAGTGTCGTTCACGCTGCTCGGCTGCTTTCCGCTGATCGCCAAATGGGTAGTGGGCCGCGTGTCGGCACGCAAGGTTTACGCCCGCTGGCGCAGGCCCGCACACTATGATCGCAACGTTATTGTCATCGGAGGCGGCTCGGCCGGACTGGTCACCGCTTATATTGCCGCTGCAGTCAAAGCCAAAGTCACGCTCATTGAAAAACACAAGATGGGTGGCGACTGTCTGAATACCGGCTGCGTGCCTTCAAAAGCGCTGATCCGTTCCGCGAAATTCCTGTCGCACGCGCGGCGTTGCAGGGAGTTCGGCATGCAATCGGCGGAAGTGAAGTTCGATTTCGCGGAGGTGATGGATCGCGTGCATCGCGTGGTCGAAACTGTGGCGCCGCACGATTCGGTCGAGCGCTACGCCGCCCTCGGCGTCGAGTGCCTCGCGGGCGAAGCGAAAATCATCTCGCCGTGGTCGGTAGAAATAAAGTCGCCGGCCGGAACCCATATGCTTACCACCCGGAATATAGTCATCGCGGCCGGCGCGCGGCCGTTCGTCCCACCCATCCCTGGCCTGCGGGAAATCAATCCACTGACCTCCGATACCGTATGGTCGCTACGCAAGCTGCCCCGCCGGCTGGTGGTCCTGGGCGGGGGGGCGATCGGCTCCGAACTCGCCCAATGCTTTGCGCGCTTCGGCTCCGCAGTTACGCAGGTGGAAATGTTGCCGCGCATTCTGATGCGCGAGGATCCCGGGATATCGCAAAGGGTGACCGCGCGCTTCGAGGCCGAAGGCATCAAGGTACTGGTCAGCCACAAGGCAAAACAGATACTGGTCGAGCATGGCGAAAAGTTCCTGGTGGTCGAACATGAAGGCCGCGAGTCGCGCATCGCTTTCGATGAATTGCTGTGTGCGGTCGGGCGCATCGCCAATACCAGCGGATACGGACTTGAGGAACTCAACGTTCCCCTTGCAAATACGCACACCGTCGAAACCAACGATTATCTGCAGACGATTTATCCCAACATCTACGCATGCGGCGACGTCGCCGGTCCGTACCAGTTTACGCACACCGCCGCGCACATGGCGTGGTACTCGGCCGTCAATGCGCTGTTCGGCCGCTTCCGCAAATTCCGTGTCGACTACTCGGTGGTACCGTGGTGCACGTTCACCGAACCGGAAGTTGCGCGGGTCGGGCTCAATGAGCAGGAGGCGCAGGAAAAGGCGATTCCATACCAGGTCGCAACCTACGGCATGGATGAACTCGACCGCGCCATTGCCGACGAGGAGGCACACGGTCTGGTCAAGGTGCTGACTGTGCCCGGCAGTGACACCATCATCGGTTGCACCATCGTCGGCGAACATGCCGGCGACCTGATCGCCGAGTTCGTAACCGCGATGCGTCACAAAATCGGCCTCAACAAGGTACTCGGCACGATACACATTTATCCCACGCTGGCGGAAGCCAACAAGTACGCGGCCGGCGCGTGGAAGCGCGCGCAAGTCACACAGGGTCAGGTGGATTTCTTGAAGGCGTTCCAGGCGTGGGGCCGCGGCGACGGCAGTCTGGGCGGCGTATTGGGTGCTGTGCCTGCAATGTTACGCGACAAGCGCCCGGCCTACCCTCATGCACATGGCAAACACTGACATGAGCCTCATGAAAACGTTATCGGTGTTGGCCGCGATTTCCGCATTCGCCCTGGCCGCTGCCGCGCATGCGCAGTTCGACCATCTGCACGCAAGCTGGGGCGTGCTTCTCAAGCGGCACGTCGTGCCTGTCGATGGTGGCAAGGCGTCACAATTGCGATATGTCGGCATGGCGGCAGACCGCGCTGAACTAAAGTCGTATCTCTCCAGCCTGTCAGGTGTAAGCGAAACGGAGTTCAGGGGCTGGAGCAAGGATCAGCAACTCGCGTTTCTCATCAACGCCTATAACGCGCACATGATTGAACTGGTCCTGACGCGCCACCCGAATATCAAATCGGTGTGGGACTTCGGCAAGCTGTTCAACAATCCCTTCAAGAACCGGTTCTTCACATTGTTCGGCAAAGCATTCAGCCTGGATAACATTGAACATGACATGATTCGCGCCAACGGGGTCTATAACGATCCACGCATACACTTCGCGGTCAACTGCGCCTCGGTAGGCTGCCCTATGCTGCGCGATGAGCCTTATACGGCCTCGAAACTTGAACAGCAACTCGAGGATCAAACCACGCGCTTTCTTTCCGACCGGTCACGCAATCGCTACAATTCGGTGACACGCATGCTCGAAGTGTCGAAGATTTTCAGTTCGCCCCCCTGGTACGGCGGAGACTTCAGCAGAGGCTGGAAAGGTTACCGGTCGCGGGAGAGTTTCTTCGCGAAGTATGCCTATCTGCTCGCCGATCAGCCGGATGAACAGAAAGTCGTGACGGAACTGCAAGCGGGAATCCGGCATCTCGATTATGACTGGGACCTGAATGACACAAAGCGATGAATCGCGTGAACAGCACGGCGCGGGGGATGAAGGATGAGGGATGAACGTGGAATTGCGGGGCCGCGGCTGTCGATAGTCATCCCCTGCCTCGATGAAGCTGCCGGCATCGTTGCGGCGTTGGAATTACTGCAACCGCTACGCCGGCGAGGCGTCGAGGTCATCGTGGTTGATGGCGGCAGCAGTGATAACAGCGCTGCGCTCGCCGCGCCACTGACCGACCTCGCCTTGACGGCCCCGCGCGGCCGCGCGTCGCAAATGAACGCCGGCGCCGCAGCCGCGCATGGCGATTTTCTGCTATTTCTGCACGTCGACTGTACATTGCCTCCGGACGCCGATCGATTGGTCGTCAATGCCCTTGCCGCGCGCGGCAGGCACTGGGGACGTTTCGACGTACGGCTCACCGGCGCCCACCCGTGGCTGCGGGCGATCGCATTCATGATGAACTGGCGCTCACGCCTGACAGGCATGGTTACGGGGGACCAGGGTCTGTTCGTGACACGCGCGAGGTTCACCGCGTGCGGTGGATTCCCGCAAATCCCGCTCATGGAGGACATCGCGATCAGCCAACAGCTCAAGATGCATAGCGTGCCAGTCGTTATCAGCGCGCGCATTGCCGCATCCGGCCGACGTTGGCAGCAGCACGGCATATTGCGAACCATGCTGCTGATGTGGCGGCTGCGGCTTGCGTATTTCTTCGGCTCAAATCCGGCCGAACTTGCCGAGCAATATCCCCATGCACGCGATCGGCATTGAAACTCCGATATTGATTTTCGCCAAGGCGCCGGAGCCCGGCTATACCAAGACGCGGCTGATACCCACGTTAGGCGCAGAGCGCGCCGCGGCGCTGCAGTGCATGCTCATAGCACACGCGCTGGATACCGCACTCGGCGCCGATATCGGCCCGGTCGAGCTGTGGTGCGCGCCGGCCGCACAGCATCCAGCGCTTGCGCAATATGCGGGCCGCCGCGGCATCACCCTCAGAAGTCAGTGTGGGGGTGACCTGGGCATGCGCATGTTGCATGCGACCCGCAGCGCACTCGAATTCCATCCCCGGACTATTATTATCGGGACCGACAGTCCGGCATTAACCGAGGCCGACCTGAGGAGCGCCGCACAGGCTCTGGATCAGCGCCACGACGCTGTGCTGATACCGGCGGAAGACGGCGGATACGTGTTGATTGGACTGAACCGATGCGATGAATTGCTGTTTGACGGCCTCGCGTGGGGCGGTAATCAAGTCATGGCGATGACGCGCAACCGTCTTGCCACACTGGCCTGGAGGTGGCAGGAGTTGCGCACTCTGTGGGATGTAGACCGTCCCGCCGACTATCGACGGCTATTAGCGAGCGGCTTGCTGCCTGAACTGACGCACGCGCAACGCTGAGCATGGACGACGCACACCGGTCGCCACTTCAACCTCGCGCACTTTCCACACCGTGCAGCTCGAACTTAGTCCATATAAAACAAATGGATATACCAAGTGTCACCCAAAAATAGATTGCCTTTTTCAGTGATTGCGAGGACAATAGTATTTCTACTAAAGGCTTGTTATTAAACTGATAAACGGCATTTGACCGCTTTCCCGCACGCGCCGCTTCGTCCGACCGCTGCATCCCGGTTGCAAAGACTGGACGAACTGACACAGATTTTTCCAACCTCTCCCGTCTAGAGAAAATGTTGCATGTCAGACTTGGCCACCGTACACACGCTGAGTAAAACCTCCCCGCAACTTCCCGTTCACTGGTACTTCGATCAAAAGATCTACGACCTCGAGCAACTGACGTTGTTTGATCGCGGGCCTGGCTATGTTGGACACGAATTAATGGTGCCCAACGTCGGCGACTTCCATGTGCTGGAGCGTATGGGCAACGCCAGATCATTGATACGCAATTCAGGCGGCGTCGAACTGGTCAGCAATATTTGCCGCCACCGTCAGGCCATCATGCTGAACGGACGCGGCAACGCCAAAAGTATTGTTTGCCCGCTGCATCGTTGGACCTACGGCATGGATGGCAAGCTGCTCGGCGCACCGCATTTCCCCGGCAATCCGTGTCTCGATCTGGGTAAATCGCCGCTACAAAACTGGAACGGGCTGCTGTTTTCAGGCAAACGCGATGTCGCTGGAGACCTCGGAACAATGGGCGTAGAGCACGATCTCGACTTTTCGGGCTACATGCTGGACCGGGTTCAGGTCGACGAATATACGTGCAACTGGAAAACCTTCATCGAGGTATACCTGGAGGACTACCACGTCGTGCCGTTTCATCCGGGACTCGGCAACTTTGTATCGGTGGATGACCTAAACTGGGAATTCGGCGACTGGCACAGCGTACAAACCTGCGGCGTAAAAAAAGCGCTATCGCGGCCCGGCACGCCGGTTTACGAAAAATGGCATGACGTGCTGATGCGTTTTAACGAAGGCCGCCAGCCGGCGCACGGCGCAATCTGGATGACCTACTACCCCAATATCATGGTCGAGTGGTATCCACATGTGCTGGTGGTAAGCACGCTCGTGCCACGCGGCCCCGAAGCCTGCGCCCACATCATCGAGTTTTACTATCCCGAGGAAATCGCGTTGTTCGAGCGCGATTTCCTCGCCGCGGAACAGGCGGCGTACGAAGAAACCGCGCGCGAAGACGAAGAAATCTGTGACCGCATCACCGCCGGGCGCCGCGCGCTATATCTCGAAGGGCGCAACGAGTGCGGCCCCTACCAATCGCCGATGGAAGACGGCATGATGCACTTTCACGAATTTCTGCGGCGCGAGCTCGGGCCGAACGCATCGGGCTAGACGTTTATTTCCCGGCAAGCAGGAATACTTGCCGCGCACATGGGGGAGACTGCAATGCAAACCAAGATTCCGGCAGTATTCATGCGTGGCGGCACCAGCAAAGCCATCGTATTTCATCAGAAAGACCTGCCGACGGACCGCGCCGCGTGGGACCGGATATTCCTTACCGCCATCGGCACGCCGGATCCCTACGGACGCCAGCTTGACGGCATGGGCGGCGGCATCAGTTCACTGTCCAAAATATGCGTGGTAGGCCCGTCGTCACGACAGGATGCCGATATCGACTTCACCTTCGTGCAGGTCATGATCAAGGACAAGCTTCTCGATTACACCAGCAACTGCGGCAACATGAGTTCTGCCATGGGTCCTTTTGCAATCGACGAAGGCCTGGTCAAGGCCGGCGACGGCGACACGGTGGTGCGCATACACAATACCAACACCCAAAAAGTCATACATGCACGCTTCCCGGTTGTGCAAGGCATTGCGGAAGTTAATGGAGATCTCGAGATCCCAGGCGTGGCAGGTACCGGCGCGCCGGTGCGCCTTGAGTTCCTCGATCCGGGCGGCGCGACAACGCACAAGCTCCTGCCCACGGGCAACGTAAAAGACATTCTGCAAGTGCCGGGGTTGGGACCTGTCGAAGCATCGATGGTCGACGTGGCCAACGCGTGCGTCTTCGTACGGGCGCGCGACCTCGGTCTCACAGGCACGGAATTGCCGGACAAACTCGAAGCAAATCCCGATGTGATGCGCAAAATGCATGCAATCCGCATCGCGGCGTCGATCGCGATGGGCATCGCATCCCATACCGAAGACGCGGAAAAAAACATGGGCAATCCGGGCATCGGTTTTGTCAGCGGACCGCAGGATGCGACGCTACTGTCGGGTGCAGTCTGCAGCGCCAGTCAGGTGGATATGACCGCGCGCATGGTGTCCAAGGGACAGGTGCACCGCGCACTGCCGCTGACGCGCACACTGTGCATGGCGGCGGCGGCGCGCATCGAAGGCACGCTGGTGCATGAGTGCGCGCGCACCACCGACAATCCCGACAACGAGATACGTATCAGCATGCCTTCAGGTGTGTTGGTCGCCGCCGCCATCGTGCGTCAGAAAAACGGGCAATGGAACGTTGAAAAAGGTGCATTCCTGCGCACTCAGCGTCGCCTGTTCGAAGGACGGGTGCTCGTTCGCGGTGACTAATCGAAGCGGCGGAATCCGAAATCCAGGTCGGACTCTATCGACTTCAGCAGGTCTACTTCCCAACTGAGATAATCGCGAATCGCGGCCTCGACATTGGTTTGCGTATCGAGGGCCCGGTAACGCAGGTCGTCATCGCCACACGTAAGGCGCGCGGTGCCCGTCTCCATGCCGTAACCCGCCGCCTGCCACGCCGCGGCACCCCCCGCCAGCACCCTCACGTTAGCCTGCGTCATGAACAGCGCATCGTTGGCGGTGAAGCGTGCGAGCAGCGCATCCGGTGAAGTAAAAACATAAGTTTCGGCGCCTGGGATCGCGGCCATACTTATTTTCAACCGCGAACGCATCGCATGCCACGCGCCAGGGATGTGACCTTCGCGATATCCGAGGCTGTTGTTCAGATCGATCACCTGAGTGCCGGATTTCCGCACCAATTCGTGCAGTTCGGTTGCGCTGACGGTATCCACGCTCAATCTGTCGATTCCGGGTACCGCGTCCACATGCACACCCGTCTCAAGCCCGCCCGCGACCAGCGCATCATTCAATACAAATACGTGGTCCCAACCCATCTGTATCAGCCACGCAGCTGTCATGGTCGCGCGCACACCATTGTCGTCGACCAGCACTGCCGTTGAGCGCCGCACCGCCATGTAGGTATCGGTGGCCTGCACCAATTGCCCGCCAGGAGCACTGCGCGAACCGGGCAGGTGTCCGGCCTCGAACTCCTCGGGGCTGCGCACATCCAGCACGTAAACCGTGCGCTGGGCGTACGAGCGCAGCGTGTCAAACTGCGGGCGCGACAGATTGCGCACGCCAAAGCGCTTCGCAACGCGTGCCGCTGCCCGTTGAGCCTGCGCGATCGCTTCCGCGGTCGGCTCGGGCGCGCGGTTTGCTGCGTTCCGGGCGAGTTCGTGGCCCTGGAGATGCCAGCCCTGAGTGCCGTCTTTCAACGCGTAGACCGGGTTCTTGATCCCGGCATTTATCAATGACTGCGCCCCTATGATGCTGCGCGTTCTGCCGCCGCAATTGACGACAACGACCGACCCCGGCGTCGGCAGAATACGGTTGATACGGTACGCGAGTTCCGCACCCGGACAATTTATCGCGCCCGGTATTGTATGGCGCCGGTACTCATCAAAAGGCCGGCTGTCGATAATGACGACATCACGCGCCGCCGCCTTCCACTCCAGCAATTCGCCGGCAGTCACTTCCGGCGTCTTGTCACGATGCAGGACAAATTCGCCAAACGCCTTGCTCGGCACGTACACGCCTGTATACAAACGGTAACCTGCGGCGCTCCATGCCTGCACGCCCCCGCACAACAGGGACACATCGGAATAACCCATCTCGATCAGGCGTGCACCCGCAGCCGGTGCCAGGTGTCCGCCATCATCGCAAACCACGATGCGTACCGTCGCGCGCGGGAGCAGCGCCGTCACGCGCATTTCGAGATGACTCAGCGGCAAATTGGCTGCGTGCAGGAGATGCCCGTCACGCGCAAACACGCCCTCCTCCCGGACGTCGAGCACGGCTATCTCATCGCCGTCATCCAGCAATCGACGCAAATCCGCAGGCGCCAGCGGTTTGACCATCACCGGAATATCAAGTGTCGATCACTCATGCGGCTATTGTAGCGAAACATGATGCGAAAAAACCTGCATAATTCGTCAACAGGAAACGCGGTTTCAGTCATGAACTACACCACCATCATCAGTGTTCCCGAACTGGCCGCGTGCATGGGCGATCGGGAATGCATAGTCTTCGATTGCCGGCATGATCTCGTCGATACTGGGCTGGGACGCCGCGCGTATGCGCATACTCATATACCAGCGGCGCGTTTTTTACATCTGGATGAAGACCTTTCCGGCCCGAAAACCGGCGCCAACGGCCGCCATCCGCTTCCCGATCCGGCAAGACTGTGTGCACGGCTGTCTGCGCTGGGCATGAACAACAGCCAGCAAGTCATCGCATACGATGCCTCCGGCGGATACTACGCCGCTCGCCTGTGGTGGCTGCTGCGCTGGCTGGGCCACAATCGCGCGGCGGTGCTTGATGGCGGCTGGGATGCATGGTTGCAGGCGGGAAACGGGGTAGAGGCGCGGACGCCTGCCGCAACGCCCGGCAACTTCAGCGGCACGCCTCTTGACCATACGGTGGATGCACGCACCATCCTGATGCAGATCGAGCAACCTGCACTGCACCTCGTGGACGCGCGCAGCGCGGACCGCTTTCGCGGCGAAAATGAGACGCTTGATCCGGTCGGCGGCCATATTCCGGGCGCGCTCAACCGCTTCTTCAAGAACAATCTAAGAGCCGACGGCTGCTTCAAACACGCGGCGGAACTGCGACAGGATTTTTCCGCATTGCTGGGCGAATTTCCGCCATCGGAGGTTGTGCACCAATGCGGTTCCGGCGTCACCGCATGTCATAACCTGCTGGCAATGGAAATAGGGGGGCTGCCGGGATCAAGACTGTACCCCGGATCGTGGAGCGAGTGGTGCAGCGACCCGCGGCGTCCGGTTGCGCGTTAGACTTGCGGCCATCTCCTGGTGTGGCACCGGACACGGACGATCAATCGCAGGCAATTCACTGGAGGAGCAGCGTGAAGATACTGATAGTGGACGACCACCCGTTGATACGCGAAGCACTGCGCCACGTGCTGACGGTGCTGGACGACAAGATCGACCTCACCGACGCTGAAAACTTCGCGCAGGCGCGAGAGTTGGCCGGTGCAAATCCTGATCTTGATCTGATACTTCTGGATCTGGGCCTGCCCGACATAGACGGAGTCGTTGCGATTTCACAGCTGCGCGAAGAATATCCGGCCATTCCTGTGGTCGTGCTGTCGGCATCCGAGCAAGCCGATACCGTAATGCGCGCCATCGATGCCGGCGCCATGGGGTTTATCCCCAAGACATCGTCAAATCAGATCCTGCTCGACGCACTGCGGCTAGTTATGGCGGGCGGCGTTTATCTGCCCCTGGAAGTTCTGCGCCAACACGAGGGAGCGCCTGAATCCGCGCTGGAGCGTGCGGCACAGGCGCGCCAGAAAGGTGTAGCGCTGTTGCCGCAGGAATTAGGCTTGACCGCGCGCCAGTCCGATGTGCTGGCGCTGCTGGTGCAGGGCAAAACCAACAAATTGATCTGTCGCGAACTCAATCTGGCCGAAGGCACGATAAAGATACACGTGACCTCCATACTCAAGGCCCTCAACGTCGCGAACCGCACACAGGCGGTTGTCGCCGTCGGAAAACTGGGATTGCAGCTTCCGCTTACCGGCTGACGTGGAACCGACTCATAACCAAGCAGCAGCGCCGATGTTGGAGACGACCCCGACTGATATCAGCACGGCTGCCGTAATACCGGAACACGAACTGCGCACGCGGGTTTTTACTGAACTCGTCAACATGCTGTACCGCCAGCTGCCATTGTCGATCATCGGCACCATGGTGGTGGCGATTATCATGATGGCCGCGCTTTGGCGGCATCTGCCGGTTGACTGGTTGGTCTTATGGATGTGCCTGATGTCGGCCAATCAGGCGTCGCGACTCTATCTGTACTTGCGCTTTCGCGCCAATGGCCTTCAAAAACGTTCCATCCGCTGGCGCACCCGTGCGTGGACCACGGGAGCTGTCATCTCCGGCGTACTATGGGGATCGACAGCGGTTTTTTTCTACACACCGGAGTCGGCGATACTTCAAGCGATGCTGGTCGTCCTGGTATTGGGATCCACCTCCGCCGCCATGCCGCTGATTGCGTCTCATACTGCAACGCTGAACGGATTCCTGATTCCCGCGCTCACGCCATTTATCGGCAGGCACCTGCTCGGCGGGGATACCGCGCATGTTGCGCTGGGTCTGATCCTGCTCGCGGTCACGTTGGCGTTGCTGTGGTTTGGCCGCAACTACAACCGGCTCATCGTCGCGTCGCTGCGCAACCGCTATGAGAATGAGGCGCTCGCCAATCAGTTCGCCCGGCAGAACGTGGACCTCGAACAGGCGCGCGTCGCCGCGGAACTCGCCAACCGCTCGAAAACACAGTTCTTTGCCGCCGCGAGCCATGACCTGCGCCAGCCACTGCACGCCATGGGTCTGTTCGCTTCCGCCTTGGCGCAGAAGGAACACACGCCGGAGAATGCCAAACTGGTGTCCAGCATCAACGGCTCGGTGCACGCGCTGGAAGCCTTGTTCAATGAATTGCTGGATATTTCGAAACTGGATTCCGGTGTGATCAAACCCACCGCTACGTCGTTTCCACTCGATGAGGTTTTCGACCGCCTGCGCGCGGGGTTTGTCGCGGAGGCCTCCGCCAAGAATCTGAAGCTATCCATCCCCGCTGCTCCCTACCGGGTATCCAGCGACCCAGTACTGCTCGAGCGCATACTGCGCAACCTGATCAGCAACGCCATACGCTATACGCCGACGGGAGAAATCACGATTGCCGCCACGCCCGCCGGCGAGGCAGTGCACATCGAAGTTTGCGACACCGGCATCGGCATCCAGGAGCACGATCAGAAACGAATATTCGAGGAATTCTTCCAGATCGGAAATCCGGGCCGCACCAGCAAGAAAGGCCTTGGTCTCGGCCTGTCCATCGTGCAACGGCTGTGCGTGCTGCTCGGATATTCGATCCATCTCACATCCGAATACGGCAAAGGCACCACGTTCAGTTTCGAAGTGCCGCTGCGCGAGACCCTGCCGCGGAACGACATCCCGCCGCCACCCGCGACAGCGTCTAGCGATCTGACTGGAAAACTGGTTGTGGTGATAGACGACGAAACCGCGATCATAGAAGGCATGGAAGCGCTACTTAGCGGCTGGGGTGCGACGGTGATTACATCCACCACCGGCGATGATGTCATCGCCGCCGTGCATGCCGCCGAAACGATGCCCGACCTTTTGATAGTCGATTACCGCGTTGGCGGCGCGGATTCCGGTATCGACGTCGTGCATCGCATCCGGCAGGAACTCGATCCGGAAATCCCCGCGATTCTCGTCACCGGCAGCACTACGCCCGATCTTGCAGCCCAGGCGCGGGCTGCGGGGCTGGATTTTCTGCTCAAGCCTGTTACCGCGGAAGCTATGCGGGAGCGCATCAATCGTCTGCTCAAGCTCGACATGTCCGAGTGATGCACGTACTCGCTGACCTCATACTCATAGCCCACTTCACTTTCGTCGTGTTCGTCGTGGGCGGTCTGGCGCTCATCTGGATCGGCGCCGCAGCCGGATGGTACTGGATACGCTGTTACTGGTTCCGCATCGCACATCTCACCGCAATCTGCTTGGTAGCCGCCGAAGCACTGATCGGCATGGTGTGCCCGCTGACTGAATGGGAAGATGCCTTGCGCGGCACGCACACGGAAGCCAGCTTCATCGCACGGTGGATACACCGTATTATGTTCTTCAGTTTTCCGGAATCGGTGTTCATCGTTACCTATGTCGGGTTCGCGGTGGTGGTAGCATTGACGCTTTGGTTGGTTCCACCACGTAGGCCATGAAGACAAACTACGTTCCTATCGACTACGAGAATGTCCAGCCCACGGACATGGGGTTACTGAGGGATGGCTCGTTCAAGGTTCGGCTGTTTCTTGGTCCCAATCAATCCAGAATCCCGGTCAGTCTCGCCACGGCGCTTCAAGCGCTTGGACGCGATGCGGAATACGTAGTTCTCGAAGCAGCAGGATCAAACGCCCTCGATTTCCATATCGCGTACTATGTCGGCGTGCTTTCCGCGCACGAACCTTCGGCATTTTTTCACATCATCTCGAAGGACACGGGATTCGATCCACTGATCCAGCATTTGAAGGGTAAGGGCGTGCTGGCGCAACGCTCTACACGTATTGCCGACATCCCGCCCCTAAAGCCGGACCTTTTTTCGACAAGCGATAAACAGACGGAGGCAGCAATCGCGTACCTCGTTCGCCTGAAAGCCGCAAAGCCGCGAACCCAGAAAACCCTGCTCGGAACATTACACGTTCTATTCAAGAAAGAACTTTCGGAGGGGCAGCTCTCCGCCCTATTCGCGTCATTGCGTAAGCGCGGTGTCGTAACGATCGAAGGAACGAAACTTTCCTATAATCTACCGACCGTGCCCTAGTGCGGTAGGGCGGGAAAGCGCAGCGCCTTCCGCCTTACGCAAGTCCAAGTGACGATACGCACTTGTCCGACTATCAATAGTCAATCACATACGGCAGAATGCCTTTCACTTTTCCGCCCTGCGAACGACTTGCTCCGAATATCACCGGTAGTGGGAAGGAGAAATCTGTTGTCAGAAAAGGATTGGCGACTTACTCGATGACGTTACCCCCTGCGAGCCGCCGAGCAGCACAGCCGCGCCGGGAGGTGTCGGCGAGGACTGTCTGAGCCCTCTCGTCTTTCGCGAGGGGGCGCGCGGACTCGTTACTGGCGTAGCCAGCCGCTTGCGGGAAGCGCGCCTGACACTCGCTCCCGCCCCGGATCGCTTCGCGAACGCCAAGTCGCGAGTGTAGTTCCGCAGCCGCCCGGCGTGCCAAGCAGCTCAGGGTAGCCCAAAGGGCCGGCGAACTGGGGGGTGGCTGCGACTCGTTTGCCGCAGGCCCGTTTGCGGGAGCAGCCACGAGCGCCCCGGCAACCATCGGCGGGCGCAGCACGTCCCCACGCATAGGCAGCGAGGTTATGAACAATATTCCCGCTGCCGATGATGAGCACACCCTCGTCACGCAACGGCGCGAGTTTTTTAGCCAGTTCGTAGTGTAACGTCGGTGACTGGCCGCAATCCATGCTCAATTGGATAACCGGCACGTCGGGATCGGGGTAAACCCGGCACAGCACCGACCACGTGCCGTGATCGAGTCCCCAAGCGGCGTCCAGGCGCACGGACTGCGGCGCCAGCAGTTCGCTTACGCGCTGCGCCAGCGCGCCATCACCGGGCGCCGGATATTCAAAGTCAAAAAGTTCCTTGGGAAAACCACCGAAGTCGTGGATGGTGGGCGGTTTTTGCATCTCGGTCACCGCGACCTCGGGAATGTACCAATGCGCTGACACTGCGAGTATGGCTTTCGGGTGCGGGAGCGTTCTGCCGATGCCTGCCCATGCATCGGTGTAGGCATTGTCGGTTAACGCATTCATGGGATTGCCGTGGCCGAAAAAGATTGCCGGCATGCGCTGGGGCAATTTGTGCTCCAGGTATCAATATCATTGTAGTACTGCGCCCCCCTCCCTCCCGCCTCGACGGAGACCCCCGGATCGATGGGGACACCCGAACGGGTGCGGGGGCACTTCGTGTGCAAGGGAGGGAAGTGGGTTTATGCCGCCGCGCGTTCAGCAGGATCAGGTGACAATGCCGTCGCCAATGCCTGATCGACGTGCTCCACCCACACGAACTTGAGTTTTTCGCGCGCTTCGGCGGGCACCTCTTCCAGATCGCGCTTGTTACGCGCGGGCAGCATCACGGTGGTGATACCGGCACGTAGCGCGGCCAGCACCTTTTCCTTGACGCCACCGATCGGCAACACCAGGCCGCGCAGACTGATTTCACCCGTCATGGCCACATCGCTGCGTACGGCACGGTTGGTCAGCAGCGAGGCCAGCGCGGTAAACATCGCCACGCCCGCGCTGGGCCCGTCCTTGGGTGTCGCACCCGCCGGCACGTGCACATGGATATCAGACTTCTCCAGCATACCCTGCGCAATGCCCAACGATTCGGCACGCGCCTTGATCAGGGTATGCGCCGCCTGCGCGCTCTCCTTCATGACGTCGCCCAGCTGGCCGGTCAGGATCAGCTTGCCGCTACCCGGCATGCGCGACGCCTCGATAAACAGGATGTCGCCACCTACGGGCGTCCACGCCAATCCCGTAGCCACGCCCGGCATGCCAGTGCGCAGCGCGATCTCGGCATCGTATTTAAGCGGGCCGAGTACAGGCACGAGATCATCGGGCGACACCTTCACCTGCTGCACGCTGTTTTCGGCGATGCCCACGGCAACGTTGCGAAAAACTTTGCCGATTTCGCGCTCAAGATTGCGCACACCGGCTTCGCGCGTATAGTCCTCGATCACTTTGAGCAGCGCATCGTCACTGATTTCGCACTGTTCCGGTTTGAGTCCCGTCGCGTCAAGTTGACGCGCGACCAGATAGCGCCGTGCGATCTGCAGTTTTTCCTGCGTCGTGTAGCCCGGCAACTGTATGACCTCCATGCGGTCACGCAGCGGTCCCGGTATGGGATCGAGCACGTTGGCGGTGCAGATGAACATCACACCGGAGACGTCGAAAGGCACCGCAAGATAATTGTCACGGAACGTGGAATTCTGTTCTGGATCAAGCACTTCCAACAACGCAGACGAAGGGTCACCGTGAAACCCACCCGCCCCCAGCTTGTCGACTTCGTCGAGCATCATCACGCCATTGCGGGATTTAATCTTGCGCAGATTCTGAATGATATTGCCCGGCAATGCACCGATGTAGGTTCGCCGGTGACCGCGTATTTCTGCTTCGTCGTGCACGCCGCCCAGGCTCACGCGCGCGAACTTACGGCCAGTGGCCTTGGCTATACTTTGCCCCAAGGACGTCTTGCCCACCCCGGGTGGCCCCACGAAACACAGGATGGGACTCTTGCCCGACGGATTAAGTTTGCGCACCGCGAGATACTCGAGTATGCGCTTTTTGATTTTGTCGAGCCCGTAGTGATCTTCGTCGAGGATGCGCCTCGCTTCTGCGATATCTATGCTGGTTGCCGCGTCTGCTTTCCATGGCAACTCCACTAGCCAGTCAAGGTAAGTACGCAGCATCGAATACTCGCCGGCGCCCTCGGACATACGCCCCAGGCGCTTAAGCTCCTTGCGCGCCTGTTTTTCGACTTCTTCGGGCATGGCGGCTTCGGTGATTGCCTTTTCGAGATCGGCGACTTCGGCCGCGATCTCGTCGCCTTCGCCGAGCTCGGTTTGTATCGCCTTCATCTGCTCGCGCAGCAGGTGCTTGCGGTTCTTGTCGTCGATCGACGCCTTGGTGCGCTGATCGATGTCGCGCGAGACTTTCAGCACCTCAATGCGGTGCGTCATAAGTTCAAGCAGCTTGTCGAGACGCGCCCTGAGGTCAAAGGTTTCCAGCAGCTTCTGCTTCTCGGCGGGGCTGATATCCATCAGTCCCGCGATGAAGTCGGCAAGACGCTCCGACCCATCCAGTCCCTGCAACGAAGTCACAATTTCCTCCGGGACCTGCGGCAGCAGCTGCATGATCTCCACTGCGCGCTGCTTGAGGTTTAATGCACGCCCCTCGATATCCGAGTCAATATGGGCAGCCGGGTCGATCAGTTCGACACGCGCGGCGACAAACGGATATCCCTCGAGAAACTGCAGCACGCGAAAACGCTGCACGCCCTGGCATATCACATGATGCGCACCATCGGCAGCGGTCACATAGCGCAGTACATTGGCGGTCGTGCCCACCCAGTGCAGCTCATTGGGTCCCGGCACATCCACGTCAGGTTTGCTCTGCAACAATATGCCGAGCGGGCGCTGCAGGCGCGCTGCCTCCTGCGCCGCGGCCTTCGAGCGCTCGCGGCCAACCCGTATCGGAAACATGACGCCGGGAAACAGCACGACATTGCGCACCGGCACTATGATCAATGCATCGTCGGGCAAGGGCCGTGTAACGCCGTCCTGCGGTGTCATGGCGTCGACCGTCGCGGATGTATCGACCCGGGCGCCTGCATCGGCGTTGACCGGATGGGTGTTGATGATCGCTTGTTCGTTCATATGTGCCCCGTTTTGCGCAATTTCAAAATCAGACAACCGTCCATGAACTCCCGCGTGCCCGATTCGAGCAGCGCGTGCGGCAACTGGATGCGCCGCTCGAAATATCCGTAAGGAATTTCGAGCCTGCGTACAGAACGCGCGGTACCGGAAAATGGTATACGGCGCTCGGCGCGCACCACCAGCGATCCAGATTCGTACACCACTTCGACGCGCTCAAGCGGCACACCCGGCAGTGCCACGACAACCACGATCTCGCGTGCATCCTCAATGATGTCGACGGGTGGTTCCCATACGGCGCATGATCGTCCCGAGCTCGCAACCCGGAAAAACTGCCGTTGCATGCGGTCCGCCTGATCCATCAGGTCGCAAGCGTGTTCCCACATCCAGTGCGTCGATTTGCGCGATGACATCGTTATTCACCTGTTGACATTGGCACGTATCCACCCAACCAGGCCTTGCACATCCATGGCGCCCGACTGACGCGCGACTTCGCGACCATTTCTGAAAGCAATCAGCGTGGGAATGCCGCGAATTCCAAATCGTGCCGCGATGTCCGGCACGGCTTCGGTATCAAGCTTGGCGAGCCGTACATCAGGCGCAAGCTGTGCCGCAGCCTGCTCATAAGCCGGTGCCATGCTCCGGCATGGACCGCACCACGGCGCCCAGAAATCCACCACCAGCGGCAGATCATTCGACGCAACATGACGATCAAAACTTTCCTTCGTCAGCGCGTACGGATGCAATGTCATCAGCGGCTGTTTGCACTTGCCACACTTGGCGCCCGCATCCAGCCGCGCGCGCAATACGCGGTTCGTCGTATCGCACTCCGGACACACGATATGCAGTTGGTCACTCATGGTTACTATCTTGGGGCGGCTTGATCGAATTCAATTCGTCGCCGGCGGCCATCGGCCCTGGTCGGCTTTGCGTTTACAGCGGCAGTGTAGGCAGAACTCGAGCATGCACGGCACGTAATTGGGCTTCGAGTTCCCGTATGCGCTGCAGCAGGCTCAACATCAGCGCCAGGCCACCGGCATCAAGATCGAAATCCCTGCGCAGGCGACCTGCCACGCGCGCCAGATCCACTGATGCACCGCAAAAGCTGACATCCATGCCCGCACGTTCGTCAATGACGAATGCACCATAATCAACGAGCTGTGCCACATCGGATTCCGCCAAACCCGACAAATCCGCAAGCTCAGCCAGCGTGTAGCGCAGGCGATCATCAAGCCAGACCGCGTCCGTGATTTCGATCTTCATGCCACGCTCTTCTCACGGTTGAAGTGACGGCGCGGGTCAAACTTCGACTCGGCGGCTAGTTGCCCCAGCAACTCACGTTCACGATCGGTCGGGACCGTCGGCACGCTGATCTGAATAACTGCATAGAGATTCCCCTGCCCGTCATGGGGCTTGGGCAACCCGCGTCCGGCAAGCCGCATTTTCTGACCCGCCGTGCTGCCTGCGGGAATCTTCAGGCGTACCGCGCCGTTCAGCGTGGGCACCTCGACCGTTGTGCCGAGGACTGCTTCCCAAGGAGCGAGCGGCAAATCCACATATAGATCGTGTCCATCAGCACGGAATAACGCGTGCGGCGCAATCGAAATTGTCAACCACAGGTCGCCATCACGCCCACCGTTAAGCCCCTTGCCGCCCTTGCCGGCCAGCCGTAATCGCTGGCCCTCACTTGCCCCCTTGGAGATGCGCGCCTTGAATACGCGCGGCACGCGCCGCGGCAACCCGCTTCCGTCGTACTCGGGCACACTCAGGTTGATATCGAGTTCCGTGCCGCATGCGGCCTGTTCCAGCGTAATCTGCGCCGCGACTTCAAAGTCCTGTCCGGGAATAGGGAATTTCCCGCCCCCCATGCCGCCGCGACGTCCGCCGCCGGACAGACTTGCAAACAGATCCGAGAGATCAATATTGTCAAAGCCGGATTGCCCGCTGCCGCCATGATGAACGAATTGCGATGCCCAGCCGGGCGGCGGTTCAAAATCCTGTCCCGCTTGGTGACCACTGCCCAACTGGTCATAGGCAGCGCGCTTTTCGGTGTTTTTCAGGGTCTCGTAGGCTGCTCCAACCTCCTGAAATTTCTCCTTGGCATTCTTTTCCTTGGAGATATCGGGATGAAACTTGTGGGCGAGCTTGCGGTACGCCTTCTTGATCTCATCGGCGCCCGCATTACGGTCAACCCCTAGTATCTGGTAATAGTCCTTGTATTTCATCTTCCCGGCCAATTGCATTGCACATGTCATATATGGGGACGGATTCCCGGGATTCAATTCAGGTGGTGTTGTCAGACAACCAATCCGGGCGGCAGCCACGTGATGCACCATTATCCGAGGACAACCTCGTCTCCGCGATCCATTCAGAGCTAGAAGTTGAGTTAATATTAGACTTCTCGAGCTCAATTGAGCGGAAGCCCGCAAGATTCCCGAACGCCCGCATGTGCCGCTCCATCTCGGGAACCACCAACACTGGAGGAGATACAAAATGGCTGAAACCAATTTAATAACTGAACTTGGCTTTGTAGGCTTGGGGAAAATGGGGGGGCGGCTTGCGGAGCGCCTGGTTCACGGCGGCTGCAGCGTGCATGTTTACGATCGCAATCCGGATGCGGTCGCGCGCCTCGTCAAGCTGGGTGCCAAACCGGAATCATCCGCAAAAGCCGTAGGAGATGCGGCGGAGATCGTGTTCGCGAGCTTGCCGTCTCCTGAAATCAGCATCGATGTCGCGCTCGGCAAGGATGGTGTCGTGCATGGCAAGCGGCGCAGAATTTATGTCGAGACGTCCACCAGCGGCCGCATTGCGATACAAACGATAGCCGCCGGCATGAAAGCCGCCGGCGTTGAAATGCTGGACGCGCCGGTCAGCGGCGGCGTGAGCGGCGCCGATGCGGGCAAGATGGCGGTCATGCTCGCCGGGCCGCGCGCCGTGATTGATGAAGTACGCCCGTACATGGATTTGTACGGCAAGAAATTTTTTGAAATCAGCGATGTGCCGGGCGGTGCACAGCTCATAAAACTGCTCAACAACATGATAGGCGCGGCGGGCATCGCCGCCTCGTTCGAGGCCATGCTGATCGGCGTCAAGGCCGGGCTCGATCCGCAGGTGATGTGCGATGTGATCAACGCCAGTTCCGGCCGTAACAAGGCGACCGAGGAGAAAATTCCCGAGGCCGTCATCACCCGCACCTTTGATACCGGCGGCCGCGTAGGCAATCGCACCAAGGAATTCAAGCTCATCTTCGCCGAAGCCGAAGAACTCGGCGTTCCGCTATTCGTGAGCAGTAGTGTGTCACAGCTGTTCAATTACGCGGTCACGCAGGGCAGCCTCAACGAAGACACGACCGCGCTGATGAAGCACATGGAGCGCTGGGTAGGCGTGGAAGTGCGGAAAAAGAACTGACAAGTCTCATAGAAACAGGTTTCATGCTCAATTCAGTACCGCGACTCCATGCGCTGATTGCCATACTGACTAGTTTCCTCATGACATTACGTAATGGCTGAATTTCAGTGAAAATAAATTAACCATGAAATCCAGCTGTTACTTCACCGGCCTTGGTGCATTAAGCCTGATAACTGGGGGTATCGGCATAGTGAGCGGCCAGGGGAACCTGACGAACACCGCGCCGGCATACCCGCACAAGCCGATACGCATCGTGACCGGCGCGCCGACTGGCGGCGCCGATCTGACATCGCGCCTGATAGGGCAAAGCATCGCAGGTCCGCTTGGTCAGCCGGTTATCATAGACAATCGCGCCGGCACTATTTCAGGCGACATCGTTGCACGATCGACGGCGGACGGCTATACGCTGCTCGTCGCCGGCAGCAGTTTCTGGGTGGAACCGCTGTTCAGAAAAACGCCTGTCGACCCCATGCGCGGCCTGGTGCCACTGTCGCTGTTGGTGAACTCGCCCAACATACTGGTCGTGCCACTATCGCTGCCGGTGAAGTCGGTCAAGGATCTTGTGGACATGGCCCGGGCAAAACCGGGCGTGCTCAACTATGCGTCAGGCACCGTGGGTGGATCACCGCAAGTGGCAGGAGAACTGTTCAAGCTGATGGCGGGTGTCAATATTGTGGGCATACCTTATAAGGGCACGGGTGCCGCAATCACGGATTTGATCGGCGGCCAGATACAGCTCATGTTCGCCGCGGCGAGTTCAGTGTCGTCCCACATCAAGGCCGACCGGTTGCGACCGCTGGCGATTGCCAGTGCACAGCCGTCGCCCTTGTTTCCGGGATTGCCGCCCGTTGCCGCCACCGTCCCCGGCTATGACACGTCCGGAGCGACTGTCATGCTGATGCCGGCAGGTGTTTCAGCGGCTATCGTCAAGCGGTTATTGCATGAGGTTGTCACCGCAATGCAGATTCCGGACGTCAGAGAACGCTTTGCCGCGGCCGGTTCTGAAATCGTCGCCAGCACACCTGAACAGCTTGCGGCGCGCATCAAATCGGAATCCGTTCGCATTACCAGACTCGTCGAGGCAGCGAGCCTACGCGAGCGTTAATCGGTCTCGGCATTGCAGTTGCCGCTATTCGGCGCGTATCCCAACATCCCTGATCACCTTGCCAACGCGGATGATTTCCGCCTTGATCACGGAGGCCAGTTCCTGCGGCGACGTACCGCGCACTTCCACACCCATGCGCAGGAATTTGTCCTTCAACTCAGGCTGCCCCAATGCGCTGACGATCTCCTGATGGACTCGGCGGATTACGCCCGCCGGCGTTGCCGCTGGCGCGAACACGCCTAGTACCGAGACGTACTCATAGCCGGGCAATCCGGAGGCGGCTACAGTCGGAAACTCGGGAAGCAGTGTTGATGGAAACGCGCTCGTCACCGCCAGACCTTTCAGGCGACCCGCCTTGACGAACGCAGCGGCGGAACTGGCGGTGGGAAACATCAGCTGAACTTCGCCCGCGGCCAGTGAATTCAATGCCGGTCCCGAACCTTTATAGACGACGCGCACGATGTCGACACCCGCCATCGCTTTGAACAACTCGCTTGCCAGATGTGTTGCGGCGCCCGACCCCGGCGACCCGTAGTTCAGAACGCCCGGCTTGCTTTTCGCCAGGGCAATCAGATCCTTTACCGACTGGACCGCAAGCGATGGGTTGGTGACGAGCAGCAATGGCGAACTGACCGCCAGCGTGATGGGCGCAAAATCCCTGATCGCGTCCCATGTCACCTTGTCACGCATCAACGGTAGCAACCACAAGGTGCCGCCATAGAATAGCAGCGTGTAACCGTCCGGGGCCGCGCGCGCTGCAGTCTCTATGGCGATGATACCGCCACGATTGTCGACCACGATTTGCTGTCCGAGACGAAGCGAAACCGCCTGCGCGATCACCCGTGCCGCAATATCGCTGGCGCCACCGGATTCGGTGGTCACCATGCGCACGGGCTTGTACGGATAGGCGGGTGCCGCGCCGCCTGTGGAAGGAGACTGATCTTTACCGGCAGCCGCACTCTGTGCCAATACTACAGTCGGGACTGCAAGCAATGCACCCATTGAACATGCCCGCACGGACCAGCGCAGCAGTGTCATGCTCATCGAGCGACGCCGAACAACGACGCGGCCGGCAGGCGCCGAAGCCACCGTCAAACCTGTCCCGCCATTGCCGGCTCATGCTCCACATCAGATAACGGCAGAATTCCCTGCAGCGTGGTTCGCTCCATCAACCGGTGCAGCGGCGCATAATCAAACATTGCCTTGTGCTGCGTGGAACAGTTGTCCCACATCAGCAGATCACCCACCTGCCAGTTATGCCGGTAAACAAATTGCGGCTGCGTGACATGCGCCGTCAGAATGTCGAGCAGCGCACGGCTGTCGTCCGCGCTCAGCCCCACAATGTGGGTGGTGTAACTCTCATTGACGTAAATGCACTTCCTGCCCGTATGCGGATGCACGCGCACCACCGGATGCTCGACATCCGCGCCATGTCCGGGCACTCGGCTGCGCTGGTTCTCGTCGAGCACATTGCGGCGCACGCGGGTGTAACCGTTGTCTATGGAATTGACGCACCTGAGGCCGCGCAGACGCATTTTCATTTCATCCGGCAAAGCTTCATACGCAGCGGTCATGCTGCTGAACAGCGTATCACCCAGCATTTTCCCATCGCGCCGCGGCACCTGCCGGGCATACAACAGCGAACCGCTGCTGGGCTCGCGGCGACAGCACGAATCTGAATGCCAGGTGGCCCCCGCATCGCTTGCACCTATAGGCTTGCCATTCTCAAGCATGTTCGAAACCACGAAGATTTCCGGATGCCCGGGCTTGGCAAACTCCGAACGCACATGCAGTTCAAGTTCGCCCAAGCGGCGGCTCAAACACACATGCTGCTCGGGGCTTAGCGTTTGCCCTCTGAAGAATATGACTTCGTGTTCGTGCCACGCGTCTACAATCGCAGCCAGAATTGCATCGTCGAGTTCACCGGTTAGGTCTATGCCCTGTATCTCGGCGCCCAGCGGGGCGTTTGTTCTGCGTATCGATATCATGCGCGGTGTTCCTGACTATCGTGTGTATCGGCCGCAGGCATTATAGTCCGGCTCGCGAATCGGCAGAAACCGCCGCATCTCAAATAGCCATGGGCGAGCACGCTTAGGATCAAACGCCCGATGACGAGAAGCGGCCAATTGCTGTAGTATTTGGATCAGCCCGTGTCTATCTCCCGGAGCACACGATGGAACATTATTCACCAACGGTACACGACCCGCGAAATGCATCTGTAGCGGGGAGCGAACCAGATGATCTCAGATCCGTCTGCACGGAAATCAGAATCCTGCTCGACCAGAAACGCTTTGAATTCACCAATGAAATCAGGCGTTATCCTCCGCCCATCCCCACCTGCGATGCACACTTCAACTTCCTGCTGGAGGAGCGCGCAAGAATTTCGCACGAGATCAGCTGCGCGGATGAATTAAGCGGTATGACCCGATCCAAGTATGTTTCGGAACTGATCAGCGCATTCGTCGATCGTTGCGCCTACCTTGACGACACCGTAAAAGAGTCCCTGAGGCGACGCTTGAAGACCGCGCTCTAGGTTCGGCTTGAATTCTGTTTTCGGGGCTGACGCCGTGCGAACACGGGTTGCACGATACTGGCGGGAGGCGACACTGGCAGTGGTCATGTTGCTGCCCTTGGTTCTTATCCTGAAGGGCAATCCCATACCGCAGGATCCCGGCTATCATGTTTTTGCCGACCTGCGCACCTGCTTGGGAATTCCGAATTTTCTGAACGTTGCGTCCAACCTTGCTTTTCTCGCCGTAGCTGTGGCGGGAATTCGCCTGTTGCGCGCTGGTGCTTGCAACGGAGCGATCGTGTCATGGCGCGTTTTCTTCGCGGCTATTGCACTCGTGTGTGCCGGGTCCGCGTATTACCACGCGACGCCGGGCAACGGCACCCTGGTGTGGGACCGCCTGCCGATGACCGTGGCGTTCATGGGATTGTTTACCGCGCTGTTCAGTGAGCACGCGACCGCGCGTCACGAGTGCGCACTGCTCATTTCCGCGATTGCCATCGGCGCGGCCAGCGTGGCGTGGTGGTACTATATGGACGATCTGCGGCCTTATGTTTGGGTCCAACTCGCGCCGTTTCTCGCCATAGTCGTTCTGCTTGCGGTCTATCCAGGCCGCTACGGCAACCGTATCTACCTGTTATTCGGCATGGCGTTCTATACACTGGCCAAGGCCGTCGAATTCCACGATCAGGAAATCTACGCGTTGACCCAACTATGGCTGAGCGGGCATACCGTCAAGCATCTATTGGCGGCGGCTGCCGCGCTCTGCGTGTATGTGATGCTGCGGCGCCGCGCTGCGATTGCGTAAAACCCATCTCGAATTTTGAGGTGAGTTTCGAATCCAACCTCTTGGATTATCAGCATAAAGGGGCACCATAGCGCCCCTTTTCATATGCCGGCTGGACGATATCAGGTCAAAGTATCCGCCCAGATATTGCGCGCCCAGCCCCAGGCATACAGACCTTCCAGCTCGCTTGCCTTGTCCGACACGCCTCCCGCGCCCTTGACCGGTATCATGGTTTTTTCGGCGGCGCTGTACTGATGGACCGATGCGACATGAATGACATTCTTGTCGTCGACAAAACTGTAACAGGTGTTCATCAACATGGGTTCCTGGTTAACCGGCTGCCCTTTGATCAACGAAATTACGGCGGCGGCGCAGACCTTGGCATGCTGATTCGCCATGCTCGCGGACTTGGGCATCAGCGGCGCGGCGAGCAGCGAGTCGCCCAGCACGTGCACGCCCTTCACCGCGGTAGACTCGCACGTGGTCCAGTCTATTCCGCACCAGCGGTTGTTGGCGGTAATCAGTCCTGCCTGCTCGGCTATCGCACCTGCTTTCTGCGGCGGGACGACGTTGAGCACGTCGGCTTTTACGTTGTCGAACTGTAACTTGGCCGTCATCGTCTTGACATCAACATCGACAAGCTCGCTGTTGGGGTGGTAGTCGATCATGCCTTTATAAGCGCCGTTCCATGCGGCTCTGAACAATCCGGCCTTGGAAGTGATATCCGGATTGGAATCCAGCACCAGTATCTTGGACTTCGGCTTTGCGGTCTTGAAATAATGAGCAATCTGGCAAATACGCTCGTATGGCCCAGGCGGGCAGCGATAGGGTGCCATCGGAATATGCAAAGCATAGACACCACCGTCGGGCATCGCCTCCAACTGGCGGCGCAACGCAACCGTCTGCGGCCCCGCTTTCCATGCATGCAACACGCGGCCTTGCACATCTGCATTGTTCAGGCCGGGGATGGTGTTGTACATGAACTCGATGCCGGGTGAAACGATCAAGCGATCGTAAGCAATGACCGCGCCGCCGGCAAGGCGCACTTCGCGTTTCACCGCGTCAACCGCCACCGCTTCGTCGCGCACCAGCGTGATGCCGCGTTTTTTCAATCCATCGTAGCTGACCGTCAGATCCTTTAGCTGCACGCTGCCGCCCAGCACCAGATTGCTGATCGGACAGGATATAAACTCCGCGCCGCGTTCAACCACGGTCACGGCGATGTCCGGCGCCCACATCTTCACGTACTTGGCGGCCGTCGCGCCGCCGTAACCGGCGCCTATGACCACCACGCGGCCGGCACTGCCGTCGGCGGTTGTTGCACACCCTGCGACAGCCGTCACACCCGCTGTCGCGGAGACCCATTTCATAAACTCGCGTCTGGATATCGTCATGTCCGCTCCCCTATCTCTTTTGTGCAGCGAAATAACCCGCGATCAACTCGAATTGCGCATCGGTATAACCTTTGGCTTGCTGGTGCATGACCGTCGCGGCGCGTTTGCCGTCCCTGAAGTCCCGCAATTGCATCAGCAAATAGTCCTTGCTTAGTCCCGCCAGGCTGGGCGGCACATTGTTTACGCTGACGCCATTGGTACCATGGCAGGTAAAACAAGTGGCTGCAAGATTGCGCGCCGCATTTGCATCCTGCGCAAGCGAGTCGGCGGACAGGATGCCGAGAAAAATAGCAAACGCAGCGCGTGCGCTGTGACGAACACTCATGGGACCCTCCCCTGTTACGAAAATTAATTACCTGTGCGGTTGGACCGCTCGATTTTATTTTTGGAAAACTGCCTGACCAATATCACGAGACGCAGCGCCATCCCTACACCACGCCGGCTTCTTCCTCGGCAAACGCGAGACGGACTTTGCCGTCCGCGTCGACATCCACGGTAACCTTGCCGCCGCTGGCTAGACGGCCAAACAGCAGTTCGTCCGCAAGCGCGGTGCGTATCGTGTCCTGGATCAACCGCGCCATGGGTCGTGCACCCATCAACGGATCGAATCCGTTCTTGGCCAGGTGCTCCTTGAGTGCTTCCGTGAACGACACTTCGACTTTCTTCTCGTGCAACTGTTCTTCGAGCTGCATCAGGAACTTGTCGACCACGCGTTTGATGATCTCCTGGTCGAGCGCGGCAAACGAAATAATGGCATCCAGCCTGTTGCGAAACTCGGGCGTGAACATGCGCTTGATTTCACCCATTTCGTCACCGGCCTGCGTCGAGCGAGTGAATCCCATGGTGGTTTTCGACAGCTCCGCCGCGCCAGCGTTGGTGGTCATGATGATCATGGCATTGCGAAAGTCGGCCTTGCGGCCATTATTGTCGGTCAAGGTGCCGTGATCCATGACCTGCAGCAATATGTTGTAGACGTCGGGATGGGCCTTCTCGATCTCGTCCAGCAGCAGGACCGAATACGGATGCTTGGTGACCGCTTCGGTCAATAGCCCTCCCTGGTCAAATCCAATATAGCCGGGCGGCGCCCCTATCAGGCGCGACACGGCATGGCGCTCCATGTATTCCGACATATCAAAACGTATCAGCTCAACACCCAGAATATAGGCAAGCTGGCGTGCCACTTCGGTCTTGCCGACACCGGTAGGCCCGGAAAACAGGAAGCTGCCCGTCGGTTTCTGCGGATTTCCCAGACCGCTGCGCCCCATCTTGATCGCGGACGACAATGCTTCAATCGCCTTATCCTGGCCGAAGACGACCGCCTTGAGATTGCGGTCTAGATTTTTCAGTTGCGATCGATCATCCGATGACACGCTTTGCGCCGGCACGCGCGCAATTTTCGCGACGATTTCCTCGATCTCGTGTCTGGTAATCACTTTCTTCTGCTTGGACTTGGGCAGTATGCGCTGCGCCGCACCCGCTTCATCGATCACGTCTATGGCCTTGTCGGGAAGATGACGATCATTGATGTAACGAGCCGCCAGCTCCGCCGCCGACGTAAGCGCCGAAGCCGCGTATTTGATGCCATGATGTGCCTCGAAACGCGTTTTCAGGCCGCGCAATATGGACACCGTTTCCGCAATGGAAGGCTCGATTACGTCAATTTTCTGGAAACGGCGCGACAGAGCATGATCTTTCTCGAATACGCCGCGGAATTCGCTGTAGGTCGTGGCCCCTATGCACTTCAGTTGTCCGTTCGACAACGCCGGTTTGAGCAGATTGGACGCGTCGAGTGTGCCGCCGGACGCCGCCCCAGCGCCTATCAGGGTATGGATTTCATCGATGAATAGTATGGCATTTGGATTGTCGACCAACTGCTTCAACACCGCTTTCAGGCGCTGCTCGAAATCTCCGCGATACTTGGTGCCGGCCAATAATGAACCCATATCGAGCGCATACACCGTGCACTTGGCAAGCACCTCCGGCACTTCACCGTCGACTATGCGCCGCGCCAAGCCTTCCGCGATGGCGGTCTTGCCGACACCGGCCTCGCCCACCAGCAGCGGATTGTTCTTGCGGCGCCTGCACAGCGTCTGCACGACGCGTTCGAGTTCCTGCGCGCGACCGATCAACGGATCGATCTTGCCAGCTGTCGCCTGGGCATTAAGATTCAGCGTGAAATTTTCGAGCGCGCCGCTGGCGGCCGGCTCCTGCTCGGTCTCTGCCTCGGTTTCTCCCTTGCCCGGACTCGCCTGCGGCACCTTGCTGATGCCATGCGATATAAAGTTGACTACATCGAGACGGGTTACACCTTTCTGATGCAGGAAAAACACCGCATGCGAATCTTTTTCTCCGAATATGGCGACCAACACATTAGCGCCCGTAACCTCTTTCTTGCCCGACGACTGAACATGTAGGATGGCACGCTGGATCACACGCTGGAAACCCAGCGTCGGCTGCGTATCGGCTTCTTCGGTCGACAATATGGGCGTGTGTTCGGTTACAAACTCCACCAGAAGCTTGCGCAGATCATCGGCTTCAGCCGCACACGCCTTGATGACGTCGGAAGCAGAGGGGTTGTCGAGCAGCGCCAGCAGCAGATGCTCTACCGTAATGAACTCATGGCGTTTCTGCCGCGCCTCCATGAAGGCAGCATGGAGACTGACCTCAAGTTCCTGGGCTATCATTAGTTTTCCTCCATGACGCATCGTAACGGGTGTTGATGCTGGCGCGCAAATCCGGTCACCTGTTCGACCTTGGTCGCGGCCAGATCCCTCGGGAACACCCCGCATACACCGGCACCTTCGCGATGAACTTTAAGCATGATTTGGGTCGCCTTTTCTCGGCTGTGGGAAAAAAACTTCTGCAGCACCACGATTACGAAATCCATGGGTGTGTAATCGTCATTTAATAACAATACCTTGAACATTGGAGGCGCCTTGACCTTGGCCTTCTTCGCCTCCAAAACCGAGTCTTCACGATGCCTTGTCGCCATACCCTACGCTACCATCTTGCTGCCCATGCATCTATTTGCCATTTTGTCCATAATGCCAGATATTTCAATTGGGTATGACGGCAATTTTTAACGAAAACTTGACTTCTTCCAGCAAATAGCATAGAAAGAAAAAAGGTGTTTGGCTTCAAGCCTGATCGCAGTACCGGTTTTACCGTATCTGTCGTATCCGCGTCCTTGAAACTCAAACCGTCTCCGGAAGTTTTTTCCGGTAATTTTTTAAGTTAAGAAGGAACTGCAATATGGCAACAGGTACCGTGAAATGGTTCAACGATGCGAAGGGTTATGGCTTCATCACACCGGACGACGGCAGTGAGGATTTGTTCGCACACTTCTCCGCGATACAAATGGGCGGATTCAAGACCCTCAAGGAAGGACAGAAGGTTACGTTTGAAGTAACCCAGGGCCCCAAGGGCAAACAGGCATCCAATATTCAGGCGGCCTGATTTCGCGGCAGTTTTCCAGAATACTCCAATAAAAAACCCGTCCGGTATCCGCAGGACGGGGGGTTGTCCGGCGATCAGCGTCAATGCGGTGGCGTCTATTTTCAACCCATGGCGCCTAATGCCGTGTTGAGTGTCGCGCTGGGCCGCATCGCCATGGAGGTTTTCTCGAAGTCCGGATGATAATAGCCGCCCATGTCCACCGGCTTATTTTGCGCCGCGATCAACTCAGCATTAATCTTGGCTTCGTTTTCCGTCAGCGTTTTAGCCAGCGTGGTGAAGCGTGCCTGCAGGTCCTTATCCTTCGTCTGCGCGGCCAGTGCCTGCGCCCAGTAAAGCGCGAGGTAAAAATGGCTGCCCCGGTTATCAATTTCCCCAACCTTGCGCGCAGGTGACTTCCGGTTTTCGAGTATCTTGGCGTTGGCCTCATCCAGCGTTTCCGCCAGCACCTGAGCCTTGTCATTCTTGAACGTGCGCGCCAGATGTTCGAGCGACGCGCACAGCGCCAAGAACTCGCCCAGTGAATCCCACCGCAGATATCCTTCTTTCTGCAGCTGCTGAACATGCTTGGGTGCGGTGCCGCCGGCGCCCGTTTCGAACATGCCGCCACCGTTCATCAACGGTACCACCGACAACATTTTCGCGCTTGTCCCTAGTTCAAGGATCGGAAACAGATCGGTCAGGTAATCGCGCAACACGTTGCCGGTCACGGAAATCGTGTCCTTGCCGGCGCGTATCCTGTCCAGCGAATATTGCGTTGCTTCTTCCGGACTCTTGATGCTGATTTCCAGACCGCCGGTATCGTGGTCCTTGAGGTAGCGTTCAACTTTCGCGATGACTTGCGTGTCGTGCGCACGTTTACGGTCCAGCCAGAAAACGGCGGGCGCGCCAGTAATGCGCGCGCGCGTGACAGCGAGTTTTACCCAATCCTGAACCGGCGCATCCTTGGTCTGGCACATGCGGAAGATGTCACCTTGTTCGACCTTGTGCTCAAGCAAGGTTTTGCCGGCCGCGTCCACAACGCGCACTACACCTATGCCGGGTGCTTCAAAGGTCTTGTCATGCGAACCATATTCCTCGGCGGCCTGCGCCATTAATCCAACGTTGGGCACCGTGCCCATCGTTTTGGGGTCCACCGCGCCGTTATTCCTGCAGTCGTCAATGGCGACCTGATAGATGCCAGCGTAGCTGCGGTCGGGAATGACAGCCTTGGTTTCATACA
Organism: Betaproteobacteria bacterium; assembly: GCA_947476215.1. Classification (GTDB taxonomy): domain Bacteria; phylum Pseudomonadota; class Gammaproteobacteria; order Burkholderiales; family SG8-41; genus PALSA-1004. Next base: position 89,696 of record CANJQI010000002.1, read on the forward strand.
GTTTGCCGTCAGCGCCCCACATCTTTCCGGACTCGCGGATCATGGCCGGCATGGTCGCATCGATAATCACGTCACTCGGCACGTGCAGATTGGTGATGCCCTTGTCAGAATTGACCATCGCCAGCCCGGGCCGGGCCTGGTAGCAGGCTTTGATATCGGCTTCGATCTCGGCGCGCTTGCCGTCCGGCAATTGACCCAGCTTGCCGTAAAGATCGCCTATGCCGTTGTTCGCGTCAAACCCGATTTCCTTCAGTGCCGCGGCGTGCTTGCCCAGAACGTCCTTGTAGTAGACGGAAACCGCATGCCCGAAAATGATCGGGTCGGAAATCTTCATCATCGTGGCTTTGAGATGAAGCGAAAAGAGCAGCCCCTGTTTTTTCGCGTCCTGCATCTGCTGCTCGAAAAATTCGCGCAACGCACGGCAGCTCATGACGCAGGCGTCTATGATCTCACCGGCCTTGAGTGCGGTCTTTTCCTTGAGGGCCTTGGTCTTGCCGTCGTCGCCCGCGAATTCGATCCGGACATCTCCCGCAGTGGCTACCGTCACCGATTTCTCACTACCATAGAAGTCGCCCGCATTCATATGCGCGACATGCGTTTTAGAGTCCGCCGTCCACGCCCCCATCTTGTGCGGATTTTTCCTGGCATACTGCTTGACGGAAACCGGCGCCCGGCGATCCGAGTTTCCTTCCCTCAGCACCGGATTGACGGCGCTGCCTAGGACCTTGCCATACGTTGCCTTGATTTTCTTTTCCGCATCATTCTTGGGATCATCAGGGTAATCAGGCACTTTGTAACCTTGGGACTGCAGTTCCCTGATCGCTTCCTTCAGCTGCGGAACGGATGCGCTGATATTCGGAAGTTTCATGATGTTGGTTTCCGGCTTTGTCGCCAGTTGTCCCAAGATGGTCAGTTCGTCCGGAATTTTCTGTTTCTCGGACAGGTTTTCCGGAAAATTCGCGATCACTCTGCCGGCAAGTGAAATGTCGCGCGTTTCAACATCTATGCCGGCGGCTCTTGTAAACGCCTGCACAATGGGCAGCAATGAATAAGTCGCCAGTGCCGGCGCTTCGTCGACCATGGTGTAAATAATTTTTGGGTTTGTCATGATTTCCCCTCGTTGGACTATATGATTATATCTGTTCCCACCGCCGCCTGCTAACTGTGCCGCCCCCCCGTTCCTTGAGCCATGCCGCGACTGATAATATTCAATAAACCGTACGGCGTGGTGTGCCAGTTCAGCGCTTCCGGAGCCAGGCCCACGCTCAAGGATTTCATTCCGATAGCCGAGGTTTATCCCGCGGGCCGCCTCGACACGGACAGCGAAGGCCTGCTACTGCTGACGGACGACGGTCGCTTGCAGCATCGCATCTCGGACCCCCGTCATAAACTGCGCAAGACATATTGGGTTCAGGTCGAAGGCGTGGTTACCCCCGAGGCACTGGCCGCGCTTGCGCGCGGCGTCGAGATCGGAGGCTATCTTACGAAACCGGCACATGCCGAATCTGCACAAGAGCCGGCGTGGCTGTGGCCGCGCCAGCCGGCGATACGTCACCGCAACAACATACCCACGAGCTGGCTCACATTGACCATATCCGAAGGCAAGAACCGCCAGGTGCGACACATGACGGCGGCGGTGGGCTACCCAACATTGCGTCTAATCCGCTATCGCATAGGCGGGTGGGATCTGGACGGCATTGCGCCGGGAAGCTGGCGCGAATCCCAGCCGGGCCGGCTATCGGCGACTGATACAATTTTTTACAATACGTCAGGGCGTTGATATTTATCGTTAATAATCATGCACTTTCGAACATATAGCGGGCCAGAATTTTGCGCGCACGCTCGCTTTCAGGAGAAGGGTGTCAACGCCGTTAATTGCGCAGCGTTAATTGCGATGACCACCAAGTGTGGTCGGTTAATGGTAAATATTTATCAACTTCACATATAGGAATCAACATGAGCAAAATGCTTGCTGCAATCGTCGCTGCGATGTTCGCTTTGGGCACGACCTCCGCGTTCGCCGCCGATGAGATGAAGAAAGACGCCGCGAAGACCGAAGCGAAGAAGGAAGCGCCGAAGGCCGATGCGAAGAAAGAAGCTTCAAAGGCTGACGAAAAGAAGGCTGACAAGAAGTAATATTTCTGTCGTTTCCTGAAAAGGCAGGGCTAACCCCCTGCCTTTTATCGTCGCTAATTCCTTAGCTGAAACCGAACGGGCACGTCCACGAGGTGCGCAATCGGAGTGTCCCCGCGTCGCGCCGGCAGGAATTTCCAACCCTGAACCGCTTTCTGCGCTGCCTCGTCGAGCAGCGGCGCACCCGATGTTTGCGCAAGTACGACCTGTTCAGGAATTCCTTGGGCGCTCACTTGGACACGCAGAACGACCAACCCCTCCAAGCCCAGTCTGCGCGCCTGTGGCGGGTACGCAGGGCGCAGATTGTTCAGGTATGCCACGTCGAAATGGGGTGGCTCTATTGCCAGCGTGCGGGTTGGTGCGCTCGCCGCTGCCGGCGCGACGGCGACAACTGTGGGTGCAGGCTGGGTTTCAGCTGCCGACGCTACAACCGGCGGCGCAGGATCCTGTCGTTCCGTCGTGATCGTCGCGGGCATGGGGGCATGATGCGTAGCGAACTGTGGCAGCGACGGTTGCGGTTGCGGTTGCGGTTGCGCTGGCGCTTTTTGTCGTTCGTGCGCGACCTGTGGAGGTGCCGCGCGAACTACCGGCCTGGGAACGGCTTCCAGCGTCACGTACAACGGTTGCGGCGGATCAATGTGCGGAGTATGCCAGGTCGAGTACAACCATCCGCCGGCGTAGACGTGCACAGCCACAGACAGCAAAAACGCAGGGCCCAATGCCTTCGGCGGGCGCAGCCGTTCCATGGTCGGAAATTTCAGTTGGGCGGGAAACATGGGGAATCAGATCTAACAGACATGCATGACTATCGGCAACGCTCAGAATTATGCCATCAAAGCAGCTTGATCAAGTCAACAGCTTGACATTGAATGCCCGCTCCACAAACCACACCGCCGCCAGCGTGCATATCGCAATTGATCCGCCAAGAAAAACCACGCGCTGGTAGAACCTCGTTTTCCGCAGGCCGTAAGCAACCGGCAGAAACACGCATACGATCGCGAGCTGCCCGGTCTCGACGCCAAGATTAAATCCGACCAGTGCCAGCAGCAGCGCATTCTGTGGAAGTCCAAGATCGGCCAACACGCTCGCGAAACCGAAACCGTGTATCAGTCCGAACGCAAACGCGACCATCCAGCGCCGTTCCTGGAACAACGGAAAAATATTGTTGAGAGCGGCAAGTATCACCGACAACGCAATCGCAGATTCGGTAATTCGCGTCGGCAGACTGATAACCCCGAGCGCGGCGAGACTCAGCGTGATCGAGTGTGCAATCGTGAATGCTGTCACGACCTTCAGCACTTCGATGAATGCCGGCCTGAAACGCTCAACCGCGCGCCGCGCGCCGCGCGATGCGATCAGCACCGCGGGCAACAGCAGGGAAAGCAGAAAAAGGATGTGATCAAAGCCTATCCAGATGTGCCACACACCTTCGCGCCCATAGTCCAGGAACTGCCGCATCAGGCTGGGCCGAGTCAGCTCAAAACGCTGGTGCGCAGCTTCCGGACTGAAGATCGCGATGCGCGTGGCGCCGCCATAAACGAGATTCAACAGTCCCTTGTGCTGGGGATCAAGGTCAAAGAACAGGTTGTAACCGAGTTCAAGCGCAGCCCCCGACTTCGCGCACCGCGCTTCGAAACGCAGCACGGCATAGGTTCCATCACTGTGACCGTCAACCAGAAATCCGTTGAGTTGGGGTGTGCATATCGTGCCGTCGATCCCGATCGCGAGGCGCGCCAGCGCATACGATGCAACGTCATTGCGACGCGCGCGCAACTCTCCCCAGGTAATAGCGCCATCGCCATCGCTGTCCAGGCCGATTGCGAAATCGAGGTCTCGCAACGCGATATCCCACTGGCCGCGCACCACGTCACCGTCCACGGTGATCGTTAGATAACTGTCGCTCGGCTTATGCGCAAACGCCGCGGTCGCGAACCATGCGACTAAGATGAAAAGTGCGGCACGTATCACGGCGTGCCCTTTTTCATCGTGTTGATTCGCTCAGACGCGCGTTGCAGATACCAGTCTTCTATGCGGCTCCGCGCCATCCACGCCAGCACCGGCTGAGCGGCCTCCAGTCGACGCGCGGCCAGCGCCGCATCGAGCACGACGCGCGCATCGCGGGGCTCACGCTGCACCTTCCAGTTGCTGAGCGCCAGTCGCAAGGCCTCCTCGGCACGCCCCTGCATGAGCAGGGTAAATCGGGACTCCTCCTGCTCGTGCGTCGTGTCACCACGCAGACGCGACGCGGCATAGCGATCGGCGAGTGTTGCCTGATGCTCGCGCGCGCCCTTGGCGCCGACCGCCTGCTCCGCCAACGCGAGTCGCAATAACAGCGGATCGGCGGCGGCCCAGTTTTTGAGCAGTGCAATGACCTCCCGCGGGCGCCCGTAATCGAGCAAGAAGTCGGCATAGGCCGCGAGCAGAAATCCATCCGTGATGTCGAGCGCGAGTGCGCGGCGAAAGTAACTTTCCGCAAGCCGGGCATCGTTGAGCCGCCATGCCATTTCCGCAAGTCTGAGCAGTATCCACAGCTTCTGGTCGGCATCCACATCCGTGGCGCTGTCCAGCGCCCGCTTGAGCGCGTCGTGACCGTTGCGCGCAC
>CANJQI010000003.1 GCA_947476215.1 Betaproteobacteria bacterium
AACGCGCGCCGAACCGTTGACGAAAAATCCGTCTATCACGCGCATGTCACCGCCCTTCCAGAAACCGTTGCCGAGCAGGCGCGCCCCACCCGCGAAAAAGAAATCATTGAAGCGGTCGGCGTAATACTTTTCCTCCAGCATCGTCACCAGAAATCCCCATTTGGCGCGCAATACCGACGGCAGGTCGGGACGTATCAAATAGAGGAACCCGGCGATGCCGGCGCCCGACAGCGCCAGCCAGAACGGCAACGTGGTGACGCTGTGCAATATCATCGGCACCACGCCGTGAAACTCCGCGGCAAGCGTTCTGATTCCTTCATGGTTTTCAGCGACGAAGATTGAATCGCCAAAATAACTGCCCAGCGCAAAATCGCCGATCACCCATCCCGCGCATATTGACGGTATGGCGAGCAGTATCAGAGGCAGTGTCACCACCCACGGCGATTCATGCGGAACGCCATGACCATGAGCGTCGTGGCCGCCGTGCGCATGACTATCGTGCCCGTGGGTCTCGAAGCGCTCTTTGCCGTGGAACGCGAAAAACACCAGTCGAAATGAATAAAATCCGCCGACGAACACCGCGCCCAGCGCCGCCAGATACGCAAACGCCGCGCCGGGCACGCCCGCCGCATACGCCGCGTGGACCGCCTCGATAATGGAGTCCTTGGAGAAAAATCCGGCGAACGGAGGTAAGCCTGCATTGGCGATTGCGCCTATCAATACGGTCGCGTAGGTGATGGGCAGATACTTGCGCAGCCCGCCCATCTTGCGCATGTCCTGCTCGTGATGCATCGCGATGATGACCGAACCGGCGCCCAGAAACAGCACCGCCTTGAAGAAGGCGTGGGTCATCAGATGGAATATCGCCACCGAATACGCGGAGGCGCCCAGCGCCATCGTCATGTAGCCCAGTTGCGACAAGGTGGAGTAAGCCACGACCCGCTTGATGTCGTACTGAATGGTGGCGATGAGCGCCATGAAGAAAGTGGTGATGGCGCCTATGACCAGCACGAACGACAATGCCGTCTGTGAAAGCTCAAACAGCGGCGACATGCGCGCGACCATGAATATGCCCGCGGTCACCATGGTCGCGGCGTGTATCAACGCCGAAATCGGCGTCGGACCTTCCATCGAATCCGGCAACCACACATGCAACGGGAACTGCGCCGATTTCCCCATCGCGCCGATGAACAACAATATACACATCACGGTCATCAGCGACCATGGGTGTCCCGGAAAAATTTCCATGGTGTTGTCGGCCAGCGTGCCGGCATTGGCGAAGACCACTGCGTAGTCGAGCGTTCCGAAATACATCAATACCAGGGAAATGCCAAGCAGAAATCCGAAGTCGCCGACCCGATTGACGAGGAATGCCTTGAGGTTGGCGTAAATGGCAGTCGGACGGTTGAACCAGAATCCGATCAGCAGATAGGACACCAGGCCGACCGCTTCCCAGCCAAAAAACAACTGCAGGAAGTTGTTCGACATCACCAGCATCAGCATCGCGAATGTGAACAACGAGATGTAGCTGAAGAAGCGGTTATAGCCGGGGTCGTCCGCCATGTATCCTATGGTATAGACATGCACCATCAGCGACACGAAGGTCACCACAATCATCATCGTCGCCGACAGCTGGTCTATGAGAAAGCCGATCTCATAACTCGTTGCGCCGCTGACCAGCCACGTGTACAGAGTCCCGTTGTACGTATTGCCGTTCATCACGTCGTTGAACACCACGCCCGCGGCGGCCGTTGAAACCAGCATGCACGCTATCGTCACCATGTGCGCCATGCGGTTGCCGATCTTCATGCACAGCAGGCCGGACACCAGCGCACCGACCAGCGGCGCAAGCGGCACAACCAAGTAAAGCGTCTGCATCGTCACTGCGCTAGCCTTTCAAGGTGTCGAGTTTCTCAACATCGATGGTCTTCATATTGCGGAACAGCACGACCAGTATCGCGAGACCTATCGCCGATTCCGCCGCGGCCACGGTCAATATGAAGAACACGAATATCTGCCCGGCCGGATCGTCGAGATAATGCGAAAACGCGATGAAGTTCATATTGACCGCCAGCAGCATGAGTTCGATCGCCATCAACACAATGATGACATTGCGGCGATTCAGGAATATCCCGATCACGCTGATCGCGAACAGGATCGCACCCAATACTAGATAATGCTGCAGCGAAACCAATCAAATCCCCTTCAAAACCGATAAGCCGGAACGCACGACGCACCGCGCAGAAACGCTGTTGCTTTTCACGCCTGCCCCCTTACCACTCACTCTTCACGTTTTTCAGATGGCATGGACACAATGCGTACGCGGTCCGCGCGTTTGACCTCCACCTGACGCGCCGGATTCTGCGATTTGCTGTTCTTGCGATGGCGCAACGTCAGCGAAATCGCCGCCACGATTGCAACCAGCAGAATAACTGCTGCAATTTCAAATGGATACACGTACTCCGTATATATCAGGCGGCCCAATTCCTTGGTGTTGCTGTAACCCGCCGGCAGGGGGGGGGGCATTTCGGTTCCGGCGAAGCGCAGCCACAGCAAGGTACCCATTTCCAGCACCAGCAGTGCACCGACCAGTCCGCCGAGCGGCAGATAGCGCCAAAACCCTTCCCGCAACTGCGCGAGGTTGATATCCAGCATCATGACCACGAATAGGAACAGCACCATCACCGCGCCCACGTACACGAGCACCAGCGCGATGGCGAGGAATTCAGCCTGTAGCTGGATCCACAACCCGGAAGCGGTAAAAAATGCCAGCACCAGCAACAGCGCGGAATGAACCGGGTTGCGCGCCGTGATGACACCCAGCGCAGCGGCTATCAGCACGGTTGAAAACGCGTAGAAAATGAAAGTGGAAAACATGCTGTCCTGTTATCGGTACGCGGCGTCTTCGGCGCGGTCTTTCGCGATTTGTTCTTCGTACATGTCGCCGATCGCGAGCAGCATCGGCTTGGTATAGATCAGGTCTCCACGGCGCTCGCCGTGATACTCGAATAGCCGCGTTTCGACGATGGAGTCAACCGGGCACGACTCCTCGCAAAATCCGCAGAATATACACTTGGTCAGGTCGATGTCGTAGCGCGTTGTGCGGCGCGTACTGTCGTCGCGCTGCTCCGACTCTATGGTAATGGCAAGCGCCGGACAAACCGCCTCGCACAGTTTGCATGCGATGCAGCGTTCCTCGCCGTTGGGATAGCGGCGCAATGCATGAAGGCCGCGAAAACGACCCGACTGGGGCGTTTTTTCCTCGGGAAACTGCACGGTGATCTTGCGTGCGAACAAGTGCCGTCCGGTGAGCATCATGCCCTTCACCAGCTCAAAAAGCAGAAACGTGCGAAAGAAATCGCTGATACGGCTAATCATGGCAACCTCATTTCCACCAGACCCAAAGCGGGGTCTGCATCCACGCACCGAGCACCAGTATCCACACGATGGTAATCGGTATGAACACCTTCCAACCGAGCCGCATAATCTGGTCATAGCGATAGCGCGGAAACGTCGCGCGGAACCAGATGAACAGGATCAATACGAAAAATACTTTCGCGAACAACCAGTGGAACCCGCCGAATCCCACCAACGGCCACGACGCCGGAAACGGCGATAACCAGCCGCCGAGAAACATGATGCTGCACAATGTCGCGACCAATATCATGCTGATGTATTCGGCGAGGAAAAACACCGCAAACGTCATGCCTGAATATTCGACGTGAAAGCCGGCGACGATTTCGGATTCCCCTTCAGCAACGTCAAACGGCGCGCGATTCGTTTCGGCCACGCCCGCGATCAGATAAATCAGGAAAAACGGAAACAGAGGTATGAAAAACCAGTTCAGCGCGCCATAGGTGCCCGACTGGCCCTGAACAATTTCAACCAGATTGAGGCTCTGCGCCGCCATCAACACGCCCACCAGGGCGAACCCCATAGCAATCTCATAGGAGACGATTTGTGCAGCCGAACGCAGCGCGCCCAGGAATGCATACTTTGAATTGGATGCCCAGCCCGCGATGATCACGCCGTATACACCCATCGACGTGATAGCCATGACATAAAGCAGGCCCGCATCGATATTCGCCAGCACCATCTCGGGCCCGAACGGAATCACCGCCCACGCCGCGAGTGCCGGCATCATTGCCATGACCGGTGCAAGCACAAACAGGAATTTGTTGGCGCCGGCAGGAATGATGACTTCCTTCATCAACAGCTTGATACCGTCGGCTATCGGCTGCAGCCAGCCGTAGCCGACCCGATTCGGACCCTGCCGCACCTGCATCCAGCCTATGACCTTGCGCTCGAGCAACGTCAGGTACGCCATGCATATCATCAGCGGCGCAACGATACAGACGATCAACAGCAGGGTCTTGACCGCGTACAACGCGTATGGCGCGAGGTCCGGCCCGAGCAATCCAACGAGGAATGCGCCCAGCAGCCCCCATAAGAAGGTCCCAAAATTTAAGACGGGCTGAAAAATAGCGCTCACACCGCCACCTTGTGCTGCGCGGCAACGCGCACTATCGTTACCGTATCGAACATACCGGCCAGCTTGGCGGTGAGCGGGTGACCAGCGGGAATGCGTATGCAGCCAGCGGGCAATTTCTCGTCCAACACCGCGCTCAGCAGCGAACTTCCGTTCACTTTCACCTGATCGCCGTCGCGCAGGCCTAACCGCTCATACATTTCGCCGTTCATCCCGGCAACCGGCACCGCACCGTCCCGTGTTTTGTGCAGCGACGGTGCGCGGCGGACGATGGCATCCGTCTGATAAATGGGAACTTCCGCGATACGCTCTATGTCCCCACTACCCTGCGCTTCGATCTTTCCGATCACACCTTGAGTCAGGCGATTGTTCAGCCGCGAAGTGGGATCCGAACCGGAAAGCGCGTCCTTGAGTACCGCCTCGCTACTGTCATAATCAAATCCGTCAACCTGGAGCAGGTTGCCCAGCACGCGCAGCACTTTCCACGCCGGCCGCGTTTCGGCGAGCGGCTGCACCAGGCCGCGGAAACTCTGGGCTTTGCCTTCGGTGCTGACAAAAGTGCCCGAGGTCTCCGTAAACGGCGCAACCGGCAGCATGACATGCGCATAGTCGAGCGCTTGGTGCTGATATGGTGACAAAGCGACGACAAACTCGGCCTGCTTCATTGCGCTCATGGCCTGTTGCGGGTCGTAGCAATCCAGCTCCGGCTCGGCACCCAACAGTAGATATGCCTGACGCGGTTCGCGCATCATTTGCAGTGCATTCATACCGCCCGCAGCCGCGCCCGCCAGATAGCCACCTACGCTGTTTGCCGCTTCCCCGAGAAATCCGAATTTTGCGCCCAAAAGATCGGCCAATGTCTGAACCAGCGCGTGCAACTGAGTCGCTGAAGGATGATGTTGCGCGAAATTGCCCACAAACAGCGCGCAATTCTTGCCCGACAGCAGACTGTCGGCCATACGCTTCGCGGCATCGCCGGCTTCCGTGCCGGCCAACCCGGCCGGGAGCGGCGCACCCTTGGCATGTGCAACAGCCGCCACAAGCTGCGCCAACTGGCGCGCCATTTGCGATGGTGCGACGATAGCCTTGTTCGTGATACGCATCGCCAGATCGTCGTCCGTGACATGGATCAAGTTCACCTGCAGATGCCGCTTGGCCGCCTGACGGATACGATGCGCGATGAGAGGATGGTCTTTGCGCAACGTACTGCCCACCACCAGCACCCGATCGAGTTGCGCTATGTCGGCGATTGCCATGCCCAGCCACGGAACGACATTGCTGTCGGCACTGAAATCCGACTGCCGGGTGCGAAAGTCGACGTTGCTGCTGCCGAGTCCGTGCGCCAGTTTTTGCAGCAGGTAGAGTTCCTCCACCGTCTGGTGCGGCGTGGCAAGCGCGGCTACATGCACGGCGCCGTGCTGATCGCGGACTTTCCGGATGCCATTCGCGGCAAACTCAAGCGCGACCTGCCAGTCGACTTCGCGCCATGCGCCGTTTTCGCGGATCATGGGCTTGACCAGGCGGTCCGAGGCATTCAGGCCTTCGTACGCGAAACGATCCTTGTCCGACAACCAGCACTCGTTGATGGCGTCGTTCTCGCGCGGCAACACGCGCATCACGCGATTCTGTTTGACCTGCACCGTGAGATTGGACCCCAGGCCGCAATGCGGGCTCACCGACGAATGGCGCGTCAGTTCCCAGGTGCGGGCGCTGTAGCGGAATGGCTTCGACGTAAGCGCCCCCACAGGACACAGGTCGATCACGTTGCCGGACAATTCGGAATCGACCGTTTTACCGACGAAGGCAATGATTTCCGCATGCTCGCCGCGCCCTATCATGCCCAACTCCATGATGCCGGCGATTTCCTCGCCGAAACGCACGCATCGCGTGCAGTGTATGCATCGCGTCATGTCGGTCGAGATCAACGGGCCCAGATTCTTGTTGTTGACCACGCGTTTGGGCTCTTCGTAGCGCGAGCCGCTGCCGCCGTAGCCCATAGCCAGATCCTGCAACTGGCATTCGCCCCCCTGATCGCAGATCGGGCAGTCGAGCGGATGATTGATGAGCAGAAACTCCATCACGCCTTTTTGCGCGTTGATTGCCTGCTCGGAATGCGTGAACACCTTCATGCCGTTGGTAACCGGTGTCGCGCACGCAGGCAGCGGTTTGGGCGCCTTGTCCACGTGCACCAGGCACATGCGGCAATTGGCCGCTATCGACAGCTTCTTGTGGTAGCAGAAATGCGGCACATAGACGCCAGCCTGATTGGTGGCATCCATCACGGTGCTGCCGTCAGGCACCTCGAGTTTGCGGCCGTCTATTTCAATCTCAAGCATGGTTCGTCGGCATCAGATGTAAGTGGGCACCACACACTGCTTGTGGTCTATGTGGTGCTGGAACTCATCACGATAGTGTTTGATAAATGCACGCACCGGCATCGCTGCCGCGTCGCCCAAGGCGCAGATCGTGCGGCCCTGAATATTGTCGGCGACGCTGTTCAAAAGATCGAGGTCTTCCGGCTTGCCCTTGCCGTGCTCGATGCGATCGACCATGCGATATAGCCAGCCCGTGCCTTCGCGACATGGCGTGCACTGGCCGCACGATTCCTCGTAGTAGAAATAGGACAGGCGCAGCAAACTCTTGACCATGCAGCGCGTCTCGTCCATCACGATTACGGCACCCGAGCCCAGCATGGAACCCGCCTTTGCAATCGAATCGTAATCCATGTCGGTCGCCATCATGATATCCGCGGGCAGCACCGGCATCGAGGAGCCGCCGGGAATGACGGCTTTGAGTTTCTTGCCGTCGCGCATGCCCCCGGCCATTTCGAGCAGTTTTGCGAACGGCGTCCCCAGCTTCACCTCATAGTTGCCCGGCCGCGCGACATCGCCCGACACCGAAAAAATCTTGGTGCCGCCGTTATTGGGTTTGCCCAAGGCTAGGAAAGCGTCGCCGCCGTTGTTGATGATCCATGGCACCGCCGCGAACGTCTCGGTGTTGTTGATCGTGGTCGGTTTTCCGTAAAGGCCGAAGCTGGCCGGAAACGGCGGTTTGAATCGCGGCTGGCCCTTTTTGCCTTCGAGCGATTCGAGCAGCGCTGTTTCCTCGCCGCAGATGTAAGCACCCCAGCCATGATGATTGTGGAGTTCGAAGTTGAATTCAGAACCCAGTATCTTCTTGCCGATGAAGCTCGCGGCGCGCGCTTCGGCGAGCGCCTCTTCCATGCGCTCGAACACGTCCCATATCTCGCCGTGTATATAGTTGTAACCGACCGGGATGCCCATCGCGTAAGCGCCTATCGCCATGCCCTCGATGAGGATATGCGGGTTGTAGCGCATGATGTCGCGATCCTTGAAGGTGCCGGGCTCGCCCTCGTCGGAATTGCAAACCAGATACTTGGCGCCGGGATACTGGCGCGGCATGAAACTCCACTTCAGACCGGTCGGGAAACCCGCGCCGCCACGCCCGCGCAACGCCGACTTCTTGAGTTCCGCAACGACCTGTTCCGGCGGAATCTTTTCGCTGAGTATCTTCTTCAACGCCGAGTATCCGCCGCGCGACAGGTAATCCTGCAGGCGCCAGTTGGCCCCGGTGATGCCTTTCATGATGACGGCATCGGGCCCGTACATATCACCCGCGAAAGGCGCGACTGGCAGGCCCATTATTTCATCTCCTCGATGAGTTTATCGAGCTTGTCCGGGCTCATCGCGCACGCCATGCGCTTGTTGTTGACGAGCAGCACCGGTGCGTCGCCACACGCGCCCAAGCACTCGGCCTCCTTCAGCGTGAACGCGCCATCGGCGGTGGTCTCGCCAAACTCGATGCCCAGTTTCTGCTTGAGATACGCCGCCGCCACGGTTGCTCCCTGTAATGCACATGGAAGATTGGTGCAGATGGCGAGCTTGCATTTGCCGACCGGCTTCCGATCGTACATCGTATAGAACGTCGCCACTTCGTACACGGCGACCGGCGCCATCTCCAGGTACTGCGCAATGCAGTCCATGGTTTCGGTCGACAGCCAGCCTTTTTCGTCCTGCGCGATGGTCAGTGCAGCCATCACGGCGGAGCGCTTCTGGTCGGGCGGGTACTTGGCCACCGCCTGATCGATGCGGGCGAGCGATGCCGCGCTGAGGACGGACGAAGCGCTCATCGGTCGATTTCCCCGAACACTATGTCCTGCGTCCCGATGATGGTCACCACGTCGGCTATCATGTGCCCGCGCACCATTTCGTCGAGCGCGGCGAGGTGCGGATAGCCGGGCGCGCGTATCTTGACGCGATACGGCTTGTTGGCGCCATCCGAAACCAGATAGATGCCGAACTCACCCTTGGGATGCTCGACCGCCGCGTAGGCTTCGCCGGGCGGCACGTGCATGCCCTCGGTGAACAGCTTGAAGTGATGGATCAGTTCTTCCATGTTCTGCTTCATCGCTACGCGCGAGGGCGGAGCGACCTTGTGACTATCGCTCATCACCGGGCCGGGGTTGTCGCGCAGCCACTGCACGCACTGCTTGATGATGTGGTTGGACTGGCGCATTTCCTCGATACGCACCAGATAGCGGTCATAGCAATCGCCGTTCACGCCGACCGGGATGTCGAACTGCATGCGGTCATAAACTTCATACGGCTGCTTCTTGCGCAAATCCCACTCTATGCCCGAACCGCGCAGCATAGGCCCCGAAAAACCCAGCGCCCGGGCGCGCTCCGGGGACACCACGCCGATACCGACCGTGCGCTGCTTCCAGATGCGATTGTCGGTGAGCAGCGTTTCGTACTCATCGACATAGGTCGGGAAACGGCGCGTGAAGTCATCGATGAAATCGAGCAGCGAGCCCTGGCGGTTTGTATTCATGTCGCTGACCGCGGCGGCATTATGTATGCGCGATGCCGAGTACTGCGGCATTTTGGCCGGCAAGTCGCGATACACGCCACCCGGGCGGTAATACGCGGCATGCATGCGCGCGCCCGACACCGCCTCGTAACAGTCCATCAGGTCTTCGCGTTCACGGAAACAGTACAGAAATACGGTCATTGCCCCGACATCCAGCGCGTGCGCACCCAGCCACAGACAATGGTTCAGCACACGCGTGATCTCGTCGAACATCACGCGGATATATTGCGCGCGCAGCGGCACTTCCATGCCCAGCAGCTTCTCGATCGCCATGACATACGCGTGCTCGTTGCACATCATCGACACGTAGTCGAGGCGGTCCATGTACGGCAGTGCCTGTATGAATGTGCGGTGCTCGGCGAGCTTTTCGGTGGCGCGATGCAGCAATCCTATGTGCGGATCCGCGCGCTCGATCACCTCACCGTCAAGTTCAAGCACGAGGCGCAGCACACCATGGGCCGCCGGATGCTGGGGCCCAAAGTTCATGGTGTAATTGCGAATTTCCGCCATTATTAACCTTTGCGAAAGCCTTCGCTGTCGGCGTAGTGCTGTTCGCGCACGATGCGCGGAACGATCTCGCGCGGCTCAATTGTGACGGGCTGATAGATCACGCGCTGCTGATCCGGATCGTAACGCATTTCCACGTTGCCTGAGATTGGAAAATCCTTGCGAAACGGGTGACCGATGAATCCGTAGTCGGTGAGCAGTCGGCGCAGGTCGTTGTGACCGTCAAACACGATGCCGAACAGGTCAAAGGCCTCGCGCTCAAACCAGTTTGCGGACGGCCACACATCAAGCACGGAATCGACAACCGGGAAATCGTCCTGTGCGCAGTACACGCGCACGCGCAAGCGCCGGTTATGCGCCAGGCTCAGCAGATGGTAGACAACCGCGAACCGCAGTCCTACACGCGTCCCGCCACCATAGGTGCTGTAATCGACGCCGCACAGGTCCATCAACTGCTCAAAACGGAACGATTCATAATCGCGCAGCATCGTCATGACGTCGCGCAGATTGCCCGCCGCAACGACCAGCGTTACCTCGCCGAGCGCCTCGTCGACCGACATCGCCCTGTCGCCCAGCGTGGCTCGCAAAGCGTCGACAAGTGCTTGATTATGCGTGGACATTTATCGTGCTATGGTGTTGGTGCGCTTGATCTTGTTCTGCAACTGGATAATGCCGTAGAGCAGCGCTTCGGCGGTCGGCGGGCATCCCGGCACGTAGATGTCCACCGGCACGATGCGGTCACAACCGCGCACCACGGAATACGAGTAATGATAGTAACCGCCGCCGTTGGCGCACGATCCCATAGAAATCACCCAGCGCGGCTCCGCCATCTGGTCATAGACCTTGCGCAACGCCGGCGCCATCTTGTTGCACAGCGTGCCGGCAACGATCATCACGTCCGACTGGCGCGGGCTCGGGCGAAACACGATGCCGAAACGGTCAAGATCGTAGCGCGACGCACCGGCATGCATCATCTCCACGGCGCAGCAGGCGAGGCCGAATGACATGGGCCACATCGAACCGGTGCGAGTCCAGTTGATCAGCGTATCCACGCTGGTCACCACAAAGCCCTTGTCCATGACACCACCGTCAGCCATTGCCCACCTCCGCGGCGCTTAATCCCATTCTAGGGCGCCCTTCTTCCACTCGTAGATAAATCCTACGACGAGTATGGCAAGAAACAGCACCATGGACAGAAAAAAGAACGGCCCGACCACATTCGACATTTCGCCCAGCACAATCGCCCAGGGAAACAAAAACGCGATTTCGAGATCGAACAAAATGAACAGGATAGCCACGAGATAGTAGCGAACATCGAACTTCATGCGCGCGTCCTCGAATGCCTCGAAGCCGCACTCGTAGGGCGAAAGCTTTTCGCTGTCGGGTCGATGCACGCCGAGTAGCCGGCTCACGCCGCTGCCCAGAGCAATAGGCGCCAATCCGGCGACCGCACCGACGATGATAAACAGCAGGATCGGAAAATAATTCTCTAGCATGGGGTTGCGGGATCAAATATGCCGAAAAGGTTCACGTCATGGATTCATCCATGGCTGCAATTATAGCATTACAGCAGACCATCGCGCGCCTCGAAAACGGCAGCGAACAGAACCCACGCTTTCTTCAGCTACATGAGCGTGGGCTATTCGACACTGAACCAGGAACATGCAGTTGCGTTTTCCTCAGTTACGCACCACGCCACCTGGAACTTTCGTGAAGGAGATTTGACATGACAGCACTTACGGTTCACTTACCCGATGACAAAAACCGCTCAATCGTCTGATAGATGACTACGCTGATGTTGGCAGAGTTCGATGCGGAAACACGCTTTCGCCTGCGCGCAAAACGTGGTTCCGGGAAATCTGAGCGTGGTTTGGCTTTACTGGAAAAAGCAGCGGGCTGAGATAGGGCGAGAGCTGTTCGCTGCCGGGGCGATGCACGACGGGCAGCCGCCTCATGCCGCTGCCCAAGGCCACCGCTGATACTCATCGCACAGCCGCTTCCGCATCCCGCAGAACAGGTTCACGTCGCCACCCAGACGAAAATGTGCTTCGGTGGAATCGATGCCTGCAATTTCCGGCCACCCGCCCGGCACGTTCGTTTGCGCCTGGGCAACCGGTAGATGAACCGCAATCTGTCATGCGTTCCTCGCGTGATAATGAACAGTGCACAGCAATCCAGCCACATCGAAGGGTTTGCGAATGAAATCAACCATGCCTGCTTCACGGGTTCTATCTTGCTCGTCAGCGAGCACGCCGGCGGTAAGCGCGATGACGGGCAAGTGTGTCAGACCCAGCTCGCCGTGTATGCATCGCGTGGCCTCAATGCCATCGAGCACCGGCATTTGCACGTCCATCAGTACGACGTCGACAGCCGCCGGGTGAGCGCGCAAGTACTCGACCGCCTCCAGCCCATGCGCTGCCACGGAAACCTGCGCACCTGCCGGCAAAAGCAGGCGCCTGGCCACTTCCAGATTGATGTCGCTGTCGTCCACGACGAGCACACGCACGCCGTCCAACGCAAGGCCTTGCGCTGCTGATGTGACGGGTGTCCCGCCTGCCATTTCCAGCGCGCTGATCGAGGTCAGACCGAAGCTCAATTCGACCCAGAACTCGCTACCGGCCGCCCAGTCGAAGCAGTTCGTTGCCTGCTTCGCTGAACTCCAGGTTATCGACTTGTTCGCACAGGCGCGCAAACGCCTCGTGGCCCAGAAGCGTCCGCAGATGCGGTGTTAATTCACTGAAGCGCTGCAGCGCAAGCAGGTTGTTCTGGCAAAGCAAACTTCGCAGTTCGGCCAGCTTCTCCGGATCGAGCGTGCCCGTGACTTCGATGTCGGGCCCGGTGTCAGGCGCGAGTTTCATTGCTGCCGCGCCCGAGATCGCGTGCCGCAGTCTCGCCACCGCCGCCGCCAGCAACGCCACGGTTTGGCCTGCCTGCACGAATTCACCGACACGACAGGCTTGCTCCCCTTGTCCGGCGAGATCGCGGATCATCCCGGCGCCGAGCAGCCCCGCGCTGCCCTTGAGCTTGTGCAGTCGCGCGGCGAGTACGGTGAGCGCTGCAGGATCCGATTCATCCGGCGGCATGCCAATGTCACAAAACTCGTTGCACAGCCGCTTCAGCATGGATTGGAAAAGATGCACATCGCCGCCGAGCCTGGCACTGGCCGCCGAGCCGTTGATGCCTTCAATTTCCGGCCAACGCCGTGGCACCTGCATGATCGGTTTGGCGGTCGGCAGATTAAACGCGGATTGCCGTGCTGACCGGACATGGCGATGCACGGTACGTATCAATTCTTCGGCATCGAACGGTTTGCTGATGAAGCCATTCATCCCCGCTTCGCGGGTTTGAGCATGTTCACTCGTCAATACGCCGGCCGTAACGGCAATAACCGGCATAAGCCTCATTCCAAGATCGTCGCGTATGCGGCGTGTGGCCTCGATACCGTCGAGTTTCGGCATTTGTACGTCCATGAGTACGATGTCGAATGCCATCGAGGCGGCGCGCAAACACTCGATCGCTTCCAGCCCGTCGGCAGCTGTTGACACGCGGAAGCCGGCTTGCGTCAGGATGCGACCGGCCACTTCGAGGTTGATGTCGCTGTCATCGACGATCAGGACCCGCGCACCGTTCGGGATATCTTCGCCGTTATCCGGAATGGCGGGATTCCGGCATGGCATATCCGGCACGACTCGCGCGGAAGTACCGAAGCTTAGTTCCGCCCAGAACTCGCTGCCGACTCCCGCGGTGCTCGACATACCCAGATTGCCGCCCATCAGGGCTACCAGGCGGCTGACGATCGACAGACCGAGGCCGCTGCCGCCGAAACGCCGCGTGGTTGAGTCATCGGCCTGCACAAACGGGGCAAAAATTTTTTCCTGGACCTCCAACGGAATACCGATGCCGCTATCGCGCACGACAAACCGCAGTGTCACGTCATGATCCGAGATTGCAACGGAGCGAACGCCAAGTGTTATTTCCCCTTGTTCCGTAAACTTGACGGCATTGCCCAGCAGATTGGTCAGAATTTGACCAAGGCGCGCGCCATCGCCCTCGATAACCGCGGGCAGATCATCGGCAATATCAACAACAAACGCCAGGCCCTTGCTTTCGGTTTGCACCGAAATCAAGTCGGACAGATCTTTCAACACCGCGAACATGTCAAAAGGCGTTTTTTCGACGGTCAGTTCGCCTGCTTCTATCCGCGACAGATCAAGCACATCATTGATAATCGCAAGCAGTGATTTGCTGGCAATATGGATCTTGGCGAGGAAACCCGCCTGCTCGTCACTCAGATGTGTTTTGCCCAACAGGTATGTAAGGCCCATCACGGCGTTCATCGGGGTGCGTATCTCGTGGCTCATGTTGGCAAGAAACATGCTCTTCGCCAGACTCGCCTTGCGGGCTTTGTGCATCGCGCTACGCAGCGAGCTTTCGAGCTGTTTCTGACGCGTGACATCGTGCGCGACCCCCAGGTACCCCAACAGCCTGCCATCGTCGGACTTCATGGCGGTCATCACCAGGGATACGGTGATACGTCCGCCGTCCTTGTGCAGGTAAGTCCACTCCCGCGGCTGTCGCAGTGTGGCCGGCTCGATCAATGCGTTGCCATCCGTGATGATGCGGCCAAACTGCGCGGACAGCTCTTCGCCACGCGCGCGCAATTCACCCGTATCGTGTACACGCACAAGCGTCTCGCGGCCGACCATTTCATCGCTGGTATAGCCAAGCAAGCGCTGGGCGCCGGAGTTGAATACCAGGATCCTGAGTTCCGGGTCGGTGGCGATAATTGACACCTCCGACGCGGACTCGAGTACGCTGTGCAGCAATGACGATGTTTCGATGACGCGAATCTCCGAACGCTTGCGGGAGCTGATGTCCGTTCGAATCGAGATGTATTTCCCGACCTTTCCATCCATGCCCATGAACGGCGCGATGAACGTATCCACCCAGTACAGGGAACCGTCCCTGGCCCGATTGCATACTTCACCGCGCCACGGTGTGCCTTTGGAAATCGTACGCCACATGTCGACCCAGAAACCGCGTGCATGGACACCTGAATTGACAATGTTATGACTGCTGCCCAGGAGCTCCGCGCGCGAGTAACCGCTGATATCGCAGAACGCCATGTTGACATCCGTGATAAGGCCGGCACGATCCGCCACCGAAACAATCGCGTGCATGTTAAGCGTGGTCAGCAACGCGTTTTTTTCACGTAAAGCCGCTTCCGTTGCCGCGATGCTGCGCGTCAAGGTCGCATTGAATTCGTCCTGGAATATGCGCGCCTGCTGGACCTGGTCGGCCATCGCGTCGAACGCACTGGCCAGTTGCCCGATTTCATTGTCCCGCGCCAGACTCAACCGCTGCGAGTAGTCGCCGGTAGCGATCATCAGCGCACCGTGTTCGATTTTCCGCAACGGCATCAGTATGCGGCGTCTGATCAGGTTCCATGCGAGGAAGATGACGATACTCATCGTCATCGCAATCGACGCAGCCGCAATGCGCATGCCGTTCCAGCTTTTCGCCAGTTCCATACGCTTGCGGCCCACCATGTCGTACGCCACATCGCTGATTTCGGATGTCAGCAAGGACGCAATCGCACGCGCCTCCAGACCGGAATCAGCCGGGAATGGGCGAAAATCGGCCGCGCCTGCGCTGGTCGCGGACAAAGGTGGCAACCGCGCATAGACTGTTTTCGCGGTGACAATGTATTGGCGTATACGATCTATGTCGGTAATGTCGGTGAGAGAACCGGTGGGCATATGGTCGAGTTCCGCCAGCATGGCGGAAATCTTGCGATGCCACTGATCACGTGCGCGGGGCTCGTGAAACAAGTCCGTTTCCATGGCAATCTGGCGCAATTCCGCGGCGCTTCGGATTAGCGCCTCGACAGCGCTGATTTGCACCTGCACATGCTCGACATCGCGCGCTATCGACACCGCCCAGCCGCATACCAGCGTCAGCACCACGACGGATGCCGTCAGCAGCGCATCAACCTGCGAGCGGATTTTCATGAAGCTGGTGAGGAATCCTGACAGCCGCGGGCAGGACTGCTTCCAGCGGCTGCGTATTAATGGCCTTCAGATAATTAGGAGCCGGGCCGGGCGTGACCAGAGCGCGCCCGGCCGCCCAACGGGTCTCATCGTCGAGCGCCAGCAACAGCGCCTGAACAAGCGATATGCGATAGTCGTGCGGATCGAATATTTTCCGCATGAGCGCATCATCAACCTTGATTGCCTCGCCCACGAGGCGCCGGCCATTCGCGGGATCGGCGCGTTTCGACTGCTGGGCCGCGATGTGTGCGTTCAGAACGCGCTGGACTTCCCGCGGATGCGCATCGATATAGGACGGCTTGCCCACCAGCAGGAAGCGGAAGGCATATACATCCTCACCATAGATTAACGCACTGTTGATCTGCATGGGCAGGGCAATCGTTACCGGCGACACTTCCTCCAAGGGGGGCGCCTTCGTCCGGCCGGTCATCCACAACGCGGCAAGTCCGACGACCAGACCCGTCATGGACAGCCATAGGGCGTATTTTCTGAACATTCCACTCACCGCCAGGGTTGATTTATTTTTCAGGTATTTATCTAGCTTGAACCAGCCTCGGCCGGCGTACGGTTGAGCGCGTTTTTACGCGGTCTCGCGCAGAGGTACTGCCAGGTGCAGGCGCGCGATTTTGCGCGCCTGATCGGGAACGTTCACGTTGTCGAAAGCGAGCCGCCACGCCTGTGACCTGCCGGCACGCTTGGCCGCATACAACGCCTGATCTGCGCATTTAACGAGATCCGATGCGTTGTCGTGCCTGCGAATTCCGTCGTCGACGCGTGGGTCCGCGTGCGGCATGCGTCGTACGCAGTTGTTGCCAAAATATGCAAGGCCGACACTGACCGTCACATGACCGGCCGTGGGCGAAGACTCATGAGGGATGGCGAGCGACTCGACCCGCGCCATGACCCGGCGCGCCACCTTCTCGGCGCCTGCAAGCGTGGTCTGTGGCAACAGCAGAGCGAACTCTTCGCCGCCAATACGCGCCACGTCATCCGCCGGACGCATGCACGCATCGCGCAATACCGCCGCCACGGAACGCAGGCAAGCATCGCCGGCCGGGTGCCCGTAGCGGTCATTGAACAGTTTGAAATGGTCGATATCCATCAGCAGCAATGCAAGCGGGTTGCTTGCGCGCAGGCTGCGCTGCCATTCGCGCTCAAGTAATTCGTCGAAGCGCCGGCGATTCGAGATTTCGGTCAGTGCGTCGACTGTGGAAATTCGCCGCAGTTCGTCGATCGCCTGCTTGAGGCGAAGTTGCGTTTTCACGCGGGCCAGGAGCAGCGGTTCGCATATCGGCTTGGAGATGAAATCCGCGGCGCCCAGCGCCAATGCTGCGACCTCATAATCGGTATGCGCATGACTGGTGATGAATATGACCGGGACGTCCGCCAATTCCGGGGTGGCCTTCATGGTCTGGCAAACCTTGTAACCGTTGATGTTGGGCATTTCCGCGTCGAGCAGCACCAGATCCGGCACCGACTCTCGTGCCATGGCAAGCGCTGTTTCACCATCTGTCGCAAAGCGCATGGATCCAAGACCGGACAGGACGCGCGCCAGCACCTGGATCATCCCGGGATCGTCGTCGACCAGCAGTATGTTGTATTTCATGATTGTCCCCCACGCCTGAGACAGGTTTGGCCGCAGCCACATTCGCACACTCGGTGATTAACGGCGCTAAATCGAAATGCTTGATTCCAGCAAAACGCCTTATATCGAGTCGCGGGCACCACTTCGGACGCCTCTCAATAGTCCTGCGGTAAAGAAAAGCGTCCCGAATGCCGATAACCGGAAATTCCCGTTCTTGAGCTTGCAATCTTGATATCAGCGACATGCCATCCCGCCGAGGAAGTGCGCATCGAAGTAGTGCATGCCCTGAACGTTCTGGACACCGCCGCGGCAGCTCAGTTCGATGCTATTACCAAGGTCGCGGCCACGTTATGTCATGCGCCAATCGCCCTGGTCAGCCTGGTCGACCGCCACCGCCAGTGGTTCAAGTCTGTCGTCGGACTGCCTCCCGATATAACCGAAACTTCGCGGGATGCCGCGTTTTGCGCGCACGCGATCCTGGATCAGGACGTCATGGAGGTGAAAGATGCGTCGGTGGACGAACGGTTTCATGACAATCCGCTGGTACCCGGCGATCCAAAAATACGGTTTTGCGCCGGGCAACCGCTGATCGTGGCAGGCATGCCTGTTGGAACGCTGTGCGTTATCGACAGCGTCGCGCGGAAACTTTCTACCAGTCAGCGCATTGCCCTGAAATTGCACGAGCCATCAACCCGCGCCTGAAGGCCCTGGCGCGCACCGGCCATTTCAGGGCGACGGTTCTGTTCAGCCACGATCCTGCTGCGCAACGACTCTCGGTCTGGAACGGTGGCATGCCCAACGCGCTGCTGCTGAGCAAGTCGGGGGACGTCCAAAGCACGATATCGTCTTCCCACCTCGCGCTGGGAATCTCACGCGACGAGGCATTTGACCCTACGACCGTGGAAATCGACACCCGCGACGCCGCTCAACTTGCATTGCTGTCGGACGGCGTGCTGGAGGCCGTCAATTCCGCCAACGAAGAATTTGGTCTTGCCAGGACACAAAAAGCACTGGGCTCAGCTCCGGCACGTGATCGGATCGAGGCCCTGCTGGCAGCGGTTTTTGCCTACCAAGGTCTGACGCCACAGGTTGACGGCATGGCGGTTGCGATGTTGAATCTTCGTGCGGCGTGGTGGTCCGCGAGTCCACTCGCGCCGTTTCACAGCCGACAGCTGCACAACACTTGAATTTGTATTTGTATTCAACAAATTTCGAAAAACGCGCCGCGGTCAACTGCCGGTTTCAGACAGCCGCGCGAGTGCGCCGGCATAAGTGGATTCAACATCGCTGTTGCCCGTCATGGATACGCCAAGATCCCGCAGTCTTCCATCGCTCAAGCGATAGATCCAACCGTGTACGATCAGTTCGCGGCCGCGCATCCAGGCATCCTGCACGATGTTGGTCTGCGCGACGTGCCTGACCTGCTCAACAACGTTCAACTCGCACAAACGTTCCCAGCGAACCGCCAGGTCCATGGTCGGTGCCAGCAGATGGGCATGCTTACCGCATACATCCTGCACGTGGCGCAGCCAGTTATCTATCAGGCCGAGACGCTCGCCGGTCAGGGCCGCCTTGACGCCGGCACAGCCATAGTGCCCGCAGACTATGATGTGACTGACCTCCAACACGTCAACGGCAAACTGAATCACCGAGAGGCAGTTCAAGTCGGTATGCGCAACAACGTTTGCGACGTTGCGATGAACAAAAACTTCGCCGGGCTGCAAGCCGGTAATCTGATTGGCCGGGACCCGGCTGTCGGAGCATCCGATCCAGAGGTGTTTCGGAGACTGAAGGTCCGCGAGACGGCGAAAGAATTCAGGGTCCTGGGCCGTCATCTTTTGCACCCAGACTCGATTGTTCTCAAATAGCTCAGGCAGGTATTGCATTATTGGCATCCTGTTATCAACAAAAACGCGCGTCGCCGGCCCGGCACGCGGTCAGCCCGGTTGTTTAACCACGCGCAAATAAGGCTTGATCGTCTTCCAGCCGTCCGGATACAGTGTCTTTGCTTCCGCGTCTGAAACTGAGCCCGCGATAATGACATCATCTCCCGCTTTCCAGTTAACCGGTGTCGCCACCTTATGTTTGGCGCTAAGCTGCATGGAATCGAGAACACGCAATATTTCGTCGAAGTTGCGCCCTGTGGTCATCGGGTAAGTCAGCATGAGTTTGATCTTCTTGTCGGGCCCGACAATGAAGACAGAGCGCACGGTGGCATTCGTCGCGGCGGTACGCCCGGCAGCGGTTCCCGGCTCTTCGGCGGGCAACATGTTGTAGAGCTTGGCCACCGCCAGATCCGTGTCGCCTATCATGGGGTAATTAACCTTTGCCCCCTGGGTTTCTTCGATGTCGACCGCCCATCTTCCGTGATCTTCGACGGGATCAATCGACAGGCCGATCAGCTTGGCGTTGCGCTTGGTGAATTCCGGTTCAATCTTCGCCATGTAGCCGAGCTCGGTGGTGCATACCGGCGTAAAGTCCTTGGGGTGCGAGAAAAGGACAGCCCAGTTGCTGCCTATCCATTCGTGAAAATCGATTGTGCCCTGAGTCGTTTTGGCCTTGAAATTCGGAGCGGTATCGTTAATCCGAAGAGACATAGAACCTCCTGAGAAAGTGAATTGGGCCGAAAGGCATTCGACTCAAGCATGGTACGCCGTGCGCGCGCACCCGGAATCCTGCGCTTTTAGCGGTGAACAATTATAGCCGCAACGACCCAATACAGTATTCGGCACATTCTCACTTGGCGTGGCATACACAGCCCTGTAACATCCTTTTCATACTAGCCGGGACCGGCTTGGCCAAGTACACATGCACGCTGGCGGCTTCCTCGGAAGTCCTTCGGTGACAATACCGAAATTCGGAGGTAATCATGTTTTTCAGGCAATTATTTGATCCGGCCTCGTCGACGTATACCTATCTGATCGCCGACGACGAGACGCACGAGGCGGTGATTATCGATCCCGTCATCGAACAGCTGGACCGCGATTTGAAGCTGATCCGAGAACACGGACTTACATTGATGTACGTGCTCGAAACCCATGTTCATGCGGATCACATCACCGCCTCGCGCGCGCTTAAGCAGGCAACCGGCGCGCAAACCGCGGTGTCGAGCGACTGCAATGCGCAGGGGTACGATCGCATGCTGGAAGGCGGCAACGTCATACTGTTTGGTCGCGAGGATATTCTTGTCATGGCAACGCCTGGCCATACCTCCGGCAGCGTTTGCTATCTGTGGCGCGATCGCGTTTTTACCGGGGATACGCTGTTGATCGGTGGCTGCGGGCGAACCGATTTCCAGAATGGCAGCGCGGAGAGCCTGTGGATGAGCATCGTCGAAAACCTGTTCCGGCTCGATGAACAGGTTTTGGTTTATCCCGGCCACGACTACAAAGGCCGCAGGGTCAGCACTATCGGCGAGGAAAAACAGTTCAATGCGCGCGTGGCCGGGAAAACGCGCGAGGAGTTTATTGAAATCATGAACAACCTCAACCTTCCCCTGCCAAAACGTCTGCAGGAAGCCGTGCCGGCCAATCTTGCCGGCGGCGCGCGCCTTCCGGATCCCCACGGCGCCCGCCAAATGCAAGTTGCACGCGAACCCGGCAATTCGCTGCGCAGCGTTGCGGCACAGCAGTTGGCGACCCTCTCCGCGTCCGGAAGTTTGCACCTGCTGGACGTGCGCACGCCGGGCGAGTTCGCAAGTTTACGGATAGCGGGTTCAATCAATGTTCCGTTTGATCGGCTCGATCCTGCGGCGTTGCTAGCGCGCTTTGCCGCGGACGCACCGCTCTACTGCATGTGTCAGACCGGCACTCGCAGTCAGTTGGCCGCCGACCGGCTGCGCGCCGCAGGCTTCAGCAACGTGGTGCATGTCGATGGAGGCACCAACGCGTGGATAGCGGCCGGCCTTTCGGTAATACGCGGCGAACGCAAAGTGATCTCATTGGAACGGCAGGTGCGTATTGCCGCGGGTCTGCTATCGGTGCTGGGCGTGATCGCGGGCGCATTGATCCACCCCGCAGGCTATGCGCTGTCCGCGCTGATAGGGGCCGGACTTGTGTTTGCGGGAGTCACCAATTCATGCGGCATGTCCACGGTACTCGCGAGACTGCCATGGAATCAGGCGCACGTTTAGAGTATCCCCACAGCGCATTTTGGAACACAATAACTATCGGGGATACCGTGCGTTTCCACGACACTCGCCGCGGCGCAAGAGCTCAAGAAACGAACCAGCCGAAGCATAACGATGGTAGGAGGCATGCCTATGCAATTTGGGATCAACGTCAGCACGGACGATCCTGGGGGCCGCGACCCGATGTCGCGTCTCGAGGACTACATGGAACGTGGCCGCACGGCAGCCGATATGGGCTTCGATACCGTTGCAGTGAGCCATCGATACTCCTTCGGGCCGGCGAAAGCCGACGCACGCGGCGAGCCCCTTAGAACTTCACGCTTTCAGCCGCTGCTAATGCTTGCCCACTTGGCCGCCGAACTGCGTGACCGTGTGAACTACGTCACCAGCATTTACATGTCCACCTTTGCGCATCCGGTGCAGCTTGCCGAGGACATCGCAACCCTTGACGTGTTTTGCCGTGGGCGTTTGCGCCTCGGTGTGGGCCTGGGCTGGATGCCCTACGAACTGGAGGCCTTCGGCATACCCAGGCGCGAGCGGGTTACACGCTTTGAGGAGGGCATCGAGCTCTACCGGCGCCTGCTCACCGAGGACGTGGTCGACTTCGAGGGCAAACATTTCCAGGCGAGAGATGCGCGCATGATCGCGCGCGCTATCCAGAAACCGATGCCGCCCCTGTGGATCGGTGCTTCCGCGGACCCTGCAGTGTTGAGGGCGGCACGCATGGGCGACTCCTGGATCATGTCGGCGCATATTGCCATCGACGAGCTTGAGCGGCAGGTCGTGCTCTACCGCGACGAACTCAATCGGTTGAACAAACCGTTCCCGGACGAGCGGCCGATCGTGCGCATCATATACGTAGCCCCGGATCGGGAAACGGCCCTGAAGGAAGCCGAGCCCGCGATCGCGAAATGGTATCGGGAACGTGGCACCTGGGGCTGGTTCCTCACCCAAGGCAGCGCCGGCGCAATCGCCGACGACGTGATGCGCAGCGGCCGCTGGATCATCGGAGACCCGGATGATTGCGTCGAACAGATCAGCCAGTTCCGCGATCGTTTAGGCGTCAATCACATGGTATTCGCGATGCCGCGGTCGGACGGCGGGCAGGACAAGCAGCGGCGTTCCATGCGTCTGTTGGCTGAACGTGTGCTGCCACACTTGCGGCCGAAGCCGACGGCAAAGCCGGCATGATCTGCCAACTGCCAGGCATCCTGGACGACAGCTGCGGGACGATTTTCGATCGTGGTCAAGGCAATGGTCCCGGCACTACAAGAGCCACTGACCAAATCGCAAACATTCGTTACTGAGTGGCCGGTGAAACTCAGCAAGCCGCCGCTCGTGGGCGGGATATAAACGACAACCTCGCTTTGCCGCCGTTGAATCTGTGGGCGGCATAAGCGGCCGTTGAGCCGTTACCCGCTATTGCACACGAATTTCAGCCGGATGGCAGTTTTCCAATACAGCGAACGCGTACTCCCGACCGATTTCAAACCTTTATGACCGTCGGCTTCGCTGACGTAGTTCTTGGGCAATGGCGGCTTGGGCCAGGCAACAGATATTCAGAATTTTTCGCGCCAAGATTGGGAATTTTCATTTCTGACGGCCGCTTCCAAAAAATCCATCACCGGCTGGCGACCCGTTGCGCGTGTAGGTGACAGCCTGGGATCGAGAAATCTACTTGGCTCCGACGATGAGAATTCCCTCGATCGACAACGTTCGCCGAGTGCCCAAGCAAGACCCGTAATTGGCGACGCTGCCCACTTGTGTTTCCAATTGGATCGGCTTTCCCGACGTCGCTGTTGTGATTAAACTACCTGGCGGGCCTTGATGAAATAAGGAGTTGAAATGGTGATTACGGGCGGTTGTCATTGTGGTGCCGTTCGCTACGAAGCGGAAGGCGAAGCGATCACTCACGCGTTGTGCCATTGCAGGGATTGCCGACGTCACGCCGGCGCGCCGATGGTCGGTTGGACCATGTATAAAGAAAGCGCAGTCAAGGTCACGAAAGGCAAACCGAAGGTCTATCATTCATCGGAATTTGGACGACGGCATTTCTGCGCCGATTGTGGCACCGGTCTGTTCTACACCAATGCCCATATATTGCCGGGCATCGTCGATATCCAGAGCGGAACCTATGATGACCCCGATGCCGTTCCTGCGCGCGCACATATCCAAATCGCGGAACGTATCGGTTGGATGGCGCGTGCGCACGAACTCCCTACGTTTGAGCGTTTCCCACCGCAGTAGTGAAATCGTGTAGCGTGCCTAAATTGCGGTTGCTTGAGGCGATCCGCAATGCGACGTTTCCTTGCTCACGTCGCTTCGTCACACCTGCTTACGTTCTTGTGGGCTACCCGTCGTCCAGTATTTTCGGAGAATGACGAATGCGAGGTAGTGAATAATTAGCGGGCACAGACGGGATCATGACAACAAATGCCGGATTGTTCCGGTCAATTCACGCGGAAATGAGCCATCTCCCAAGACAGCGCACCGTACTTACTCTCCATACCGCAGACAAGAAAAAGGCCGTAATCCATGTATTTACCTGGACTTACGGCCTTTATCGGACTGCTTCGGACTAACACATGGTGCCGTCGGAGAGACTCGAACTCTCACAGCTTTCGCCACCGCCCCCTCAAGACGGCGTGTCTACCAATTCCACCACGACGGCATTGCCTGTTACTTCGGTATTTCCTTCACTTTTGAATCCGCGTCCAGCGCGGGCACGGACGGCACCGGCGTTGAAGTCGGCTCTTTGCCCGGGATTGGCGACTGCGATGCCGGCTGCGTCTTCGACATGACGCCCTTGGTTTCCGTTTTGTGCGCGGAAAACCACGTCAACGTGAGGCTGGTCACAAAGAAAAGCGTAGCCAGTGTCGCGGTTGCGCGACTCAGGAAATTTGCCGACCCGGTGGAGCCGAACAGGCTACCCGACGAACCGCCGCCGAATGCAGCGCCCATGTCGGCGCCCTTGCCATGCTGCAGCAGCACCAGACCGATAATCGCTATCGCCGCCACCACGTGAACAACCAATATCAGAGTTTCCATGGACCTCTCCCTAACTTTTATCGACGTTCCGCGGCACGGCAGATCGCCAGAAATTCTTCAGCGACCAAGGATGCGCCGCCTATCAGGCCGCCGTCGATATCGTTCATAGTAAACAACTCCGCAGCGTTTGAAGCTTTTACGCTGCCGCCATATAGGATACGCAAGCCGTCGGCAAGCGCCCTGTCCTGCGCCGCCACGCTGCCGCGAATAAACGCGTGCACAGCCTGCGCCTGTTGCGGCGTCGCGGTCTTGCCGGTCCCTATCGCCCACACAGGCTCATAGGCAACCACCGCCTTGCCCAACGCCGCCACGCCCGATTTATCGATCACCGCCGCAAGCTGCCGGCCGACAACCGCTTCCGTGACATTCGACTCGCGTTCCTGCAAGGTCTCGCCCACGCACAATATCGGCGTCAGCCCGGCTTTGAGCGCGACTTCGAACTTGGCTGCAACGACCGCGTCGCTCTCGCCAAAAATACTGCGCCGCTCGGAATGACCGACAACCGCGTGCCGGCAACCGAACTCAACCAGCATGTCCGCGCTGACGGCGCCGGTATATGCGCCGGCACCAAACTGACTCAAGTCCTGACCACCCCAAACCGTCGTCGAACCGGTGAGCGCCTGCTGAGCCTGAGTCAGATACGGATAAGGCACGCAAACCGAGCACTCGACACCACGCAGTTGCGCTAGGCCGTCACGCAATGCCGCAAGCAGCGCCTGGTTTGCACCGAGGTTGCCATTGCATTTCCAGTTTCCCGCTACCAGTCTGCCGCGCATGTCCGACTCATTTGTTTGATATGGCCCTGCAAAACCGTCGGATTTTACCGGCGACTGCATCCACGGTCAACGCAATTCAAGCCTTGGGCAGTAACCAAGCGCCTTGATTTTTCGGGAGAAATGGCCTCTACGAGACTCCAGGGTCGGTCCGCGCAGGAAGATGCATCAATCGCTCCCCGACCCGAATCCGCGCGCCGTCGCGAATTCCCTCGCACAGCGCAAACCCGCGCGGTGCGAATACGATGATGGTCGAGCCGTGCTCAAACCTGCCCATCTCCTCGCCCTTCCGGAACCCGGCATTGCAGCGGATAACGTTGGGGCCGCGATAACGCAAGTTCAGCGGTGCGCCCAGAAAATTGAACTTCATGCTGGCGACCAGCACGGCCGCGACGGGCACCAGCACCAGCGGCACGCCATCGGGTTCAAGTCGGGTCAATAAGGCAGCGCGCTCGTTCTTGCAGAACAGTTTCTCGACACGCCTGAGCGCGATCGGATTGACGTTCCAGGTGTCGCCGGAAAAATAGGTCACGCGTTCGACCCGGCAATCATGCGGCGCGTGGAATCGGTGATACATGCTTGAGGTAATGCGTAGTGTCGCGTAGCAGCCTTCGCGCAGCAGTTCTATCGTCGCGGTGTCGCCCAGCAAGTCTTCCAGCGTATACGGAAAACCCTTGGCCTGAATCACGCGCGTGCCTTCTACCGGTCCGCAGGCGCCGACTATGGCGTCGCACGGGCTCGCAAGCACATCGGGGCCGGCATCGATAGGCCGCGCGCCGGCCTTCAGTTCGCGGATAAAGCAGTCGTGCAGGCTCGCAAAGCGCGATTTTTTTGCCTCATCGAGATCAAGGTCAGCAATCCGTCGCCACAGTCCGATGGACAGATCGCGCACCAGCGGTTGTTCGATGCGGCTGAACCAGCCCATGAATCTCGTCAGCGCCTGACGCGGGATACGGTTGGTAAGGAGAAAATTGACGTCCTCCTGCTGGAAGAATTGTGCCATTCGGGCGCGGACATTCATATGATTGCAAACTTTCTCAGGTAAAAGTCTCCGGAGATGACTGGAGGTTGACTATGGATGAAGCCCTGATCGTGTATGCCGTGGGCGCGATGGCCACGTTGCTGGCGCTGCCGCGACTTAAAACGCGGCTCGAACTTTCGCAAGCCAAACACCGATCGCTTGCCGGACACTCGCGCATGGCGCGCCGCCTTGCAGCATTGGTACCGTTCTATGAATACAACGAGTCGCGCTTTTTCGGCTGCGACGATGCCCCTGACGAGATCGTCGAACTGCGCCGTGCGGGATTCAAGCGCCTCGCCCGCTACTACCACGAGCACTACGAAAAAACGGCGGCGCTCACTGCGCAAGCGGCACAGGGTATCTCCGACCTGCAGTTCACGAGTGCTTACCGCGTGCCGTTCCAGTTCAGCCGCTACGTGCGCGAGCATCTGAAGGGTGGATCGTTCGTAGCCTCGTCCCAGGGCGTGACGGTGACCGATCTTGACGGCAACTGCTTTTACGATCTGACCGGATCGTATGGCGTCAACGTTTTTGGCTACGACTTTTACAAATCGTGCATAGCCGAAGGCGCGGCGCGCGTGCGCGAACTGGGCCCCGTGCTCGGCAACTACCACCCGGTGGTGGCCGACAACGTAAGGCGATTGCGCGGGATATCGGGACTTGACGAAATTTCCTTTCACATGTCGGGCACCGAGGCAGTAATGCAGGCGGTGCGTCTGGCGCGCTATCACACGCGCCGCTCGCATCTGGTGCGCTTCTGCGGCGCCTACCACGGCTGGTGGGGCGACGTGCAACCGGGGATAGGCAACCCGGTCCCGGCGCGTGAAACCTACACGTTGAAAGATATGGATCCCGATGCGCTGCGCGTGCTGCGCACGAGACGCGACATCGCGTGCGTGCTGGTCAATCCACTGCAGGCGCTGCATCCCAATGCCAACGCGCCCGGCGACTCGTCGCTCGTGGACAGTACCCGGCGTGCGCACTTCGAGCGCGAACGTTATACCGAATGGCTGAAGCAACTGCGGGCGATCTGCACCGAGCGCGGCATCGTGCTCATATTCGACGAGGTGTTTGTCGGCTTTCGCCTTGCAGCGGGTGGCGCGCAGGAATATTTCGGCGTGCGCGCCGACATGGTCACTTATGGCAAGACTCTGGGCGGTGGACTTCCGGTTGGAGTGGTGTGCGGCAAGGCGCAACTGATGAAGCGATTTCGTGAAGATCGTCCCGCCGACATCTGCTTTGCGCGCGGCACCTTCAACTCCCACCCTTACGTAATGGGCGCAATGCAGGTTTTTCTCGAACGGCTGGAAACCCCCGGGGTGCGCGCGCTCTACAGCCATCTTGATTCCCACTGGAACGGTCGAGCGCAACAGATCAATGTGCGTTTGCGCGAAGCCGGCGTGCCGGTCCAGGTCGCCAACCTGTCGTCCATCTGGAGCGTGTGCTATACGCGGCCATCGAGATACAACTGGATGCTCCAATACTATCTGCGCGCCCACGGTCTGGCACTGAGCTGGGTCGGAACCGGGCGCCTGATATTCAGCCTGAACTATACAGATGCGGATTTTGAAGCAGTATGCGAGCGCTTTGTGGTGGCTGCGCAGGCCATGCAAGACGACGGCTGGTGGTGGTCGCATCCCGGACTGACCAACAAGTCGATCAAACGCGGCATACTGCGCGAAATGATTGCGCGGCGCCTGGGACGGCGTATTTAGCTGGGCAATCCCGCGCATGCACGGGCATGTGCTGTGAAATTATGCGTGCCGCCTGTCCAGCGCAGGATCCATCAGTTCGCCGCGTAACAGGTAATAAGGCGACTTGTAGTACAACTTCACATCGTGAAACGGATCGGTCAGTATCTTGGTCAGCCATACTAGTCCGGTGCGCGTGTCTTTCAGGTAGAACAGATGGAAGGTGCGGAACAAGAGACCGCCAATACCGATCGTCAGCCAGACTATGCCCATTTTTTGCACAAAGGTTACTCCGTCGTTGGGCACAAAAATGCCGAACAGCGTCGGGGCCAGATAAAGCACTACCGGAGAGAGCCCCCAGATGCTCAGCAGCACGATCTTGCGTTTGAGGTTATAGCCGACCTTGATCGCCTCCTTGTGTTCGTGCGTGGCATTGTTGACTTCATCGTAGCCCTTGGGTTCGAAGAAGAAGTGTCCGACCTGGCGGCTGACCATGGCTGCCAGCCAGCCGATCAGCGCGGCGGCGACGGGATTGCTGAAGATGAGTACATATGCGGTCAGAAAACTCAGGGCGCTTACGAGATGCAGCGTCTGGTTAATACGGCTGTGATGATAGTAGCGATGATCGTCCCAACGCTGAATCCTGAGCGCTTCCAGAAAACCCTTCATTACGTCTCCTTTACGGAAAATCGAAAAATGTACTAGGCGCGTAATAGTGCCTGGTAATTGCTGCGTTTTGTTTACGAAGGCTTTACAGGTGCGTGACAATTGCCATGGCGCTGTCATCAAAGTTTCTTGAAAGTCTGACATGCTTGCCGTATGGAAAAAGCAGTCGCCACGGACTTCGGCAACAGAGCCGGCCCAGCTCATCTCGGCAAAAAAGCGCTGCGCATTGCCTACGTGACGGAGACCTACCCCCCGGAAGTGAACGGCGTCGCGAACACCGCCGTGCGGTTTGTGGAGGGGTTGCGAGCGCGCGGTCACGCGATACAGCTCGTTCGTCCGCGACAGGACCGCGGCGACCATGCGCATAACACCACGGGTTATCGCGAAATATTGATGCCCGGAATGCCGATTCCGCGCTACCCCGACCTCAGGATGGGACTGCCGTCGACGGGAGAACTGCAGCGTCTGTGGAACACGGAGCGGCCGCACCTGGTGCACATCGTCACCGAAGGGCCGCT
This sequence comes from Betaproteobacteria bacterium, assembly GCA_947476215.1. Classification (GTDB taxonomy): domain Bacteria; phylum Pseudomonadota; class Gammaproteobacteria; order Burkholderiales; family SG8-41; genus PALSA-1004. The sequence continues at coordinate 29,368 of CANJQI010000003.1, forward strand.
TGGATGGTCGGCGCTTCGCGCGGCGCTCAAACTCAAATTGCCTGTGAGTTCTGATTTCCGCACCAACTTTCATGCCTATAGCCGGCACTACGGCATAGGCTGGCTGCAAAAACCCATTGCTGCCTACCTGCGCGGTTTTCACAATCGCACCGGATTGACACTGGTGCCAACCGAAGCCATGCGCGCAGATCTGACCCGACGTGGATTTCGCAATCTGCGCGTGGTGGCACGCGGTGTAGACACGCAGCTGTTCGATCCGACGCGACGCAGTTTGACGCTGCGCGCGCACTGGGGCGCTGGACCCGACGACCCGGTCGTGCTGCACGTGGGCCGTCTCGCGCCAGAAAAAAATCTGGAGCCGGTTATCACCGCTTTCGAACAGGCCCGAACGGTTCATTCCCGGGCGAAGCTGGTTTTCGTCGGCGATGGCCCGGCGCGTGACAGCCTGCGCGCGCGCTGCCCAGATGCTGTTTTCGCGGGCACGCGCATCGGCGTGGATCTCGCTGAACATTACGCGTCGGGAGATGTATTTCTGTTTTCCAGCCTGACCGAGACTTTCGGCAACGTCACGGTGGAGGCCTTGGCCAGTGGACTCGCGGTCGTCGCATACGACTATGCGGCAGCACGCGAGCATATTGTTCATGGTCACAATGGGATGCTGGCGCGATACGACGACAGCGCCGAGTTTGCGCGTCATGCCATATCGCTGTTGCAAAACCCCGCGCGCCGCCGCGAGATAGGTCAGCGCGCCCATTTGGGCGCAGAAACGCTCGCATGGACGAACGTTGTCGAGGAGTTTGAAACTATGCTGCAGGCGGTGGCGGAATCTCCGCCGGCGCCCGCTGGCCTCTCGATAGCCGGGCTTTTTCCTGGCGCCGCACAATCCTGAATCGTTCTCGGGACGGCACTACAGCCGCTGATAGTTGCCGACTTGCTTCTGACAATCTTGAAACGGTGGTTCGCTGCAAAAAAATTGACAATGCTTTGATTTATATTAGTTTTCAGGCAGGAATCGCGAATTCGCCTTACCTCGGAATGCCTCGCCGTGAGCGGCTATGACTCGCGAGTAGATATCCGCCAGACGCCGCGCCTGCTGCGTCGCGTCCCATTCCGCTGCATACTGCATGCCTTCGATGGACAGCCTGCGTCTTTCCGACGGCGAATCGAGCAGATCGCATACTGCGTCCGCATATGTAGATTCCGAAAGCGGCGCAACGACGGCCCCCTTCCCTGCATCGAGGATGTCTATGGTGCCCATCTCGGCGATTGCGACGACCGGTACGCCGAGCGCCATTGCTTCAAGCAACACCAGACCCTGCGTTTCGGTGCGCGAGGCGAACACAAAAACGTCGCCGGCGCGGAAACAATCAAGCAAAGTGGTGGCGCGATCCAGATAACCAACGAACCGCACGTTTGCGTCGAGTTGCAGGCGGCGCACCAGACTTTGCAGATGCGGCAGCGCCGGGCCTTCACCGGCAATCAGCAATAGCACATCGGGATGGCGGGAGCGAACCTGGACCAGCATACGCAGCAGAAAATCGATATTCTTCTCAAACGCGACTCGTCCTACGTGTACCAGCATGGGCCTGTCCGCGGCAATTCCATGGGTGCGCCGAAACGCCGCACCGTCCCCCCCCGCGAGTTCCTTGAGCCGAATACCGGTGGGCAGTACGGTCATGGGAGAACGCACGCCGTAAGCGGTCAACGCTGCCAGCATGGCGCGTGACGGCACAACAAGCGCGTTCACCTGATTACCCTGGCGACGCGAAAATTCCCTGGCGAAACATCGCATCAGCGCGCGCGGCGCAAACGGCACATAGTGATACAGATACTCTTCAAAAAAGGTGTGATACGTGGCCACGCATGGCAACCTGAGTTCACGCGCGAGACGTAGTCCGGCATAGTGCGCCGCGAATGGCGTCTGGATGTGCACGATATCGAACTTTAGGCCGTTGAGGCGCGCCGGCAGCTCACGCAAGGCGTCACCCCGCATCAAGCGGTCTTCGGGATCAAGCGGAATGCCACGGGCACGAATGCGCAAGATACCGGCTTCATCGATACCGACCGCCTGCGGGTATTCAGGGGCAGCCACCACCACCTGATGACCGAGATCCTGCAATTCACGGCGGAAGGTGCGTATCGAGGTGGATACCCCGTTTACGCGGGGGAAATAGACATCCGACAGGTAGAGGATCCGCACTGGGCGAGTTTCGGTTTCGTGACACCCAACCGTAACAGCGCATCGTTACAGTTTTGCGTCGGTACGGTCATTATTGTCACAAAAGTTGGCGAACAGCACCCACCATGGCAGTATTGCAAGATCATGACAGCCGACGTTTTTATCTGGTGGTTTTTCCTGTGCGCGGTGAGCGGGCTCAATATTCTGGCCTGGGCGCTCTCCGCCCAGGCGCTCGAGCGGCGCCAGGCAGCGCTGCCCGAAGCGGTTTACCGCGCACGGCGACTTCAGCTGTTCCTGTCCGCGGGATATGTCTTCGGCTGCGCGTTTCGCTCCATCCTGCCGGTCTACGACGTGCCACGCGTATGCCTGTTCGATTCGTGGCTGTGCAGCGTCATGGTCGGGCGCTCGGTGGCCACCTTCGCCGAAGTGTGCTTTGCCGCGCAGTGGGCGCTGATGATGCGCGAAATCTCCCATGCCTCCGGGAGTTTCTTCGCCAGAATCGCCGCGCTGGCGCTGGTTCCCCTGATTATCATTGCGGAGACTTTTTCATGGTATTCGGTGTTGACCACATCGAACCTCGGCCATGTGGTGGAGGAATCCATCTGGGGTGCGAGTGCGGCACTGGTGGTGATAAGCCTGATTGCGGTGTTGCCACGCTGCGCAGGCATGCTGCGCCGCCTGATCCTGAGCGCGTGCGCCGCCGGCACTGCCTATGTTTGTTACATGTTCCTGATCGACGTACCCATGTACTGGTCACGGTGGGTCGCCGATGAGGCGAACCGGCGCGACTATCTGGGCATTACCCAGGGACTCGCCGATGTGTCGCAACGCTGGATTGTGTCCCACCATTGGCAGGATTGGCAGGATTGGCAGAGCGAGATTGCGTGGATGTCGCTTTATTTCAGCGTGGCAGTGTGGCTCAGCATCGCGCTCATCTACGCACCGATACTGGAACGACGCACCGCGAGCAACCGGACATCGGTGATATTCGCCCGCGTCGCCGGGAACATGGTTCGCTGAACTGCGGCTTCGACGCCGAAACCGGATCTCTTACCCAAGTCCAAGACTAAGCCGCATACCCCGTAACCGATGCAGAGAAAGCAGGCGTCTGCCGCGAATCCGCGACACCTGCGGCGACCCCGGCTGCGGCAACACCGGATACGTTCGTCTCACCAACGACACCGTTTCATTCTGCCCGGATCCCGGCGGCGCGTACCACCTTGTCCCATTTCGTAATCTCGGCGTCCAGGTGGGTCTGAAATTCGGCTGGCGCGGATCCGTAAACATCCAGCCCCTGGCCCGAGAAGCGTTCCAGAACCTGGGGACTTCGGATGATTTTTGCGGTCGTGGTGTGCACACGTTCGACTATCACTTTGGCGGTACCTGCCGGCGCCAGCATTCCGTACCACGTCGCATATTCGAATCCTGCCAGACCCGATTCCGCAACCGTGGCAATTTCGGGCGCGATCGCGGACCGTTTCAGACTGCTGATGGCCAGCAGCTTGATCTTTCCGGTCTTTGCATACGGCAGCACGCTTGCCATATTGGTCAACAATACATGAACCTCACCGGACAGCAATGCGGTGGTTGCCTGACCTGCGCTCTTATAGGGCACATGCAACAGATCGATCCCGGCGGTGTACCTGAATAATTCCGCACCCAGATGCGTCGCGCTGCCGATGCCGGCCGAGCCATAGGCGAGTTTGCCGGACTGCGTTTTCGCCAGCGATATCAGATCCTTGACGGAATTCGCGGCGACGGATGCATGTACCGCCAATATGCTGGGTTGGCTGGCAATCAGCGTCACGCCAACAAAGTCGCGCCTGATATCAAAATCCAGATTCTTGTAAAGCGCCGGCGTAATCGCGATCGATGAACTGGATATCAACAATGTATAGCCGTCGGCGGCCGCCTTGGCAGCCATGGACGTGCCAACCGTACTGCCAGCGCCGGGTCGGTTATCCACCACGACCGCCTGCCCCCATTCGTCGGTGAGCGCCAGCGCAACGATGCGCCCGACGATGTCGCTGCCCCCGCCTGGCGCCAGCGGCACGATGATGCGCACTGGTTTTTCGGGGAATTTCCCTGATTGCCTTGTAACTGGGCGCGTGTTGCCCTGTGCATAAACGTGAGCGGCGCTAATTACAGCCAGTGCAATAAACAGGCCAGCCACGCACGGGCCTTTCCAGTAACGATTGGGTCGCATGCAACGCTTTCGTCGGTAACAAAAATGACATGATGAACGACTGATATTGAAGTTTTGTGACAATGCCCGGGAGAGTCATCAGGCGGCCGACTGCAGCACCTCATTAAGCGCGCCGCGCGGTATATCTCCGCTCATCACATCAAGTATATTGCGTGCCGCCTCAAGTTCTGCTTCCCTGCCCACGCGGTTGGTCAGGACTGTTGTCAGCCAGATGCCGCGTCGCGTGCACGCCGTAACGTCGATGTGCTCCGGAATCGGGAACGCGCACGCTATCACCCGCAATTTTCTGCAGTACTGCAGAATCTCATCGTCGATGGACACGGGGGCTGCCACCAGCCAGGCATGCGCACAGCCGCCAGGCACGACGATTTCGTGTCGCGCATCCTTGTTAAACGACATTGTGGGCAACACGTCGCAGAGGCTGGTCAATAGATCGATGGCGCCAGGGTCGACGTTTCGTGTGATCAGTGCAATCGGTTTCATATTGTGGTTTTTCCTCATGACTTGATATCGGTTGGCTACGAGCTTGAGTGCCACTGAAGGCGCACCAACGTAACATGCGATTGTTGCGCCATGATGGCAGACGATCCGTGCCGCGGCATGGCGCGCGGAAACTGTCACCAAAATGTCACCGAAATGTCACAAACCCCGCCTAATATCGCTAATTCCTCGCCACATTCAACACAGGAGTTATCGCAATGAGCAAAGGGTACGGCGATCAAGAAACCATAAACAATGCGCCCATTTCAGGAACCTTTTCTGAATTGCTGGAAGTAAGCCTGTCGCGGCGTCAGATTTTAAAGGGCGCATCCTTGCTGCCCCTGCTGGGTCTGCCGCTCGGCTGTGCCACCACGGCGGGCCCACCCGATTCCGGTGAGCTCGGGTTCAGTGCAATCAGCGCTTCCTCCGAAGATCGGGTACGGGTAGCGCACGGTTACGACGCCCGCGTACTGTATCGCTGGGGTGACCCGGTGGGCAGCACCGCCGGCATGCCGGTGTTCAAGTCCGATGCAAGCAACACTGCCGCCGAGCAGGCGCTGCAGGCCGGCATGCATCACGACGGCATCGAGTTTTTTTCGCTGCCCTATGGGTCGGGCAGTTCCGAACGCGGACTGCTGGTGATGAATCACGAATATACCGACGACGGACTGCTACATGGCGATGGCTTCGCCAACTGGAGTGCAGAAAAAGTTCTGAAGTCCCAGAATGCGCACGGCGTTAGCGTGATCGAAGTCGAACTGCGCAACGGCATATGGTCAGTGGCACGCCCTTCCCGTTACGCTCGCCGCATTACCGCGCGCACCGCGATGCGGGTTTCCGGCCCGGCGGCGGGACATGCCTCCCTTCAAACTTCTGCCGATCCGTTGGGCCTTGAAGTTCTGGGCACCATCAACAACTGCGCGGGCGGTTACACGCCGTGGGGCACCTATCTGACGTGCGAGGAAAACTGGAATAACTATTTCGTCAATACTTCGACCATACCCGATGAACAACGCCGCTACGGCGTCAATGCCAAGGGTTCCGGTTACCGCTGGAACGAATTCGACGCGCGCTTCGATGCCTTAGCTCATCCCAATGAACCGAACCGGTTTGGCTGGGTCGTCGAAATCGATCCCTTTAATCCGGACTCGAAGCCGGTCAAGCGCACCGCACTTGGCCGAATCAAGCACGAGGGCGCGGCACTCGCACTGACTGCCGACAACCGAGTCGTTTATTACATGGGCGACGACCAGCAATTTGAATACATCTACAAATTCGTGTCGCGCGATGCCTATAACAAGGCCGATCGCGCCGCCAACCGGGATCTGCTCGACCACGGCACGCTTTATGTTGCGAAGTTCGGCGCTGATGGCAGCGGGGAATGGATTGATCTCTCGCACGGCAAAAACAACCTTACCGCAATCAACGGATTCGCAAGCCAGGCTGACGTATTGATCAAGACCCGGCAGGCGGGAGATGTCGTCGGCGCGACAAAAATGGACAGGCCGGAATGGACGGCCGTACACCCGAAGGATAAATCGGTCTATTGCACGCTGACCAACAACAGCGCACGCGGCGCCAAGGACCAGCCGCGCGTGGATGCCGCCAATCCACGCGTCAACAACACGTTCGGCCACATCATACGCTGGAATGAAGACAGATCGGATCCGGCCGCCACGACATTCCGCTGGGATATATTTGTCATGGCGGGAGACCCGTTGCTCGCCGATGCCAACAAACACGGCAACATCAAGGGTGACGTATTCGGCAGTCCGGATGGTTTGTGGTTCGACACCGCCGGCCGCCTGTGGATACAGACCGATGTTTCGACCAGCACGCTGGGCCGCAACGACTATGCCGGGATCGGCAACAATCAGATGGTATGCGCCGATATCGCAACCGGCCGCATCAAGCGCTTTCTGACAGGACCCAAAGGATGCGAAATCACCGGCATCGCGGAAACCCCCGACGGGCGAACCATGTTCATCAATATCCAGCACCCCGGTGAAACCTCGTCCGAGCGCAACGACCCCGCGAATCCACAGGCTGTCAGCACCTGGCCGGATGGCCCCGAAGGAGGACGGCCGCGCGCGGCCACCATTGCCATACGGAAAACCGACCGCGGCGTGATTGGTACCTGAGCGACGGCGCGCTGCTTCTTTGAACCTCCCAACGCAGGGGACGCAAAGGACGCAGGGGTTCGCAGAGGAAAGCTTGTATCCCCAGTTTTGGGTGGTGTGCCGTCGGGCACTTGCATCCAGAGCTTAACTCGATCCAGATTTTTTTCCCCGCGCTCCTGCGCGTCCTTTGCGTCCTCCGCGTTGCGAGTTTGAATTCAGTTCCCGATGTCGGCAATGATTTACCGACTCTCTCCCCTATGACGTCTCGACGGCCAGGTTATCGATGTGCACTACGGAAGTTGGAGCAGACGTCCAGCGCACGAGCTGCATGTCGCCGTCCATGTGTTCGACGATGGCAGTGCAGCTATCCACCCAGTCACCACAGTTGATATAGGTGATGCCGTCTATCTGCTTGATCACCGGCGTGTGTATGTGACCGCATATCACCCCGTCCAGACCGCGGCGCTTCACATTGCGGACAACGGCGTTCTCGAAATCGCTGATAAAGCTGACCGCGCGCAGCACATTACGCTTGGCATAGTCCGCGAGCGACCAGTGGCCGCTGACGCCGAGTTTGCGGCGGATCAGCGACAGTATCCGGTTCAGATGAACGAGCACGGTGTAGGACACGTCGCCCAGAATGGAAACCCATCGATGGCAGGTCGTGACCTGATCGTACTCGTCGCCGTGCAGCAGAATGTAGCGCTTGCCGTCGGCAGCGATGTGAATATGTTCGCGCACCACATTGATGTCGCCGAATGAGCTGTCGACGTACTCACGCAGTGCCTCATCATGGTTACCGGGTATCAGAAACACGTTCACGTGGTGGCGCGCCTTCTTGAGAATCTTCTGCACCACGGTGTTGTGCGAGGCAGGCCAGTAGACGCTGCGGCTCATTGCCCAGAAGTCGACAATGTCCCCTATCAGAAAAATATACTCGGGATCGTATTCCTTGATGAAGGACAGCAGCTGCTCGGCGCGGCAGGCACGCGATCCAAGGTGTATGTCGGAAAGGAACAGCGATCGCACCCTGCGTACAGGAAGATCGGGGGCAATTGCAGTCTGGTCGTCCATGACTGACTGTATCGCTGACATGTCGTTCATGCCGGCCGTCGATTCACGTCCGCCATATCCCTATTCATGGCCGCGATCAGCCTCTCCCAAAATTCTCTCCTACCCTTCAACATGCAATCCATTGTGCGCATGATGATGGACAATCGAGACGATTTGATTAAGGTCGCATGACGGTTTTGTGACTGCAGAATGTTCGCAGAATACTCAGCCGAACAGCACAATCAGCCACACCACGGGCACATTTATCAGGGACAGCAGCACGGCCGCACTACCGAGATCCTTGGCGCGCTTTGCGAGCGCGTGGTCTTCGAGCGAAACTCGATCGGTGACGGCCTCGATACCGGAATTGAGCACTTCAACAATCAAGACCAGAAGCACGCAGGACACCATCATTGCCCTGCCTGTGCCGTTAACCGGCATGAAAAAAGCAAGCGGAACCAGGATCAGTGCCAGCAGCACTTCCTGGCGAAATGCGTCTTCGAACCGGTAGGCCGCCGCAAGCCCGTCGAACGAATAGAACAAAGCATTGCATATGCGCCTGAGTCCGGTCTTGCCTTTATAAGGACTTTCCATCCGGCCACCCCTGAAAAGGTTGCAGCTTAGGTAACCAAGATGACAACCGCGTGACAGCAGCGCCGTAAGCCCAGATGGGTGCGCTATCCAGGGTCCGTTTACATCGCGAAATGGATGAATAAATAAGAACTTAGTCATCAAAATGTAATCTTTTAATGCGATAAGCATTAGACCGGTTGAAAACTTGGTGAAATATGGCCCGACACACTGAACCGGACGTGCTGTTTTCCCGCCTGCTGATAGCCGGCGTCAGCGACATGCTCAAGGAGTGGCGCAAGTTTAATGCTGGCAAGGCAGACGTGATCATCGAGCACGATGCTCTTGATACAAGTGGCCGCATGCCCAAGTATCACACCTCGCCTGATACCGACCGCAAAGGCGCGGAAAAGAAGTCGATGTAACAGCCACCTTACGATTACAGCTCGGCGAGCCAGCCAGAGTGTAACCAAATCGTAACATTGTCGCTCTAGAATCCGGTGTTACATGGCGGCAATAAAGGATACCGGCACATGAACATCGAATCCGAATCTTTGGACGGCGGCATACTCAAGATCACGCTTTCCGGCCGCATGGATATACAGGGTACACAGGAAATCGACCTGAAATTCAGCAGCCACACGGCCCGGCAGCGATCGGTCATTGTTGACATGAGCGCGGTGGATTTTCTTGCGTCCATGGGAATACGCTCACTGCTGATGGTTGCCAAGGCAATTTCAGGGCGCAATGGAAAGATGGTGCTGTTGGGTCCTGACGCCGGCGTGACAAAAGTCCTCGAAATGTCGGGCGTCGACACGCTGGTGCCGATTTTCAGGTCCCTTGATGAGGCGTGCAAGGCCGTTCGCGTGTGACCTAACGAACACGTCACATCCGCATCCGTCAAGGCACCGAAAACGTCAACGCCTGACACCATGCGACCTGCACGTCCATATGCCAAGCTTCTTCCCGAAAAACACTTACCCAGAGAGCGGTGAAACAATATTGCAATATTAGTCAGGTAGGATGCGTTCGGTCCGTCAGAATCTAATTTACTCAATGAATGGAGTGCTATTTATGAATTCCCAATTTATGCAAAGACTTATCTCAGGCGCGGCGCTGGCATTAAGCCTGTCGGCCGCACCCGTTGCGTTGTCGGCCGACATCACCGGCGCCGGCGCGACTTTCCCCTACCCTCTATATGCAAAATGGGCTGAAGCCTACAAGGCAAAGGCGGGAATCGGCATTAACTATCAGTCGATCGGATCGGGGGGCGGCATCAAGCAGATTATTGCGAAAACGGTAGATTTCGGGGCTTCGGACGCGCCGCTGGAAGCTGCGCAGCTTGAAAAAGAAGGATTGGTCCAGTTCCCCATGGTCATCGGCGGCGTGGTTCCAGTCTATAAGCTGGAGGGGATCAAGCCCGGCGAAATACGCCTGACCGGCACGGTGCTGGCCGACATCTATTTAGGCAAGATCACCAAGTGGAATGCACCTGCAATCGCCGCGCTCAACAAAGGCGTCAATCTGCCTGACCAGGACATCACGGTTGTTTCGCGTTCAGATGGATCCGGCACCACGTTTATCTTTACTAGCTACCTTTCAAAAGTCAGCGCCGAATGGAAGGACAAGGCCGGCAACAACACGTCGGTAAAATGGCCGGCTGGGGTCTCCGGCAAGGGCAACGAAGGCGTCGCGGCTTACGTTCAGCGGTTGTCAGGCTCCATCGGGTACGTCGAGTATGCGTATGCCATTCAGAACAAGATGTCGTATGTATTACTGCAGAACAAAGACGGTGCATTTGTGGGGCCGGATGACAAGACATTCAGAGCCGCGGCAGCGAATGCACAATGGGACAAAGCACCCGGCTTTTATCAAATCCTGACCGACCAGGTTGGCAAGGAAAGCTGGCCGATCACCGGCGCAACCTTTATCCTGATGCACAAGAAGCAAGACAAGCCGGCCAATGCGCAGAACGCGCTCAAATTCTTTGACTGGGCCTACGAAAGCGGCGACCAGATGGCGCTCGACCTGGACTATATTCCGATGCCAGACAGCGTAGTAAAGCTCGTTAAGGCCGAATGGAAGAAAATTCAGGACGAGTCCGGAAAGCCGGTGTTCTAGCGTATTGCTTTTCCAGACTCAACGCTCTCGCGAGGGGCCTTTTCGGGCTCCTCGCGCCTTTCAGGGGATGCCATGTCTACAACTGAAGCAGCGCTGAACGCACCGCAAATGCTGAAGGTTGCGCAACAATCAACTTATAATCAGGAACCGAAGCCGACAACGAGGCGAGCCTGGATGGACACGCTATTCAAAAACCTGACGCGTTTTTTCGCATTCTTCGTATTAGCGATACTGGTCGCCATTTTACTGTCGCTGGTTTATCACAGCCAGCTTACACTGAGTAAATTTGGTTTCGGTTTCCTGTTTGTAGATGAATGGGACCCCGTTAAAGAGGAGTTCGGCGCATTGGTTCCGATTTACGGAACGCTCGTCAGCTCCGCCATCGCCATGATCATCGGCATACCGGTGAGCTTCGGTATTGCCCTGTTTCTGACAGAATTGTCGCCGAACTGGCTTAAGCGCCCGCTCGGCACGGCAATCGAAATGCTGGCGGCGATTCCGAGCATCATCTACGGCATGTGGGGACTGTTTGTTTTTGCCCCGCTATTTGCGGACTACGTCCAGCCCGCACTGATCAAGACCTTTGGCGCGTTGCCTATATTCGGGATGTTGTTCAAGGGCCCCGCGATGGGCATAGGTATGTTGACCGCAGGCATCATACTGGCGATCATGGTCATACCCTTTATCACGGCCATCATGCGCGACGTGTTCGAACTGGTGCCCCCCATGCTCAAGGAGTCCGCATACGGCCTCGGCGCCACAACCTGGGAAGTGGCGTGGAAAATCGTGCTGCCGTACACCAAGATCGGCGTGGTGGGGGGCATCATGCTGGGGTTGGGACGCGCGCTCGGCGAAACCATGGCTGTAACCTTTGTCATCGGTAATGCGCATCGCCTGAGCACCTCGTTGCTCGCGCCCGGCAACAGCATTGCATCGTCTCTGTCCAACGAGTTTACGGAAGCGGTTGGCGACCTTCATTCATCGGCGTTGATCGAACTGGGCCTGATCCTGTTCCTGATCACCACCATCGTGCTTGCGCTGTCGAAACTGCTGCTGCAGCAACTAGCAAAACAGGAAGGCCGGAAAACGTAGCGTACAAAGCCAGATGAAGCACGAGTGCTTCATCTGGTGCCGCACACATAGGATCATTCATGGTAAATGCAATTTACATACGCAGGCGCAGACTGAACAAGCTCATGCTGCTGATTTCCGGCGCGACCATTGTGTTCGGCCTGTTCTGGCTGACGTGGATACTGGCCACACTTCTATATCAGGGATTCGTCGCTCTGCGCCCGTCGCTGTTTACCCAGATGACCCCCCCGCCGGGCAGCGACGGCGGACTGCTTAACGCCATTGCCGGCAGCTTCATGATGGCCGCCACCGGCACGATCATCGGCACTCCTGTCGGCATACTGGCCGGCACCTATCTGGCCGAATTCGGCCGTCGCGGCTGGCTGGCGCCGGCAACCCGTTTTATCAACGACATTCTGCTCTCCGCGCCGTCCATTGTTATCGGCCTGTTGGTGTACTCGGTCTATGTGTCGCAGGTCAAGCATTTTTCCGGTTGGGGCGGGGCGCTGGCATTGGCGCTGATTGTGATTCCGGTGGTGGTGAGAACCACCGACGACATGCTCAAGCTGGTGCCCGACAGTCTGCGTGAAGCGGCGTTTGCTCTCGGCGCGCCATACTGGAAAATGATAGTGTTCGTGTCCTATCCCGCGGCCAAGGCCGGCATGATTACCGGCATACTGCTTGCGGTGGCGCGCATCAGCGGCGAAACCGCACCGCTGCTCTTCACGTCTCTTAACAATCAATTTTGGTCCACCGACATGAACGCGCCGATGGCCAATCTTCCCGTCGTCATTTTCCAGTTCGCGATGAGCCCCTACGAAGACTGGCAACGATTGGCGTGGGGCGGCGCGATATTGATTACGTTCGGTGTGCTGGCGCTGAATATCGCAGCGCGTCTGGTCAGCCGCGGCAAGAACTAGGAAGCAAAACAGGAATATCCGATATGAACGAAGAATTGAACGAAGAATTGCATATGGCGTCGCCGAAACTCAAGATCAACAGCCTGAATTTTTACTATGGCGGATTTCAAGCGATCAAGAATGTGTCCATGGATATTCCGGCAGGTCAGGTAACCGCATTCATCGGTCCATCGGGTTGCGGAAAATCGACTTTATTGCGTACCTTCAACCGCCTGTACGAGCTATATCCTGGGCAGCGCGCCGAGGGCGAGATACTGCTCGATGGAAACGATATCCTTGATGAAAAACAGGATCTTACGCTACTGCGCGCCAAGGTCGGCATGGTCTTTCAGAAGCCGACGCCGTTCCCGATGTCGATCTACGACAACATTGCTTTCGGCGTGCGCCTTTACGAAAACCTCAACCGTCATGACATGGACGATCGTGTTGAATGGGCGCTGACCAAGGCCGCGCTCTGGAAAGAGGCCAGGGACAAGCTCAATCAAAACGGCAACAGCCTGTCCGGCGGCCAGCAACAGCGCTTGTGCATTGCGCGCGGCATCGCGATCAAACCGGAAGTATTACTGCTCGACGAGCCCTGTTCCGCGCTCGATCCGATTTCAACTGCCCGAATTGAAGAGCTGATCCATGAATTGAAGGCCGACTATACGGTTGTAATCGTCACGCATAACATGCAGCAGGCGGCCCGCGTTTCGGATTTCACCGCCTATATGTACCTGGGAGAGATGATCGAATTTGGCGCGACCGACAAGATTTTCACGACGCCAAAACAGAAAGCAACCGAAGACTACATCACCGGCAAGTTCGGCTGATCCGATAACCGCTGGCAGGAGAAGAACTATGCAGAATGATCACACCTCGTCGCAGTTTGACACCGAAATGGAAACCCTGCGCAGCAGCGTGCTGAACATGGGCGGACTGGTCGAGCGCCAGTTGCAGCGCGCCCTGGACGCGGTCAAGGGCGGGGACTCCGCACCGGCAAATCTGGTAATGACAGATGAGCAACTGGTAAACGAAATGCAGATGAATATCGACAAATTGTGCGCTGAAGTGATCGCGCGCCGGCAGCCTGCCGCAGGCGATCTGCGCACGGTTATTGCGGTCGGTCAAACGGTCAATGATCTTGAGCGCATGGGCGACGAAGCAAAGAAAATTGCGCGCAAGGCGACGGAGATCTATGGTGAAGGCGCCAGTACACGTGATCGCAGGAACTCACTGGTGCATTATTCCGAGATCGGCCACATCGGGCAGCTTGCACAATCCATGCTGCAGATGGCCCTCGACGCATATGCGCGCAAGGATCTGGTCGTGGCCGCCGAAGTCGTCACGCGGGACAAGCAAGTCGACAGCGAATTCCAGGCCGTCATGCGCCAGCTTATCAGCTACATGATGGAGGACCCGCGCACCATTTCCTCCGTGCTTGACGTTATTTTTGTCGCCAAGTCATTGGAGCGCATCGGAGACCACGCAAAAAATATCGCCGAATACGTGGTGCAGGTTGTCAAAGGCAAGGACATGCGGCACGCCACCGCCGAGGAAATTCAGCGCGAAGCCGCGAGCTGAAGCTGATGTTCAGGTGGTGGAACAACAGCCACCATACGCGTCGCCGGAAATTTCAGGGTAAAGCGGCTTCCGCGTCCAGGCTCGCTGTCGATATTGAGTGTCGCGTCATGACGCAATAACACGTGCCTGACAATGGCCAGCCCCAGCCCGGTGCCGCCCGTCGCGCGCGATCGACTGCGATCAACACGATAAAAGCGTTCGGTCAGCCTCGGAATGTGTTCTGCGGGTATTCCGATCCCACTGTCCTCAACGCTGAACAGGCCTGCGCCATCGGTCATCTGCCAGCGTATTCCGACCTTGCCGCCCTGCGCGGTGTAGCGAATGGCGTTGCTGATCAAATTGCCGAATGCACTGCGCAACTCGATCTCCGAACCGAGTATTGCCCCCGGAGCCTGCACTTCAAGCTGAATATCGTGCCTCCCGCCGCTCAGCGACTGCGCATCACGAAGCAGTGCATTCATGAGCGGCGCGATCGCCACCGGCTCCCCGGCCACGCTGTTACTTTCATTCTCGAGCGCCGAGAGCACAAGCAGGTCTTCCACCAGACGCTGCATGTTATGCGCCTGCTCGGCCATTAGAGAGAGATAGCGCTCCAATTGCTGCGGCGCCGGACCGGTGGTCTGTATTGTTTCTATGAATCCGGATATCACCGTCAATGGCGTCTTGATTTCATGGGAAACATTGGCCACGAAATCGCGGCGCACGGTGGCCACACGCTCGAACTCCGTGACATCTTGCCCGATAAGCAATTTCTCCTGATCGCCGTAAGGGATCAACTGCACGGATATCAGCAGTCCGCCGCCGCGATCCGACTTGAGCAGCAGTGCTTGTCCCGATCGGTCCGCGGCCAGATACGCGGCAAATTCGGGCTGGCGAATCAGGTTAAAAACCAGAGCCCCCTTGTCGCGCTCCCCGTCGAGCCCGAAATACGTTTGCCCTGCTGCGTTACACCATTCGATATGATGTCCGGCGTCCAGCATTACGACGGCATCCGGCATCGCCTCCCCTGCATTTCGAAAGCGCTGCAACGCTTCGGCAAGCGAGCGCCGCTCGCGGGACAGTTCCCGCGAAAACCGATGCAGTGCCGCAAAAACGGTTTCCCACACACCGCGGCCCGACGGAATCGGTGTTTCGACCGGCGACTGCACCCAGCGCTTCAAGGCCCGCAAATTCTGCACATGGAGCGCAACCATGCCCGCAAGACCGCAGGCAGCGATGCCGAGCCCCCACACCGCCCCCGCCACAGCGCCTGCCACGAGCGCCGCCAAACCCAGCATTGCGCACGCGGTCAGTGTTCGTCTGAGTATCGAATCCACTCGATTATTTTGCACTAATCCGATAGCCGCTGCCACGCACAGTCTCTATCAGCCGATCATAACCGGACGCTTCGAGCGCGGCGCGCAAACGGCGCACATGAACGTCCACGGTGCGCTCCTCCACGAACACATGATCACCCCACACGTGGTCGAGCAATTGCGTGCGGCTGTAAACGCGCTCGGGGTGCGTCATCAGAAAATGCAGCATTCGAAACTCGGTGGGCCCCAGTGCGACTTCCGTTCCGTCACAGGTAACACGGTGCGAACCCGGATCCAGTCTGAGTCCGCCTATTTCAACCGCCTCATCGGTTGCATCAGGCGCGCTGCGCCGCAAGACCGCATTGATGCGGGCCAGCAATTCGCGCGGCGAAAACGGCTTGGTCATGTAGTCGTCCGCGCCCGCGTCGAGGCCGACGACTTTGTCCTGCTCCTGAGATTTCGCGGTCAGTACGATGATGGGAACCGAGCGCGTGCGCTGCTCGCGGCGCAGACTGCGCGCAAACTCTATTCCCGACTTTCCCGGCAGCATCCAGTCGAGCAATACCAGGTCAGGAAGTTCCTCGCGTAGCAATGTCTGGGCTGCTTCGGCGTCCAGCGCCTGCAAGATGCGATGTCCCGCATGCTTAAGGTTTGCCGCAATCAGTTCCTGTATGGCAGGTTCATCTTCGACAACTAAAATGCATGCGGACATGGTGTCTTTCGGAGGGAAAATATGAGCATCGCCTTGTCATTGCGCGCAAGTGTATTGCATATTTGTTACAGACTTGTGACGCCGATCAACGCAGTCCCGGGCAACCTTGGTCGCGATGAAAATTTAGTGCCCCATCACATGAAGCGCCCACGATTCATTATTCCTCGCGTATGCCGACGTCCTTGATCAGCTTGGCCCACTTGGCGAGATCCGACTTGATGGTTGACGCATAAGCCTGTGGCGAACCGCCGACGGTTTCGAGGCCGGCAGCGAGCAGGCGGTCTTTCACTTCCTGGCGACTGATAACGCGCGCTGTTTCCTGGTTCAACCGTTCGACGATATTTACAGGCGTTTTCGCCGGCGCAAGCGCACCGTAGATCTGCACCGACTCATAACCCGGCAGGCCCGATGCCGCCAGCGTAGGCATGCCGGGCGCCAGCACCGACGGCTTCAAACTCGTCACGGCGAGCGCCTTGACGCGGCCCGATTTGACATGCGGCGTGGCCGTTGCCGCGGCGGGAAACATGATTTGCGCCTCGCCTGCGATGATGGCGTTGAGCGCCGGCCCGGCGCCTTTGTAGGTGACACGCACGATGTTGACGCCGGCCATGGTTCTGAACAATTCCGCGCCCAGGTGGTTCGACGAGCCCGCCGCTGCGGACGAATAGTTGAGTTCTCCGGGTTTGGCCTTGGCGAGCGCGATCAGATCCTTGACGGTATTCGCCGCCAGCGACGTGTGAATCACCAACAGGTTGGGCGTGCTTGCTATCAATATCACCGGAGAAAAATCGCGCACCGGGTCGTAAGGCGGTTTTGCGCGCAGCAGCGGTGCGATCCAGATGATGCTGCCATTGAGCAGCAACGTGTATCCGTCGGGAGAGGCCCGGGACGCCACTTCCGCCGGAAAAATACCGACCCGGTTATCGACTATCACCGGCTGGCCCAGCACGCCGGTCAGCCCCTGCGCAACCAATCGCCCGACCAGATCGGAGCCACCGCCAGGTTCCGCCGTCAGTATGCGAACTGGTTTGCTCGGATAAACCTGACCTGAGCTTGTCGACGCGGCCTGGCCGAATACTGAACCGGCATTGAGAACTACAGAAATCGTCAAGATCAATCCTGTTACACGCATAAGATACGCCATAGTCACTCCACAATGGTAATGGGGTCATTCATTGCGCACAGCACTGCTAGCTCTCCAATTCCGACAACAGCAAGATATCAATTCCATCCACCTTGCGCCATGCGGCGTCATTTGTCACCGCCAGGGTAGCGCCACGCTCAACCGCCGTTGCAAGCATGATTGCGTCTGGTGTACGCATTCCGCACTTCGCCCGGATCTCGGCCGCACGCACCAGTACGGCGCGCGATATTGGCACAAGCGCCAGATGCGGGAAATGCGTCAGCGTCAACTCGATTTCATCGGCAACGTCCGGCAGTTTCTTTTTCAACGGTGCCACCAGTAATTCCAGCAACACCAGTTCCGACACTATTGCATCGACCCTTCCCCGAGTGACGGCATTCAGTATGTCGTCGGCTGCAGGCCCGAATACGGGTGAGCCCTCGAAATGATATATCCAGACAGAAGTATCGAGCGCAATCAACCGGTGATTGGCCAGCGCGGATGCTATCGACCCCACGCGCCTCTCTCTCGATCCAGAAAGCCCTTGCCCCAGACGCCTTTGTGACGACCGGAAAAACGCTTCACAAAATTGCGCGGCTCCGGCATGAACACGATACGGTCATCCTTGACCAGCACGAGCAAACGCGCACCGGGTCCCACGCCCAGTTTTCGGCGGGCTTCCTGTGGAATAACGACCTGATTTTTGCTGCTTAGCGTAACTGTGGAAGGCATGGAAGCACCGTAAAGTGATTTTGCGAAATCATTTTACCACGGTACATTCTGTGAACCTTCAACGACTCAACGATACAGCCAGCCCACGCCATCATTTCGGCCACTGCCGGCGCTCGACCGAACTCGGGATTTTTTACTCCTCGCGGATACCCACATCCTTGATGAGTTTGCCTAGCACCGTCATTTCCGACTTCACGGTGGCGGCGAGTTGTTCGGGCGTGCTGCCTATGATCTCGACGCCGGCATTGAAGAATCTCTCTTTCACCTCCGGCAGTTTCAGCACGCGCACGATCTCGTCGTTGAGCCGGCTGATGATGGCTGCCGGTGTCCTCGCCGGCGCAAATACACCGTATACAGTTGCGGATTGATATCCGGGCAGTCCGGTTGTGGCCACGGTGGCCAGGCCGGGCGCGAGCGCGGTGGGCTGGGACGTCGTTACCGCCAGCGCCTTGAGGCGGCCGGACTTGACGTGCGGCCAACCGGCGGCGGTCGTCGATACCATCATCTGCACCTGTCCGGAAATCAGTGCATTGAGGGCCGGGCCTGAACCACGATAAGGAACCCGCACGATGTTGACGCCAGCCATGGCCTTGAACAGCTCCGCCGCGAGATGCGTCGCCGCACCGGTGCCCGATGAAGCGTAGTTGAGCTCGCCCGGTTTGGATTTTGCCAGCGCGATCAGTTCCTTGACCGAACCGGCCGCCACCGACGGGTGCACAACTATGATATTCGGAGAAATCACCGGCATGGTGATGGGCAGGAAATCTTTCACCGGATCGTAGGGCACGTTGTCGCGCATGAACGGCAGCAGCCAGATATTGCTGCCATAGAGCAGCAGGGTGTGGCCGTCGGCCTGGGCCTTGTACACCGCGTCTCCCGCGGCAAGGCCGCTGCCACCGCGGTTGTCGACGATCACCTGCTGCCCGAGGCTGGCGGTGAGTCCCTGCGCGATCAGGCGCGATGCAAGATCGTTGCCACCACCCGGTTCGGCGGTGACGATACGCACGGGTTTGCTTGGATAATTTTGCGCCCACGCAGGACCATGACCCGAAGACCAGGTTCCAATAACTACTGTGCATAGAGCCAGATACGGAATTTGCATGCTTTCTCCATTCCTCCCGTTCATTCAAACGCTCAACGCAGAGGTCGCGGAGGACGCTAAGGTTCGCAGGGGAAACCCTTGGTTACCTAATTCCGGAATAATCTTTAAGCCGCGCAACCTTTGATCACTCTACGCATTCTACCCGAGCACCACTGCGTCCTCTGCGTTGCATTCGTATCTACACATCTCCGATCTCCCCATTACGCAGAATCGTAGGGCGGCATATTCATGCCGCCGCCAGTCACGGCGTACGATGGATCGAGCGCAGCGAGACCCATCAGACGAACTCGGCTATGGCATGCCGCGACTGATGGGTTTCGTTCCTCAATCCATCCTACAGTGGCTGCGTCCCCTGCGTCGCAAGTCTTAGCGAATCAGAACGGTGATAAGCGCGCTATCGCGAATCCCGCTCTGAACTGAAAAGAGCCACCGCCTCGCTCACCACGCCCGCGCTTCCCATCACGTTCCTCGCCCATCCTTCAGCAGTTACGGCAATTGACTCGGCATAAAACCGGGCAATCACGACACGCATCTCGTCTACGGGCGATGCGCTTTCAGTCGCCGCCAGCGCACTTTTCGCCAGCAACGTGCCTCCCAGGCAGATACCAAGCAATTTCAGGTACGGCGTCGCTACAGCCAGCAATTCGGCGGACTGGCGCCGCTGGTCCAGCAACCACTGGGTTGCCTGCGCACAGGCGTCTATCGCCACGGATAAGCGCTCAGCCATTCCCGCCACGCGATCATCAGCATGGCCGGTCGTCTTCCGCGCGATGGCGCGCATTTCTTCGATCAACGCGACAACCACCGCACCGCCGTCCGGCAGGACGCGCCGCATGACCAGATCTATCGCCTGTATGCCATTGGTGCCTTCATAAATAGGTGCGATGCGCGCATCGCGCCAGTGCTGGGCGGCTCCGGCTTCTTCGACATAGCCTATGCCGCCATGGACCTGTATTCCCAGCGATGCGACTTCCACCCCGGCATCCGACGCAAAGGCCTTGGTAAGCGGCGTCAACAGATCGGCGCGCAAACACGCTGCATCGCGCGATGCAGCTGTATCCGCACTCGCCGATCGTTCGATTTCGGCCGCGGCGCGATAAGCAATTGCGCGTGCTGCCGCAGTCCAGGCCATCATCGTCAAAACATTTCGGCTCACATCCGGATGTTCAATGATCGCGGCGGGCGCACCACCGGCATTGCGTCCCTGCCGCCGCTCGCGTGCGTAGGCCAGCGCCTGCTGCGTCGCACGCTCGGCAATGGCGACACCCTGCAGCCCCGTCGCCAGCCGCGATTTATTCATCATGGTAAACATGCAGCGCAAGCCCTGATTCGGCTCACCCACCAGCCATCCGGCTGCGCCGCTGTTTTCTCCGTATGTCATGGTGCAGGTGGGGCTGGAACGAATGCCGAGCTTATGTTCTATGCCGGCGCAAGATACGTCGTTGCGCGGGCCGCACGAACCATCGGCGGCAGGAATGAATTTCGGCACGATAAACAGCGATATGCCCCGGGTGCCGGCGGGCGCACCGGGCAGGCGCGCGAGCACAAGGTGGACGATGTTTTCCGTCAGGTCGTGCTCGCCGAACGTAATGAAGATTTTCTGGCCTTTGATGCGATACGAGCCGTCCTCCGCCGGCGTCGCGCTCGTGCGCAGCGTACCCAGATCGCTTCCCGCCTGCGATTCGGTAAGATCCATGGTTGCTGCCCATACGCCGGAAATGAGTTTCGGCACATACAGGCGTTTCAGTTCATCGCTGGCATGCGCCACCAGCGCGTCGACGGCGCCATGCGTGAGCACCAGCATCGTGCCCATGGCCATGCATGCGCTGGTCAGCATCTCCATCGTGGCAGTACCCAGAATGGCGGGCATGCCCATGCCGCCATACGCTGCCGGCAGCGATATGCCGATCCAGCCCGCGTCAGCCCATGCGCGGTACGCAGCCTTCCAGCCTGCCGGCATTGTCACGTCACCGTCACGCCATGTCGCCGGCGACCGGTCGGACGGAAGATTGAGCGGCGCAATAATGTCGGCAGCCAGGCCGGCCGCGCCACTGAGTATCGTCTCTACGTCGCTTTGCGCAACCTCGGCCGAGACACGCGCCAGGCCGTCGCGCCAGCACGCTACCTGCTCCATGACAAACGACATTTCCGACACGGGCGGTGTATATGCCATGCTCATGACCGCCTCCCGAACATCAGTTGCGCAGCGGTTTGCCGGTCGCCAGCATGTGACGCATGCGTGCCAGCGTCTCTGATTTATCAGTCAGTGCCAGCACCGCTTCACATTCAAGCCGGTAAACGCGTTCTTCGGCAACGGGCGCCAGCGGATCCGCTTCACCTCCCGTCAGCACCGTCGCAAGCGCCCCGGCGACAACCTCGTCGTGTTTGCTGGCGCGGCCCGCAATGGCGTGGCCGTGCACAAAATTCACGAGCGCCATACGTGCCGAGCGTCCCGGCAGCGCCAACGCGGCAGCTTCAGGCGGCCGATAGCCGGCCTCCGCCATGGCAAGCGCCTGGTCGCGGGCCGCGGCCAACACCCGATCCGGATTCATGACGATGGTATCCGTCGCGCGCAGGTAGCCATGCTGACCAGCCTCCAGTGCCGAACGCGACAGCGTCGCCATGGACAACGTTTCAAACACCCTGGAGGCGACTGCCGCCGGGCCACCACCCGACGCTGGTGCAGCCGAGGCGCGCGCCAACATGCGTGCGCACCCGCCCCACCCAGGCACGATCCCCACTCTCGCCTCGGGCAATCCCACCATCAGTTCGGCGTGCACGACCGCCGCGCTACAGTGCATCATTAACTCGCAGCCGCCGCCAAGCGCCATGCCCGACACTGCCGCGACCACGGGAAACGGGGCAAGCATCAATGAGCGAAATGCGTGCTGGCCGCTCTGAATGAAACGCTCGATGGCGGCGTGTTCGCCGCGCTCGATCAAGCCGATGAAGAATTCGAGGTTGGCGCCGGCGGAAAATGCGCGCGAATTGCAACCGCCGACGACAAGTGCGCGAAATCCACGCGGCACCTCGTGCGGCAACCGTTCGATAAACTCGATCACGCGTTCGTCTATGACGTTAAGTTTGGTACGCAGTTCGAGGCAGGCCACACCATTGCCGATATCCCACAGCGCCGCGGATGCATTTTCAGCCACGCTGGCGCGGCCTTCGATGGCGTCAGCCAGGGTCAGCACACCTTGGGGCCGTTGACGAACGCGAGCGCGCCCGTCCGTGCCAAGAAACCTGCGCCCACTCTCCTGGTAGAAGCCACCCGCGCTGACTGCCTGTGCAAGTAATTCCGGCACAGCCTCGCCGTCCGCAGCCAACCGCTCGGCAATTCTCGCCACGCCAACGCGGTCCGCGAGCGCAAACGGTCCCGCCGCCCAGTTGTAGCCCAGTTGCATGCCCAGATCTATGGTGGCGATATCGTCGGCAATTTCCGGTCCGACGCGCGCGGCATAGGATACGACCCGCGACAGAACCCGCCACGCATAGCGGCCGCCACGATCGTCAAACTCGCACAGGCGCGCGAGATCGCGGCCGGCAGCGGTCACACTCTCCAGCGTCACAGGCTGCGCCGGCCGATAGGAAGCGCTCGCCAGATCGTATACTTCGCGATTACGCGAAGTGCCCTGTCCGCCCATCCGGTAAAAACCCGCGCCGGCTTTGCGTCCCAGCCGTCCCTCGGCGACCATGCGGCGCAGCACCGCGTGACCGGGCAAGTCGCAAACCTGAAACGGATCGTCGGCAGGCAGCGCGGAACGCAGGCTCGCCCACACGCTGGGTATCAGATCGAGGCCGACGAGATCAATGAGTCCAAAGATACCGGTGGCCGGCACACCGAACGGTGGTCCCGCGATGGCATCCGCCTCTTCCACGCTCAATCCCAGCGCAATCGCCTCCAGCGCGGCCACAGACATCCAGTAGCAGCCCACACGATTGGCAACGAAGCCGGGCGTATCGCGGCAATTGATGACCGTCTTGCCGAGAACGATGTCTCCCGCAAGACGCACGCGCTCAACGATCTCCATCCGCGTGTCCGCACCACTGACAATCTCAAGCAGGCGCATGTAGCGCGGCGGATTGAAAAAATGGCTGACGACAAAATCACCGGCAAAGCGCTCACCCAGTCCGGCAATAAGCTGCGCCCGCGGTATCGTCGAGGTATTCGACGATACCATAGAGCCAGATTTTCGAACAGCATCAAGTCGTTGATAAATATCATGTTTTATGGCTTCGTTCTCGACGACAGCCTCGACGATCCAGTCGGCATCGGCAACCAGTCCAAGGTGGTCGTCGATGTTGCCGGGCGTCACCAGAGCGGCTTGGTCAGGATGCATGAAGCCGCCCACCTTCAACTGCCGGGCGATCGCCGATTCAGCAAGGACTGAGCGATTGCTTGCGCCTGCGGGGACGACATCAAGCAACACCACCGGAACCCCGGCATTGGCAAACTGCGCCGCGATCCCGGAACCCATGGTGCCGGCGCCTATTACTGCTGCTTTAATGAGCCTTCATCCCCGTCTGAGACATGAGCTTGGCTATCCGCGGAAACTCCGCCTTGCGGAAAGCGCCAAACTGTTCCGGCGTACTGCCGATAGGGTCCGCGCCAAAACTCACCATGCGAGCCTGCACCTCAGGATTGCGCATGACCAGCGCAATCTCACGACTGATCGCATTGACGATTGCAGGCGGCGTGCCCCTGGGCATGAGTATGCCCTGCCATCCCGTCAGTTCGTACCCCGGCACGAATTCCGCGATTGCCGGAAGATCCGGCAAGATCATCGACCGCTTGGCGCTGGTCACCGCCAACGCACGCACGCGTCCCGACTTCAGCGTCGATATGGCGGTCGAGATCACGGAAAACGAAACCTGCACACGCCCCGCCTCAAGGTCGGGCGCCGCCCCCGCGCCGCTCTTATAGGTGATCGCAACCAGGTCGACGCCGGCCATGGCTTTGAACAGCTCACCCGAGATATGCAGCGAAGTGCCGAGCGACGCGACATAATTCAATTGTCCCGGCTTGCTTTTCGCCAGCGCTATGAACTCCGGCACGGTTTTCGCCGGCACGCTGTTGTGCACCAGCAACACATTCGGCACCGACGCCACCAGCGACACCGGCACGAAGTCGTTCACCGGATCGTACGTCGTCGGCTTGTTCAGGTTGGGATTCACGGTGTGCGCCAGCGACACCAGCACCATCGTATAACCATCAGGCGGCGATTTCGCTGCGAGTTCCTCCCCTATCACGCCACCCGCGCCGCCACGATTGTCCACGACGAATGCGTGCTTGAATGACTCCGACAACTTCTGCGCCACCACGCGCGAAATCAGATCGGCGTTTCCGCCGGCCGGGAACGCGACGATAAAGCGTACCGGTTTTTCGGGATACGTGGCACTTAAAGCCGTGGCACCCAGAAAAAATAATCCGGCGAAAACGAAACTACACTGTCTAAGGTTCATGTTCCTTGCCTCCAGCCTGCATGCATAAGTTGCAGGCGATGATACTGATGCATCACTGGGCGGTCAATTGAAGGTTCCGTGTGAAACGATGGCGCAAGTGCGTGACAATGTGGTTACGCACGATGACGATGCGCGTTCTCACTCATCGCGTATCCCAAAGTCCTTGATCAGCTTGCCCAACTTCGTCATCTCGTCTTTCACCGTGGCAGCGAACTCCTGCGGTGAACTTCCGACCGGTTCCGCTCCTGCGGAAAAGAATTTCTCCCGTACATCCGCCTTCTGCAGCAGCGTCACCATTTCCTTGTTCAACCGGCTTATGATGACAGTGGCTGTTTTTGCCGGCGCGAACAGCCCATACGGCGACACCGATACGTAGCCCGGCACGCCCGATTCGGACACGGTCGGCAATCCAGGAAAGATTTCGGAGGGTCGCGCGCTGGTAATGGCCAATGCGCGCAGCTTGCCGGACTTTACGTGCTGCACGACCGATCCCACGCTGGCAAACATCAACTGAAGGCGGCCGCCTATCAAATCCGGGAGTGCCTGCCCCGTGCCTTTATAAGGTATGCGCACGATATCGACACCCGCCATGACCTTGAAAAGTTCGGCGGCGAGATGCGGTGAAGAGCCAGCCGAGCCCGACCCATAGTTCAGACCACCGGGTTTGGCTTTTGCCAGTGCGACAAGTTCACTGACGGACTTTGCAGGAACCGACGTGTTGATGACCAGGATATTAGGCGAGCGATGGCTGAGCGTGATGGTGGCAAAATCCCTGGCGGGGTCGTACGGAACGTGGCTGCGCATATACGGCGCCAACCATAGTGGACTGCCGTAGGACAGCAACGTGTAACCGTCGGGGGAGGCTTTGGCGGTGATCTGACCGGCGCTGATACCGCGGTTGTCGACGACGACCTGCTGACCCAGAGTAGTGCCTATGCCCTGCGCGATGATGCGGGTGAAGTAGTCGGTGCTGTTGCCGGTTTCGGTGGTGAGGATGCGGATGGGTTTGGTGGGGTACGGTTGCGCTGCGGCTGGAATGGCGAATATTGCCGTGGAAGCGATGAGTATGACTACGGCGATGGAACTTGAGGTTTTCATGGACATCCTTGTTACGTTGATCTCTTGCAAATTCATGAAATCTCAGGTGGGCACGTCCTTGATGCCCATCTCCTTCAGCATGCGTTTCCAGCGGATTAGCTCGTTACTTACGTAGGTGGAAAACTGTGCCGGCGTTGAATGCTGAAGCTCTATGCCTTGCGCGGCAAACTGCTCCTTGAACTCGGGCGATGCGAGCGCGCGGCCCAGTGCCTCGTTGAGTTTGCGCACTATCGTTGCGGGCGTGCGCTGTGGGGCAAACACGCCGAACCATTGCACGACTTCAAAGCCCGCCAGTCCGCCCTCGATGAACGTCGGCACGTCGGGTGTCGCGGCCAGGCGCTTGACACTGGTCACGCCGAGCGCGCGCATTTTTCCCGAGCGCAGGTGCGGCAGTGCCGTGGACACCGCGCCGAAGGATGTCGGCACCTGCCCGCCCATGAGCGCGACCACCGCGTCGCCGCCGCCCTTGTATGGCACATGGGTCATTTCGATATTCGCCATGCGTTTCAGGAGTTCACCGGCGATGTGCGGCGCGGCGCCGTAGCCGGTCGAGGCGAAGCTTGCCGCCTGCGGCGATTTCGCTTTCGCGAGTTGTATGAGTTCCTGCACCGAGCGCGCCGGATGCGACGGTGCAACGGTCAATATGACGGGTGTCAATGCCGCGGACGTGACCGGGATATAGTCTCGCAGCGGGTCGTAGGGTATGTCGGAGCGCAGGGCCGGTGTAATTGAAAACTGGGTCGATGATCCGAGCAGCAAGGTGTAGCCGTCAGGCACGGCTTTGGCCGCGATCTGCATGCTGATGACACCGCCGGCGCCTGCACGGTTGTCAACGATGACCTGCTGGTTCCACGCCTCGCTCAACTTTTGGCTCAGTGAGCGCGCCATCAGATCGGCGACGCCGCCGGGCACGAAGCCGACGATGAAGCGGATCGGGCGCTGCGGATAGTCCTGCGCCAAGCAGAATGCGGAATAAAAAATTGTCGCCAGCAGCACGGCCGAGCGTTTGGCCGTGTACATTTCAGGCAATGATTTCACTCAGTAGCTCCGGAAGAAAAACACGAGCTGATGCTAGGTTAGCCCCGATGGGGTGTCAACTGCTGGCGGTGAAATCGTTGTAGGATACTAGTGTAGTGTTTTTTAAATTCGAATCTGCGTCTATTCAATTCAGTCGATGCACAAATCACCCGTAGCCCGGAAGGAGTCCGCAGGACGTATTCCGGGAAAAAGCAGGGTGTATCGAAAGCACGTGGGATCGCGCACCTGTGCTTCCCCGGCATGCGGCCATGAAAATACCATGGCCTTCTTCCGGGCTACGTTCGGGGCAAACGGGAGAAGCCAAGGATGGATGGTTCTTTTCGTAGGGACTGAACGATAGTCCATATTTTGCTCAACCAACAATGGAAATCATCATGCCTGCTCGCGCCATCATCATAAATATTGTCGGCTCATTCATATTGCTCGCCGCAGGTGTGACCTGCGCGCAGAGCTATCCGTCCAAGCCGGTGCGCATCGTCGTTGGTACATCGGGTGGCAATGCCGATGCCAATGGTCGCATCGTGGCACAGGGTATCGCGGGTGCGCTCGGGCAACCGGTCGTGGTCGACAACCGGCCCAATGGCATTATTCCGTTCGAAATGGTCTACAAGGCGCCGCCCGACGGCTATACGGTGCTGGTCTACAACAACACGGTGTGGCTGGCGCCGCTGATGCACGACGCGCCGTACGATCCGGTCCGGGATTTTGCGCCGGTGACCATTATTTCCACTTCGCCCAGCATCCTCGCCGTTCATCCGTCGTTGCCGGCAAAGACGGTGAAAGAATTGATCGCGCTCGCGAAGAGCAGGCCCGGCGACCTGAACTACGCGACTACGGGATCGGGCTCGGGCGCCCATCTCGCGGGCGAACTGTTCAAGGCCATGGCGGGCGTTAATATCGTCGGCATCCCTTACAAAGGCACCGGTCCGGCCTACGCCGACCTGATCGCGGGACGCGTCCACTTGATGGTACCGCCTGCGGGTTCCATCATGCCGCATGTGAAAAGCGGACGTCTCAGGGCACTGGCTATCACCAGCGCGCAATCTTCCGCGATGTTTCCCGATCTGCCGACGGTGTCGGCGTCAGGTCTGCCGGGTTACGAAACCGTGTCCAGAACCGGCATATTCGCGCCCGCCAAAACGCCAGGTGCGATCATTGATCGACTCCAGCAGGAAGTCGCGAAGTTCGTGAGGACACCGGCCGCCAAGGAGAAATTGCAGGCGCTGGGGCTGGAAGCCGTGGGCAGCACGCCGCAGGAGTTCGCCACGCTGATCAGTCAGGAAATAGCGAGCATGGGCAAGGTCATCAAGAACGCCGGCATACGCGCCTCAGAATAGCGTTTAGCAGTCTGTTGAAATTCGATTCGTCACACCGGCGGAGGCCGGTGTCCAGAGACACGCGAGGCTATCGAATCAACACCTTACTGGATGCCGGTTTTCACCGGCATGACGGAATGATAAACACTGTGACATTCTTCAGCCCCTGTAGGATGGGTTGAGGCACGAAACCCATCAACTGCCGCATGCCATAGCCGAGTTCGGTTGATGGGTATCGCTTCGCTCGACCCATCCTACGCCGTGACCGCGTGCGCAAGGAAGGGAAAAGATGTGTAAACACGCAGGCCCGGTGGGCGCGGGGTATAAAGCCCTTCTACCTCCGGCACGGTGCGGATGAGAGTAAGGTTTGCGCAAAGTTCACAACACACTCCAGTGCGTTTATAACTTCGCGGCGCGGGTTGCGCTCCACTTGCCGCTGACGCTGCCGGACTTGAACGTTCCTTCCATGGCGTTGCCGTTCACGCGCCCGGTGTAGACCGCGCCGCCGGCGTTGAAGGTGATCTGGTCGCCACGCATTCTGCCGATATTGATGGCCGCCGCGGCGGCACTGGATTTCAGTTGCCCGGTGAGCATCTGGAAATTCTGCTTCAGCGTCAGTTCGCCGTCCGCCATTTTCCATGTGCCCTCCGCCTTGGCGGGGACTATCCACAACAACGCGGTGCGCCACGAGCCGGCGCTGTCGTCGTCGACGTTGGCGGATTCATCGGCCTCCCATTCACCCATGGAGAATGAATTCGACACCACGCGCGTGCCGGGTTTGAGATTGAGGATCTGCGGGCGCAGTTTGAGATTGATGCTGGGCAGCAGGAACATCGTCAGCACGGTGGCCTGCGAAAAATCACTTTCGAACAGGTCGGCCTTGACGAAATTCGCCTTGCCGGTGACACCCGCCTTTTCGGCATTGCGTTTCGACAATTCAACCATGTCGGGGTTGTATTCGATGCCCAGCGCACGTGCGCCGCGCCGCGCGGCGGCAATCACAGTGCGTCCGTCACCGGAACCCAGATCCATCACATAGTCGTTCAGCGTAACTTTCGCCATGTCGAGCATCTTGTTGACCAGCGCATCGGCGGTCGGCACCCAGATGACGTCCTTGCCCGCCTGACCGACTTCGGGTTCGAATCCTGCTGGCTTGGGCTTCGCTTGTGCATATACATTGGTGGCGGCAAGCGCAAGGGCGAGCATAAAAAACGACCAATAAAGCGTGCGTGCAAGTTTCATGTGGATACCCCGTAGATTTGGTCTCGACTCTTGTTCACATACACATTGGCTAGCCGGCCACCGGCTGCGCCGCAGCGGCATTGCGACCGGCGATCCTGCCATACGCAAGCGCCTCGCTGATGTTGCCCGCGCCCGGATAATTGCGGTGCCACATCGAGCCCAGTTCACCCGCGCCATACAGATGCTGGATGGGTTGGCCCCACACGTCCAGTATTTCGGCGCGCGCATTTCGTTTCGGTCCGCCCTGGGTATTGAACAGGCACGGCCACAGTTCGGCGGCATAGTACGGCGGTCTGCCGAGCGGCACCAGCGAATGCGGCGCGCGGCCGAATTCCTGATCGTATCCACCCACGCATTGCATGTTGTAATGCGCGACCGTCGCCTGCAACTGATCGGGTCTGAGCTGCAGCTTGGCCGCGAGATCGGCGACCGTATCCGCCGCGGTGATCCAGCCCTTCTTGATTTCGACGCTGTTGTCGGCGCTCCACTGATAGGCGTCGCTGGCTTTCCCGTGTCCCAAGGCGGCGATCGGCCCGCGCGTGCGCGTATCTTCGTCAAACAGCACATAGGCGGGAATGCGCGGCCTTAGCAGCGTCTTGGTGTCTATGGTCGATGTCGTCGCCCACGTGAAATGCGGATCGGTGCCGGGCTCGTCCATAAAGCGCTTGGCCGCCTGATCCACATAGATGAATCCCGCCGCAGGCATTAAGTGCATGAATCCAAAAGGAAAGTCAGGCGTCTTGTAACCAAAGGTCGCGGCCACCGCGTTCATGTGCCAGAAGTCCGCGCCGATATCCGCGGCCATCCGTATGCCGTCGCCGGTATTTCCCTGATTGCCCAGGCCCACGTAGCGTTGACCAAAGTACTGCATGTGCATGGCCTGATCGTATTCGAAGCCGCCGCACGACAGCACCACGCCGCGCCGCGCTTTCACCTGCACGTCCTTGCCATCCACCGACGCGACGACACCGGTCACGCCCTGGCCCTTGGTCACCGTCAAGCGTTTGACCGGCGTGGAAAAGAGCGTTTCGATTTTCCGCTCCGATACATTGCGCGCCAGAACTTTCCACAAATCGATGCCGGCGTATTCGCCGCCGCCCTTGACGCGCACGCGCAGACCTATGCCGTCGGCGCCGCGCACCGTGGGAAACGCAGCCGCGGCGTGTTTGATGCGAAAACCTTTGCCGCCGGTAGGCGAGCGCGAAATGATTTCTCCGCCGAGCTCCTTGACCCAGTCGGCGTTACGACTGCTCTCGCGCACGAACGCATCCACCACCGGGCGCTCGGTCGTGCTTTCGCACAGCGTTTCAAAATAATCCACGCATTTGTCGAGATCGAGATAGGTGCGGATATTGCCGCCCGAGTATTTGGTATTGCCGCCGCCCTCGGGATTTTTTTCCAGAATAAGAACTTTGGCGCCTGCCGCGGTGGCCTCCAGCGCGGCCGAGGCGCCCGCGCCACCGTAGCCCACGACGACGACATCTGCCTCATAGTCCGACATTTCTCACCTCTCGTATAAGATACATTTATTGTTCTTCGCGTATGCCGCCATCTCTGATCAGTTTTCCCAGCCTCGTCATCTCGGATTTTATCCTAGCCGCGAACTGTTCCGGCGAGTTCGCAACCACGTCGACACCCGAGCGCAGCAGACTATCCTTGATGTCCGTACGATTCAGTGCGCGTACGATTTCCTGATTCAGACGATTGATGACGCTGGACGGCGTTGCCACCGGTGCAAACATGCCCTGCGTCGATGCGGATTCGTAGCCGGCAAGTCCTGATTCGGCAACCGTGGGCAATCCTGGAAACACGGCCGAGGGCTGCGCACCGGTGACGGCGAGCGCACGCAGTTTTCCCGACTTGATGTGGGCGCCAACCGACACCGCGTTCGCGAACATGATCTGCACCTGGCCGCCTATCAGGTCTATCAGCGCCGAACCCGTCCCCTTGTACGGAATGCGCACGATGTTGACACCTGCCATGGACTTGAAAAGTTCAGCCGACAGGTGATTCGAGGAACCCACCGGACCCGAGGCGTAATTGAGCTCGCCGCGACGGGCCTTCGCCAACGCGATCAATTCCTTGACCGACTTGACGGGCAACGAAGGATGCACCACAACCACACTCGGCGAACTGGTGGCCATGGTAATAGGCGCGAAGTCGCGCACCGGATCGTAAGGCAGTTTCTCCAGCAGCGGCGCGATCCAGAAGGTGCCGCCATAGATGACGATGGTGTAACCGTCGGCCGGCGCCCGCGCCACCGGCATGACAGTATTGGCGATATTACCGCCGCGATTCTCGACGATGAGTTGTTGTCCCAGCGAACCCGCAACGCCCTGCGCGATCAGTCGCGCCGTGATATCGCTGCCGCCACCCGCGTCGCCCGCCACGATGCGAACCGGCTTGAGCGGATATTCCTGGGCGTGCAATCCGCCAGCAGCGAGTAACGCCGCCGCGGTGGTCAGGATGATCAGAAAAAATCGCGTTGGCATCTATGATTGAGAATTACTTAACATCGTATCAACTTGAGTTCAGCACCATCACCTTCGGTTCCGGCCCCTCGCTTTGCTCTCCCGAAGAGCATGGTATCTACACATCTTTCCCACCCCTGCGCACGCAGACACGGTGTAGGATGGGTCGAGCGCAGCAATACCCGTCAAACGATCTCCGTAGCAACATGCCGCGGCTGATGGGCTTCGTGCCTCAACCCATGCTGCAGGGGCATTGTAGGTACGTGCCCCAGGGAGAGGAATGCAAACCCTCTCCTCAGCCGCCGACAACGTTACGCATCTTGCCTATGCCCACGATCTCGGTTTCCACCACATCGCCGGGTTTCAGGAATTCGGGTGGCGTGCGGCCCGCACCGACGCCGGACGGAGTACCGGTGGAAATGACATCGCCCGCCTCCAGCGTAAGCCCGGCGGACAGTTCGGCAATGATGCGTGGCAGCTTGAAATACATGAAGCTGGTGTTCGAATCCTGCTTCACCACCTCGTTAACGCGACACATAATCCGCAGATTGCCCGCATCCGCTTCGTCCGCGGTCAATATCCACGGTCCCATCGGACAGGTTCCGTCCAGGCTCTTGCCCCTGAACCACTGCCCGCCATGATGGCGCTGTATGTCGCGCGCTGAAACATCATTGATCACGGTGTAACCGAAAACATGGCTCATCGCATTGTCTTCACTGATATTGATTCCGGTCTTGCCGATGATGACGCCAAACTCGGCTTCCCAATCGAGCATGGTGGTGAGCGTGGGGCCGACCGGCACGGTGTCGTAGGGGCCGGTCACTGCCGTCGGCGCCTTGGTGAAAAACACCGGATGCGTCGGCAGCTCGACCTGGGCGACGCGCATTTTCGCGCCTTCCGCAAAATGTTCGAGATAGTTCCAGCCCACGCAGAAGACATTCTTGCGCGGCCGTGGTATCGGTGCATGCAGACGCACCTGGTCGAGATCCTGAGCCGGCTGTGCGGACTTCATGGCGGTGCTGCGTAGCCACGACAGCGCCGCATCGCCGGCGGCGATCAGCGACAGCATGTCGCGCGGCTCGAATGGCGGATTGCCGCCAACCTTGGACAGATCAACGACCTTTTGCTGTGCATTGACCAAGCCTACGCGCGGCGTGGACTCGCCCGGCGGTGTGTAGGTAACTAATCGCATAATGTAACTCCTTTTTAGAACTCGATCCGGGCCATCCCGGCTCGCTGCATGTCCACCGGATTCCAGCGGAATCTGTTCCAGTCAGCGCACGGTCTTGCACGCCAGAACCAGGTTGTCGAACTCGAGATTGATCGACCAGGTTGATTACCTCAATTGACCTTTAATCCGGTTTCTTTGACCAGCCGCGTCCACTTCGCGACTTCGTTCCTGATCGTTTCCAGCGCTGCCTCCGGCGTGCTGCCCTGAGGTTCCACGCCTTCCTTGCCCACTCTCTGCCGGAAATCGTCGGACTTCACAATCCTGACGATTTCCTGATTGAGCTGCATTACTATCGACCGCGGTATCCCCGCCGGCCCCAGCACCGCATACCATGCGCCGCTTTCATACCCCTTGATACCCTGAGAATCCAGCGTCGGCACGTCGGGCAATGCGTCCGCGCGCTTTGATCCGGTAATCGCAAGCGCCTTGAGACGACCATCCCGGACAAACGGCGTGGCGCCGGTGCTGCTGCCAAACATGAACTGGATTTCGCCACCCAATAGCGCGGAGTAAGTGGGGCCCGTCCCCTTGTATGGGATATGAACGATATCGACGTTGGTGACGAACTTGAACAACTCGGTGGACAGATGGGTCTGGGTGCCGGCGCCCGAGGAACCATAATTAAGCTGCCCGGGCTTTGCCCTGGCAAGCTCGATAAACTCTCTTAGTGTGCCGACCGGCAATTTGGGATTGATCACCAGCAGATGCTCCGCTGTTCCTATCACCGAGACCGGCGTAAAGTCCCTGATCGAGTCATACGGAAGTTTGGGTTCGAACGCCTGGCTCACGCCGTGGCTGCTGTTATTCGCCATCATCAGCGTATGGCCATCGGGTTTGGAACGCGCCACGAATTCCGAACCTATCGCGTTCGCCGCGCCCGGACGATTCTCAACCACCACCGTTTGCTTCAGCGCCTCGGCGAGTTTGGGCGCCAGCACTCTCGACATGAAGTCGACCCCGCCTCCCGGCGCCACCGGCACGATAAAGACTATGGAGCGCGTCGGAAATGGCTGGGAGAAAGCAGGCACGCACAGCAGACACGATGCGCAAAAAGCAAACAAGACACCACCAGACCGCTGCAGATTCATGTTCGACTCCTGATAGAAAACAGTTGCTTATTGAACCTTCCACAATTCATGACATACACCCGTCATTCCGGTGACAACCGCAATCCAGTATCGTTATTGAGGTTCCCATCAGTGTGTCTGGGTCCCGGTGTCCACCGGGACGACGATTCTTTATAAGCACTCTTAATATGGAAATTACAATAATTGAGAATCTCTCCCGGAACGGCGCCGCATTATTCCCGGGCTCATTATCCTACATCCGATCACCGCACGTCCCGGAAACGGCCATCCCCATCACCGTGCTGTTCTTGAACGGTCTATGAGTCGATGTAGATTTTTTCCAAAATCGGTATTGTCCTGATATCCCCTGAACAACCGTGCCCCGGGCCCCAGCGCACCGACCACGACCGGCTCGGAGGTATGGCCGGACGTTCCCCAGTAGAGTCCGGTCTGGCGCGCCACCATGCGCGACAGGGCGCCCGACGTGGCATACAGAAAGTTTCGCTCCAGCGGCTGCTGATTGAGTATGGTTTCACGCAAGTCCGCATCCAGTGTAAACCCGGGGAAATGCCGGGCCAGCATCTCGTCCAGCACTTCCGGTGCGGGCTTGCGCCCGAGTTTGTCTGCGGCCTGCTTGATGGAGATCCCTATGCCAGCGATGAGCTTCAGGTGCGATGCACCCATGGAAAAAACACGTGCGCCCGATCCCGGGCTCGCGCCGCTGCGCGCGTAAGTGGGAGACAATCCCCCTGTTTCGTGATCGCTGCACACGATCAGCAGCGTTTCGCCGCGCGTCTTGCGCTGAAACTCAAGAGCAACCTGCACGGCCTTGTCAAAAGCCCATAGGGCCTTGATCAGACCTGCCGCATCCATCGCGTGTCCTGCGGTATCAGGGTTTTCATTTTCGACGAACAAAACGAAGCCGCGCGGACTGCCGCGGCTCAATGCCTTGAGCGCGGCGGCGGTCATTTGCGCGGTGGTGGGTTGTTTATGCGGATCGCTGTCGATTTCGAGATCCATGTCCTGATCGGCGAATAGTCCGAGCAGCTTGGATCCCTGCGCGGCATTCAGCTGCGCGGTATCCCTGACGACCTGGTAGCCCCTGCCGGCGAAGGCGGCCATGACATCCCTGCTGTCGCTGCGCTTGCCGCCCGCCGAACCGGACGGCAGAAAATAATCCGCGCCACCGCCCAGCAGCACATCGGGCGCCAGCGCCAGGTACTGATCGACAATGGACTGGAATTCACTGCGCGAGCGCGCATGCACGCTGAATGCGGCCGGCGACGCATCGTAGACCATTGCCGTGGTCACCAGGCCCAGGCGCTTGCCGGCGGCCTTGGCTGCTTCCATCACCGTCTTGTACGGTTTTCCGTCCGGACTCATGGACACCGCGAAATTGTTGACCTTGTACCCGGTCGACATCGCCGAAGCCGCCGCCGCCGAATCGGTAATATATGCATCGAGCGGATGCGTGGACAACATCCCCAGCTCGCCTTTGCGAAACACGACGTCGGTGACGGTAAATGATTCGTTAAACAGTTGGCGCGCCGAATATTTTCCGAGTTCCCACTGCGTTGCTGTCGCCCCGTCGGCGAACATGATGATGATGTTCTTGGGGTGGCGAAGTCCGCCGCGCCTTTCAGCCGCATCGACCGATATACTGGCGCTGACGATGCTGACCACCAACAAAGACACGATCAGCCGGTTCGAGCGCCGGAGTCCCAGAAGCATCACGGCAAGAAACATTAAAAAACTGCGTGGAAGATCACACATAAACCACCTTCACATTATCGGCGGTCAACCACGCGCACAGGGACGCCAGCAGATTCTCGCTCACATTGACGCGCCATGCATCACCGAGCTCAATCTCGCAACTCGCGCTGCAGTTGTGATAAACAATCGATACCGGGCACGGCCCGTTGCGGTAGGGTGACAGCAGATCCTTGAGCTTTTGCGCGGATGACTGGCCGTTGCAGGTCAGGCGCACGCCGCGTGCATACAGATTACGCGCGGCATTCAGGTCGTAGACTTTTTCCGCGTTGATGCGCATGAACGATGTTTCCGGCTCGTCACCCCCGCCGCTGCGCGTGATATTGCGCACCTTGACTTCCATGACGAGCACCGCGTCCTCGACAACGATGTTGCGATATTGATCGAATACCTCGCCGTATATCACCACCTCCTGCGTGGCGTTACCGTCGCTGATGGTAACGATGGCCATGCGCGACGTCTGCGACTTCGTAAATCGCACGGACTCCACGATGCCGGCGATCATCTGCGCCGGCGCGCTGTTGGCATAGCCCTGGCTAGGCGTCAGCCTGTCGAGCGTGGTCCGCACGAACTGGCTGATTTCCTCCCGATAAGCCGAGTACGGATGACCGGAAAGATAATAGCCGAGCGCAACCTTCTCCTCTTTAAGCTGCGCGCGCTGATCCCAGCGCGGCGCCTCCACCATCGCCGGATGGGCATGTTGCCCGTCGTCGCCGTCTCCGAACAGGCTGACCTGCTGCGCGTTGCGCTCGCGCTGTTCGGCGGCGCCGAGCGCAATGCCCACCGACGCCAGCAGGCGCGCACGATGATCTTCTATGCTGTCGAAAGCGCCGGCACGTATCAGCGCTTCGACGACGCGACGGTTGACGATGCGTTTGTCGACACGTTCGCAAAAGTCGAACAGATTCCGGAATGGTCCGTCCTTGTCGCGTGCGACGACGATGGACGCAATGGCCGACTGTCCTGTACCTTTGACGCCACCCAATCCGTAACTGATGGTAGACAGATCCAGCGGCACGAAGCGGTAGTCGCCGCGATTGATGTCCGGCGGCAGTATCTTTAGTTTGTTGCCTGCGGCATCTTCGTAAAAAAGCTTGACCTTGTCAGTGTCATCCATGACCGCCGACAAGTTGGCCGCCATGAACGCGGCGCAGTGATGCGCCTTGAAATACGCAGTCTGATAGGCCACCAGCGCATACGCCGCAGCATGCGACTTGTTAAAGCCGTAGCCGGCAAATTTCTCCATCAAATCAAATAGTTCTTCAGCCTTTGTGGCGTTGACACCATTCTTCGTCGCGCCTTCGCTGAACAGCCCCCGGTGCTGCGCCATCTCCTCGGGCAGTTTCTTGCCCATCGCGCGCCGCAACAAATCCGCGCCACCCAGGCTGTAGCCGCCGATGATCTGCGCCATCTGCATGACCTGTTCCTGGTACACCATGATGCCGTAGGTTTCGGCGAGTATTTCCTCGACGCGCGGATCCGGGTAGTCGAACTTTCTGCCGTGCTTGCGCGCGATGTAGTCCGGAATGAGATCCATGGGGCCGGGCCTGTACAGCGCCACCAGCGCGATGATGTCCTCGAAGCGGTCAGGCCGTGCCTGCTTGAGCAGATCGCGCATGCCGCGCGATTCAAACTGGAATATGGCTGTGGTGTTGGCACTCGAAAAGATCCGGTAGGCGTCCGCATCATCGAGCGGCAGCGCGCTGAGCACGATCTGTAACGCGGGGTCCAGCCGTTTGATATATCGAAGTGTCCAGTCAAGTATGGTCAGCGTGGTCAGGCCCAGAAAGTCAAACTTGACCAGGCCCACCGCTTCGACATCCTTCATGTCGAACTGGCTGACCACGCTCTCCGAGCCCTCGGCCGCATACATCGGACAAAAATCGGTGATCTTGCCCGGTGCGATCAACACGCCGCCGGCATGCATGCCGACATTGCGCGTCATGCCTTCAAGCCGGCCCGCCAATTCCAGCAGTTCGCGCACCTCGTCTTCGTTCTTTTCACGCTCCCTGAGCAACGGCTCCATCTCGCGCGCCTTGGCGAGCGTGATGTGCTGTCCCGGCTGAAACGGAATCAACTTGGCGATCTGATCGCAGAAGTTGTAGCCGAGATCGAGCACCCGGCCGACATCGCGCACCACCGCTTTTGCCGCCATGGTGCCGAACGTGGCAATCTGCGACACGCTGTCGGAACCGAATTTGCCGCGCACGTATTCAATGACGCGATCGCGCCCGTCCTGGCAGAAGTCGATATCAAAGTCCGGCATGGACACGCGTTCCGGATTCAGGAAGCGTTCGAACAGCAAGTCATAGCGCAGCGGATCGAGATCGGTGATGCTCAGGCTATATGCAACCAGTGAACCCGCGCCCGAACCGCGGCCCGGTCCGACCGGCACGCCGTTGCTTTTCGCCCAGTTGATGAAGTCCGCGACGATCAGGAAGTAGCCCGGGAATCCCATCTGTATGATGGTCTTGATCTCGAATTCGAGGCGCTTGCGATACTGCGGCAGCTTTTCCGCGCGCACTGCGGCATCCGGGTAAAGCAGGGGCAAGCGCGCGTCCAATCCCGCCTGCGCGCGCTGAACGAGATAGTCGTCGAGGCTCTCATTGCCGGGCGTGGGAAATTTGGGTAGCTTGGACTTCCCCAGTTCGAGCGTGAGATTGCAGCGCCTGGCGATCTCCACGCTGTTGGCGAGCGCCTGCGGAATATCGACGAACAACTGCGCCATCTCGGCCTGCGACTTGAAATACTGATCCGCGCCGTAAAGTCTGGGGCGACGCTGATCGGACAACATATAACCTTCCGCAATGCACACGCGCGCCTCGTGCGCCCTGAAGTCGTCGGCTTGCAGGAACTGCACCGGATGCGTGGCCACGACGGGAAGTTTGAGTTCGGAAGCCAATTGCAGCGATTGCTGCACGCAGTTTTCAACGTTGGCTCTCGTTCCCGCCTGCGGCTGCGGACGCTGCAGTTCGACGTAGTAGCGTTGCGGGAAACTTTTCGCCCACCATCGCGCGAGCTTCAGTGCCTGCTTCGAATTTCCGGCAATCAGCGCCAAACCGACATCGCCATGATGCGCGCCCGACAATGCGATCAGGCCCTCGGCAGCCTTGGCCGTCATCCACTCGCGCTTGCACTCCGCACGCCCGCGATACTGGTTGGTGCGGTAAGCGCGCGTCAGCAGCTCGCACAGATTACCGTAGCCGGTACGCGACTGGCACAGCAGCAGCAGACGCGCGGGTTTGTCGCGGTCGGACTCGTTCTCAATCCAGACATCGCAGCCAAGCACCGGTTTGACACCGCGGCTGCGTGCCTCTTTGTAGAACTTGATGGCGCCGAACAGGTTGGAGAGATCGGTCAACGCCAGCGCCGGCATGCGATCCGCGACCGCAGCCGCGACCGCTTCTTCCAGGCGCACGATGCCGTCGGTCACCGAATACTCGCTGTGCAGCCTGAGGTGTACAAACGACGTCTGTGTCATGCACGCATTTTATCGCGTTCGGCTGGGCGTGCGGTTGGACGCGGTTGCGTTATCATTGCCGCAAGAGGAAAACCCGGCGGCACTTTTCGGCAATTCGCGTGTCTTATTAGGGAATTAAACGATCACAGGAAAAACAAGAACATGTCTAAACTGATTGCAACAATTCTGTTGGTGCTGCTTGCGGGCGGGGCTGTAGCACAGGGCTTTTATTACCAGTCCATCATGCCTGACGGCCGCAAGGTGATCGGCGACAAACCCGCTCCCGGCGCCAAGGAAGTACATAAGATGCCGCTCACCAATGGCAACACTTCCGCGCCTTTGTCAATCCCCGCTCAACCGGGGGACGGAGCAGCATCCAACCAGCAGACACTCGACGCGGCCACGGCCGAAGTCACTGCGGCACAGCGCAATCTGGCCGCCGCCAAGGCTGCACTTGAATCTGGCCAGGAACCGCAAGGCGGCGAGCGCACCGGCACCGCCAAAGGCGGTTCGCAATTGACGGGAGCTTACGCAAAACGCATTAAATCCCTGGAAGACGGGGTCGCCGCCGCGCAAAAGCAGTTGGACGACGCATTGTCGCGGCGCAATGCGGCACGTTGATACCGGTTGCATGCGTTATTATTAATAATTCCGCGGGTAGCTGACAATCTCCACTTTTGGAATTCTTCCTTCTCCCTCGGGGAGAGGGACCGAGGGTGAGGGCGCGCTTTTCCCAAGTAAGTAGCGTCGCGACGCTCCCACAAGTACAAACCATCCTGTCCAAAAATGAAACCCAGTCAATCGCATATTCACACCATACGAAATCTCCACTACCACGTCCGCACGTGGGGTGATCCGCACGCGCCGCGAATGTTTCTGCTGCATGGCTGGATGGACGTCTCTGCATCGTTTCAGTTTCTGGTCGACAGTTTTCAACGGGACTGGTACGTGATCGCCCCTGACTGGCGCGGCTTTGGCCTCACGGAATGGGCGCGCGACGGATATTGGTATCCCGACTACTTTGCCGATCTCGAAGCGCTGATCGACATCTATCAGCGCGATACGCCAGTCTTCCTCGTGGGTCACAGCATGGGCGGCATCATCGCCAGCACCTACGCCGGCATACACCCGCAGCACGTTTCCCGGCTGATATCCCTTGAAGGCTTCGGTCTTGCGCGCACTGCGCCGGACGCCGCGCCCAAACGTTATGAACGCTGGCTCAAGGAGTTGCACAACCCGCCGCGCTTCAAACCCTATGCGTCATTCGATGCCGTTGCCGCCAGGCTCATGAAAAACAACCCGCGTCTGCCCGACGACAAGGCACGATTTCTCGCGCAGCATTGGGCGATCGAAAATCCCACCGGCGAGGTGGTGCTGCACAGCGATCCGCGGCACAAGATAGTCAATCCGGTGTTAAGCCGCATCGAAGAACTGCAGGCGTGCTGGCGCCGTATCACCGCGCCGACGCTGTGGGTCATCGCCGCAGATTCAATCGGGACCGGATTTCGGACCGACAGCGCGGCGCAACTTGCCGAGCGCAAAGCCTC
Source organism: Betaproteobacteria bacterium (assembly GCA_947476215.1). Taxonomy (GTDB): domain Bacteria; phylum Pseudomonadota; class Gammaproteobacteria; order Burkholderiales; family SG8-41; genus PALSA-1004. The sequence goes on from CANJQI010000003.1 coordinate 70,318, forward strand.
ATTCAGGGACTTCCGTGAGGCGACCATCAATGACTGCGGCCACATGATGCACCACGATCACCCCGTAGAACTGGCGGCGATCATCGAGCAACACCTGGCGTAGTCGTTTCCCTTATCACGCATCAATAAAATTGCCAAGTGCTGGAAACTTTGCGAATTCGTGCCTGCCTTTCCAAGCGCAATGATGATAAATTTACAGGCACAGCGATCTCCCTGCAGCACTTAGCAGAATAGCGAAGATTTCGCTCACTTTAAATGGGAGAAAAAACATGCTGTTGAGAAAAGTAGCGCAACTCTGCATCGCATCCTTGTTGGCCTGCACTGCCGTGGTTGCACAGGATTACCCGACCAAGCCCATTGTGGTAACCGTTCCATTCGCGGCCGGCGGACCAACCGACGCCCTCGCCCGCCAGCTGGGTCCCGTGCTGTCGGCCAACCTGAAACAGCAAGTCATCATTGAAAACACCCTGGGCGCTGGCGGCACCATCGGCGTTAACAAAGTCGCGAAATCGCGTAACGACGGCTATCAGTTGCTGCTTATGCATATCGGCATGTCCACTTCGCCGTCGCTCTACAAGGAACTCCCGTATAACACGATGAATGACTTCGAGTTCATCGGCCAGGTCGCCGACGTGCCCATGACGCTGATCGCCAAGACCGCATTGCCCCCTGACAACCTCAAGGACCTCGTCACCTACATCAAAGCGAACAAGGACAAGATAAACCTGGGAAATGCGGGTATCGGGGCGGCATCGCACCTGTGCGGACTGCTTTTTCTGTCCGCCATACAGACCAACGTCACGAGCGTGCCCTACAACGGCACCGGTCCGGCGATGAACGCGCTGATGGGCGGACAAATAGATTTGATGTGCGATCAGACGACCAACACCACGCAGCACATTCTTGCGGGGAAAGTCAAAGTCTACGGCGTAACGTCCAAGTCGCGCGTTACGGCATTACGCTATGTGCCGACACTGAACGAAGCCGGGCTGAAGAACTTTGAAATCGCGGTCTGGCATGGTCTTTACGTCCCCAAGGGAACGCCCAAACCCGTCGTCGACAGGCTGATTGCGGCACTGCAGGCGGCGGTCCAGGATCCCAAGTTCAAGTCCCAACTCGAAAGCATGGGCGCCGCAGCGGTACCAGTATCAAAAGCCAATCCGGAGAGTCTGCGCACCCACCTTGCTTCCGAAATAGAGAAGTGGGGCAAGATCATCAAGGCGGCGGGCGTTCCAATCAATTGACCGCGTATTATCTAGCGTCTTACAAAAGCTCGGTATCATCGTGCGCATAGGCCGGCGCGCACGAGCAGATGATTCGTAGCGGGGAGCAGCCGGTGTTGGCTATGCAATGCGGCGTGCCTGGCACGATGCAGATGGTGTCTCCGGCAACCACGGCAAAGCACGCGTCGCCGAGCATCATCACCCCCTCGCCGTGAGTAATGTGGTAAATCTCTTCCGTGACAATGTGGCGGTGCAGCGCCGTGGTTGCGCCGGGCTGAACTGTCGCCTCCGCCAGGCTCTGGTTGCGGCTGCCGTGCACAGCCGGGTGCATCAGCTCGCGGATTTCCGAGCCATCCTTGGTGACAAACGGAACGACTGATTGGTAACTGGTGCGCATTTAAAGCGAATATCAGGGGACTGAGCCATTTCCTTGGCAATAGAATATACTGGAGTCGCAAAAACAGGGGAACAAATTGATGCGCGCGGCCTCGCGTGTTTCGCTCCTTGCTACGCGCCTATGGTCATGACGAACTATCAGGAGAGACATATGATCCAAATCACAAAATTTCTGTTCATTGTCGCAATCAGCGCAATCCTGGCGACGCCGGTGGCGGCGCAGGAGTTGACCGGAACGCTGAAGAAGATCCGCGACACCGGCGCGATCACGGTCGGGTTTCGCGAGTCATCGATTCCTTTCTCGTATCTCGACGATAAGCAGCAGCCTGTCGGCTACGCCCTGGACCTGTGCATGAAGATCGTCGACGCGGTAAGGGCCGAACTGAAAATGCCCGGCCTCAAGGTCAACATGTCGCCGGTCACTTCGGCAAACCGCATTCCGCTGCTGCAGAACGGCACCATAGATCTCGAGTGCGGATCGACGACCAACAGTGTTGCACGGCAGAAAGAAGTGTCGTTCGGGCCGACCTACTTTGTTATCAATGTCAGCGCGGCAGTCAAGAAATCATCGAATATCAATTCCTTCGCTGATCTGAACGGCAAGACCGTCTCATCGACCTCCGGCACAACCTCGGTGCAGCTTATCAAGGCTTACGAAAAAGCCAAGGGCGCGGACGTCAAGGAAATCTATGGCAAGGACCATGCGGAATCTTTTCTGCTGGTGGCCGATGACCGGGTCGTGGCGTTTGTGATGGACGACATACTGCTTGCCGGCCAGATTGCAAATGCGCGCAATCCCGCCGATTTCAGGATATTGCCCGAGTCGCTGCGCCAGGAGCCGTACAGCATGATGCTGCGCAAGGACGATCCACAGTTCAAAACACTCGTGGACCGCACCATAGGCGGCGTTATGAAATCGGGCGAAATCGACAAGATCTACGCCAAGTGGTTTACCAGCGCGATACCGCCCAAGGGTATCAACATGAATTTTCCGATGACTCCGCCGATACGGGAAGCATTCAAGAGCCCGAACGACCGGGGCGTACAGTAGGCACCGACAACATTCAATTTCGGACAACCAAGGCGCCCAACTTTTGGGAAAGTTTATACCGCACGCTTGTGCTTAACATTGGGTGTCTATGCAGTCCAATCGCGGCACACATCTCCCGTAGCCCGGAAGAAGTCCGCAGGACGTATTCCGGCAAAAAGCACCCTGTATTGAAAGCATGTGAATTCACGCACCTGTGCTCCCCCGGAATACGGCCATGAAAAAGCCATGGCCTTCTTCCGGGCTACATCCAGGGCAAACGACAACGCAGGCGAAGTACATCCGTTTCATATGGACTGCATAACTACAAATCCGCATGAATCTGTCCATTTTTCTTGAGCAGATACCCGACGGCGACGGCACTTGGCTGCAATCTCTGATGTCGGGGTTGGGTTGGACGCTGGCAACGGCGTTTTTTGCCTGGATCATCGCGTTTTCAGTGGGCTCCGCGGTAGGCGTGGCGCGCACGACCGACCGGCGATGGCTGGTGTTCCTGGGCAATGGGTACGTGGAACTGTTTCGCAATGTCCCGCTGCTGGTGCAGTTTTTTATCTGGTACTTCGTGGTGCCGGGACTGTTCCTGCCGGTCAAGGCATGGGTTACCACGCTCGATCCGACGCAGCATCAATTCGTCACCGCGGTGGTTTGCCTGGGACTATTCACGTCGGCGCGCATCGCGGAACAGGTGCGATCGGGCATACAGTCGCTGCCGCGCGGCCAGCGCAGCGCCGGCTATGCGCTGGGACTGAGCCAGCGCCAGACCTATCGTTACGTGCTGTTGCCGATGGCTTATCGCATCATCATCCCGCCGCTCACCTCGGAACTGATGAATCTGATCAAGAACACCGCGGTCGCATACTCGATAGGACTGGTGGAACTCTTTTTCCGCACCCGCGAAATGGGCGAGATGACGTTTCGCTATTTTGAAGCCTTTGCCGCCGCCACGCTGGTGTACGTCGTGATTGCGATGAGCGCGAACCGGATCATGGCGCTGATTGAACGACGCACGGCGGTTCCCGGCTACATCATGGGGGCAAAATGACCGGCGACCTCGACTTCGAGATCGTCGGCCACACGCTGCCGTATTTGATCACCGGCTTGCAGTACACCGTCCAGTTGACGCTGATTGCCGCGCTCGGCGGCATATTGTTCGGCACGCTGCTGGCGATGGCGCGGTTGTCATCGATGAAACCGCTGGCCATGCTCGCCGCGGGATACGTCAACCTGATGCGTTCGATTCCACTGTTGTTGGTGATATTCTGGTTCTATTTCCTGCTGCCGGTCATCATACAGTCGGTGATGGGCTGGGAACGGCCGCCACAGATCGGCGCCGACCGTTCGGCTTACATCACCTTCATCATGTTCGAAGCGGCTTATTTTTGCGAGATCATGCGTGCCGGCATCCAGAGCATTGCCAAAGGCCAGGTCGGTGCCGCTAACGCGCTGGGGCTGAATTACTGGCAGTCGATGCGGCTGATCGTGCTGCCGCAGGCGTTTCGCAATATGCTGCCTGTACTGCTGACGCAGACCATCATTCTGTTCCAGGACGTATCATTGGTATCGTTGCTGAACGTAACCGACTTTGTCGGCGCGGCGGTCAAGGTCGCGCAGCGCGACAGCCGCGTGGTCGAAATGTACGCGTTCGTCGCCGTCGTTTATTTCGTGATCTGTTATTGCCTGTCGATACTGGTTAAACAACTCCAACAGCGCATCGCCATCATACGATAGAAAAATATGATTGAAATCAATAATATAAGCAAGTGGTACGGGAAGTTTCAGGTCCTTACGCACTGCACCAGCAAGGTCGATAAAGGCGAAGTGGTGGTGGTATGCGGTCCGTCAGGTTCAGGCAAAAGCACGCTGATCAAATGCGTGAACGGACTTGAGCCGTTTCAGGCCGGCGAGATTATCGTCGACGGCATATCCGTCGGCGCAAAGCAGACCGACCTGCCCAAGCTGCGCGCCCGCATCGGCATGGTGTTTCAGAATTTTGAATTGTTCCCGCACCTCTCGATTATGGAAAATTTGACCCTGGCGCAGATCAAGGTGCTCGGCAGATCGAAGGAAGAGGCCACCGCCAAAGGCATGAAACTGCTGGAGCGCGTCGGCCTCGCGGAGCAGGCGCCTAAGTTCCCGGGCCAGTTATCGGGTGGCCAGCAGCAGCGCGTGGCGATCGCGCGCGCGCTGGCGATGGACCCAATCGCGATGCTGTTCGACGAACCCACTTCGGCGCTGGATCCGGAAATGATCAACGAAGTGCTGGATGTAATGGTGGAACTTGCCAAGGAAGGCATGACCATGATGGTGGTCACGCACGAAATGGGATTCGCGCGTAAGGTCGCGCACCGCGTGATCTTCATGGACAAGGGTGAAATCGTTGAAGACGCCGCCAAGGAAGATTTCTTCGGCAAACCGCGCTCCGAGCGTGCTGCCCACTTCCTGTCGAAAATTCTGAACCACTGACCACGGTGCGCACGCATTTTCGTGCGGGGTTCGAGTAGAATCGCGCACTTCGCCCCATGCACCCATACCAATTCGATTGCACAACATGCCTCAGAAGAAAAAGGTCATCCCGATTCGGGCGATCACGAAACCCGAACCGCAACCCCGCCGCCAGTATGACTGCTCGAAATGTCCGGGCTATTGCTGCAGCTATCCGCTGATCGAAGTCGGCAAGCGCGATATTGCGCGGCTTGCGCGCCATTTCGGCGTGAGCTACGAGCACGCACAGAAAAACTACTTCAAATTCGACCGCGGTGCGAAGGTGTGGTCATTGCGCCGCAAGAAGGACGAGCACTTCGGACAGATCTGTCGTTTCTTCGATACCGACAAGCGGCGCTGCACGGTATACGAAGCGCGGCCGGGCGTGTGCCGCGATTATCCGGAAGCGTCGAAATGCGGCTACTACGAATTCCTGCGCTTTGAACGTTCGCACCAGCAAGATCCAGAGTTTGTGGCGACGACTTAGACGCATTGAGAGCATCTGCCCTATCGATGCACATATCTCCTGTAGCCCGGAAGAAGTCCGCAGGACGTATTCCGGGAAAAAGCGACGCGCATAAAAAAACTGTGAGTTCGCACGACTGTGCTTCCCCGGAATACGGCCATGAAAAAACCATGGCCTTCTTCCGGGCTACGACTTACTGATGCAGATGCGGTCGGCGAGCCGTCGCATGAACTGCTCGCATAGCATCAACTGTTCGACCGTCACGAATTCATTGACCTTGTGCGCCTGCTCTATGGAACCCGGACCGCATACGACCGCGGGTATGCCGGCATTCTGAAAATGCGCGGCCTCGGTTCCAAACGACACCTTGCATATCTGGGTATTGCCTGACAGTTCCTGAGCCAATCCGACGATTTCCGCCTCCGGGCCATTGTGCAGCGGCGGCAGCAACCCCAGCGGCGCGATGCTAAAGCCGGTATCGGGATGCACCGCATGCATTTCCGGCTCCAGCCGGGTTTTAATGTACTGCTGAAACTCGGCTAGCATGGCCGCCGGATCGTCACCCGGCAGGTGCCGGAACTCAAACTCGAACACGCAGTCCTGAGGAACGATATTCAGGGCAGTACCACCCGCGATGATACCGGTCTGCACGGTGGTATGCGCGACATCAAACGCGTGGTCGTAGGGTCCGCGATCCCGGTAGCCGCGCGCCATCCCCTTCAGAAATGCCACGGCCTCGGCAGCGGCCTCGACCGCATTCACACCTTGTGGCGCGTACGCCGAATGGCACGAGTAACCACGCACCGTGCACCGGTACGAATGCTTGCCCTTGTGCGCGATCACCGGCTGCATCAGCGTGGGTTCTCCGACGATGCACGACAATGGTTTTATTCCGGCGTGCGCGAGATCCGAAATCAGATGTCCGACGCCCGTGCACCCCACCTCTTCATCGTACGAGAATGCAAAATGCAAGGGCACTTTCAATCTACGTCCCGCGATCTCCGGCGCCAATGCCAATGCGACCGCGATAAAGCCCTTCATATCCGCCGCGCCTCGGCCGTAAAGTCTGCCGCCGCGTTCGACAAGATCGAATGGATTGCTGTCCCACGCCTGACCATCCACCGGCACCACGTCGGTGTGTCCCGACAGGACGATGCCCGGCTCGTCACTCGGCCCCAGCGTTGCAAACAGATTGGCCTTGCGTTTTTCATCGTCGTAGGTCAAGCGCACGACCGCGCCCTGCTCAGCCAGAAGATCACGAACGAAATGAATCAGTTCAAGATTCGAATCCCGGCTCACCGTGGGAAAGGCTATGAGCTTGCGCAGCAAGTTTATGCTGGCCGTTCCATCGCCTGCGTTTGTGTGCATAAGTCCAGAATAGGTGCGGCTGATCGGTGTGTCAATCCACGGTGTGACCTGGTGTTGCGACATTTCGAGGTTGCTACGGCCAGGCATCTTGCGTGAAAATGCACTCCTTCATGCAACTCCACCATTTATTCTCGATAACACGCTGCGCGTTACGCGCCGTGCGCGCATGCCTGATGCTCGCCATGCTGGGGTTGCTCAACCCCGCCTGGGGTGCAAGCCTCACCATAGGAACCAGCGCCAATGTTACGACGTTGGACCCGCATTACCTGGCGGCCCAACCCAATATCAATATCGGCTGGCATGTGTTCGACGCGCTGACGCACATGGACGATAAACTGCACCTCGTGCCCGGCCTCGCAACATCATGGCAGGCAATCGACCCGACCACCTGGGAGTTCAAGCTGCGGCGCGGCGTCAAGTTTCACGATGGCTCCGAATTCACCGCCGACGACGTGGCGTTCTCGATCGATCGTGTGCTGGGCATTACCGGCAGTCCGGGTGGATTCGCCAGCTATATTCGCGCCATAATCGGCAAAGTCATCGTCGATCCATACACCATACGCCTGAAAACCGCGACGCCATACGGCGCGCTGCCTCAGGAACTGAACCTGATACAGATCGTTTCGAAAAAAGCCGCCGCCGGCGCCAACAATGCCGCTTTCGACAGCGGTCGTGCGATGAGCGGCACGGGGCCATTCCGGTTTGTGCGTTACACGCCAGGCGACCGCGTGGAACTCGCGCGCAACGACGCATACTGGGGCGCAAAACCCGTGTGGGACAAAGTCACGTTCCGGTTTCTGCCCAGCGACCCAGTGCGTACCGCAGCGCTGCTGGCGGGCGATGTGGATGCGATCGAAAACATACCGAGCGCCGACGTTACCAGGTTGCGCAACGATACGCGCTTCCGGATCGCCGAGACCGTATCGTGGCGCACCATATTCTTCCATCTGGATCAGCACCGCACACAGCCACCGCTGGTCACCGACAAATCCGGCAAGCCGCTGGCGTCAAATCCATTCATGGATATACGCGTTCGGCGCGCCATCTCCAAGGCCATCAACCGCCAGGCGCTGGCCGACAAGGTCATGCAGGGCCTCGCCATCCCGACCGCGAACCTGGTATCCGCGCCCGTCTACGGCCATAACACCGCGCTCAAGCCGGAAGCTTACGATCCCGAGGGCGCGAAAAAACTGCTCACGGAAGCGGGCTACCCAAACGGCTTTGCGCTCACCGTCGCCGCGCCCAGCGACCGTTACATCAATGACGAACAGGTGGCGCAGACCGTGGCGCAAATGCTGGCGCGCGTCGGTATCTCGACCAAGGTCGAAGCCGTCCCGCTCAGCGTGTATTTTCCGAAAATGCGCAACCTCGACTACAGTTTCGCCCTGCTGGGCTGGGGATCTTACGCATCGGACCTCGCGCTGCGGTCGCTGGTGGCCACCACTAACGCCAACAAGGGGCACGGCGCGTGGAACTGGGCGCGATACAGCAATCCGAAACTGGATCTGCTGATCGAACGCTCACTTGCGAGCGTAGACGAAAACACCCGTGAGGGGTTGGCGCGCGAAGCAAGTGCGCTGGCTTACAGCGATTTGGCGCTTATTCCCCTTTATCATCAGGTCGCGACCTGGGCCATGAAAAAGAACATCACCTATGCCCCGCGCACCGACGAATTTACCTTTGCGCATCATTTCCGGCTGCAATGACGGTGTTCCCTGATTTCGTCAATCGCAATTGAACACGCCCCCCCCATGTAATGTTCCAAACTTCCAAATCAGCAAACTCATGTCGAACGCACGAACCGCAATTCTTGGCTTGAGCCTGCCCACGCGTGCCATATTGTGGCTGCTGGAAGGCGGCATTGCGCTGAGCATCAGCGCGTACCTGACGTACCGGTATTACCCGCCATGCGCCCAGGCATTGAGCAACAGCCTGAACATCCAGGCGGGTGGATTCCTCGTAACATTGGTGGTGATCGCCATCGTTTTCCCATTTGCGCTGGCACTCATGAGCGCGCTGGTACTGTTCGCCGCCGGATTTGTTCCGCGCCAGGCACGCATGGCGTTCGACGTATTGGCCATGACCATAGTGGCGTCGGCATTGGTCATACCCACCGTGCAGGAGGCAGTCCAAACCCGGTCGCTGCCGCAGCCGTCAGTCACGTCTATCCTGCCGGTTGCATCCGGTCCCCTCGATACCGCGCCCCCGCCGCTCAAGTTGCTGCGCATACCGTTGGGCGCCGAAGTCCGCAATGACGGACCGGAACCTCTTGATGTGGGCGTCCTGTTTATCGGCGTAAACGACAATCGCAGGTCGTATTGCGCAGGCAATCCCCTGTCGATGCCCAAGAAAGACCGCTATCGCATAGCCGCCGGCGCAATCGTCACATATATGTCGGGCAACTGCCAGTACGGACAAGTCGCATTGACGGTGTGGGATGTGACAGGCCGGCGCCTGTATCAAACCTCGGCTGCGTCGACGCCGGATTTGGTCAAATAGCACTCAAAAAAATGCCGGCGGCCTCTGGGCCGCCGGCATTTTATGTTTTTAAAAAAGCAGCAACTCTTAGCCACGTCCCCGGCTGCGGTTTGCGCCGCCATCACGCGACGGCCGGCCGGCATTGGCGCCGGGGCTGCCAGCACTCCATCGAGATTCGCCGCCACCGCCAAAACGGCGCGGTTTGCCGGCATCGCCCGTGCGCTTGCGAGGATCGCCAAAACGCTTACGGTCGCCGCTCGGCGCCCCGCTGCGCGGTTTGATCTTGGGTTCCATGCCTTCAATCGTGTGGCGTGCAATCTGCTGACCGGTGTAGCGCTCTATCTGTTTCAACTGATGACCTTCATCCGGCGCCGCGAATGAGATCGCAATGCCACTCGCGCCAGCGCGGCCGGTACGGCCGATGCGATGCACATAGTCTTCCGCAACCTTGGGCAGGTCGTAATTGATGACGTGCGTAATGGTTGCCACGTCGATGCCGCGCGCGGCGACGTCGGTGGCGACCAGCACGCGCACGTTGCCGCTGCGCATTCTGGCCAGTGTGCGGTTACGCTGCGACTGGTTCATGTTGCCGTGCAATGCCGCGGCTGCATGGCCCGTATCGTTGAGCTTTTCCGCAAGCCGGTCCGCGCCGTGCTTGGTGGCGGTAAATACGATCGCCTGGGTCAGATCGACATTGCGCAGCAGATGGTCGAGTATGCGGTGTTTGTGGCCGCCGTCGTCGACATAGTGCAGGCGTTGCTCGATATTGTCGTGGTTTTCCTTGGTCGCTTCGCACTCGATCAGCTTGGGCTGCTTGAGCAGGCGTTTCGCGAGCGTTGCAATGCCGCCGTCCAGTGTTGCCGAGAACAGCAGTGTCTGGCGTCCGGCAGGCGTTGCTGCCGATATTTTTTCAACTGGTTTGATAAAGCCCATGTCGAGCATGCGGTCGGCTTCGTCGAGAATCAGCAGTTCGAGGCGCGAAAAATCGACTTTACCCTGATCGATGAAGTCGATGAGGCGGCCCGGCGTAGCCACGAGTATGTCGAGCGGCGACTCCAGCAGCTTGCGCTGTCGCGGATAGGGCATGCCGCCCAATACCGTGCCGGTGCGCACGCGCGACATGAACTTGCTGTATTTGCTGACGGCGGCGGTGACCTGCAAGGCAAGTTCGCGCGTCGGTGTCAGCACCAGCACACGGGGGCCGCGGCCCGGTTTGGCGGGGGTCGACAGACGCTGCAGCGCGGGCAGCACAAAGGCCGCGGTCTTGCCCGTCCCAGTAGGCGCGGAACACATCAGATCGTGGCCCGCAATTGCTTCCGGGATGGCGCGCGTCTGCACAGGCGTGGGTTCGGTATAACCCGATGCAGTCAGAGCCTGCACAATGTTCGGATTCAGATTCAGTGATTCAAAAGACATGATTGATACTTTCTCAGAGTACTGCAAAAAGCAAACGCGCAGGCAGGAAAAGTCGCTCGTCATCAAGACGCGCTACTGAGCTTTGAGCAACTACTGGAGGCGGGTGCCCTCATTCCGGCCATCCAATGTGGGACGGTCCGGTCGCCACGCAAATGAATTCCACTTGCGCAACGGTCAGAATTTCTGCCAACGCACGGGTATCGTCGCTAACCGTGGCTGAAGCAGCTTTTCGATGAAGGGAGCTGAAACGAAGAGGTCAGGGACAGATGCAACTTGACCCATTTCCATCCATTTTAAGTGCCAGGACGGGGTCAAGGTGCGCTCACTATACATGCAATGCCGGAAAATAGCTAATCCAATCTTTGGCCTGCACTGGTTTTGCGGGATGGCAGCATCGCGCGTGGCCAACAAGTTGCCCACTCTACTCACTGTCGCCGTAATACGACACCGGCAAAATCGACAGCCCCCCCCCCCTGTGGGCACGTCCTTTGTGCCCACGCGGACAACGCGTGTGGCACACACTCTCGGAATTTTTCATTTCCGAAAAATCGACAACGCACGAGAGTTATTACATGGCGCTCGTGGGCACGCTTCGCTTTGCCCATCCTACAAATAGCAAAGAGTGGGTATCGGAATTGGATTCGAACTGTCGGGACGCAATTACGTCACCCAACTATTGGCCGTGAGGGCTCATTGTGTTGGGGTTAAGGCCTCGCGGGTTATCCAATGAATGAATCTGAGTTTGCCCGAATGTGGTCGAACATTCGAAGTGTGTTACCGCCGATTGCAATTTGATCAGTTGGGCGGGTTGTGCCAATCGCTATTGACCACCACCGGCACTCGACAAACACTGGTCAATGCGCAATCGGCCGGGTGGTCAATTTGGAACCGGTGGGAACAGCCATTTCTACAGAAAGCGAAGTTGCGCCCGGGTGATGCCATCAAGTGTCACGAACGGCTTGGCGGACTCCTGCGCTACTATCACGGCAAGGCAGCTTGAGCGTTTCGTCGTAGCCGGGGTGTGGCGGGGCGGTATGCTTCATCAGCGCGCCATTGTGCCTGATCGTTTCAGCGGTGTTGGCGCGTGGCATGCGCTCAGAAATTCCGCTGTTTTTTTGCTCAGCGCGGCCTACAATCGGCATTCACGGCAATATAAACGCTGTTGTTTTTCCGGGGATCTGCGACGATGGATATTTTGACCATACGGCTGGGGTGGTTAAGTCAGCAGCGTGGGTGAATGAGAGATCGGCGCCAACATGCTGTCGACAAGCGCCAATCTTTCAGGATTTTTCTTATTTTGTCGA